>JBBIKZ010000209.1:0-3336 GCA_037445185.1 Hydrogenophilales bacterium | reverse complement strand
ATCGGGATCAAATACAGATGGGTCTGTCCCGCGTGTTTGGTGCTCCGGCCGATGGCGGACAACAGCAATGGGCGACTGGTGATGGCTTCTTTGCGGATATCCGGGAATGAATGACCGCTATCAGTCTGCTGCCGACCATCAGGGCTCAACGGCGGCAGGGCAGCGGAAACAGCCATTTCCCCGGAGAACAGGAACGAGTAATATCGGCCATGAAGTGACAGTCTGGATCACAATCCGAATGTCCGTGTTGTAGCTACTTTGAGACACAAGGATGGTCGGCTCGATCGGTGGAATGTCGATCCTGAGTAAATATCCCCCGGCAAAGCCGGGAGATATTTACTTCAATCAGACCTGCTCGATATCCTTTTTCTCGCATTTAGGACAAGAATTAATAATTCCCTCTTCAATCTCGTAAAGGTATGGAATCCAGATGATCATCCCTGCAGTGTCGATGGAGTCAAAAGCAAGTGACTTAGTCGTTACCTCTTTTCCATCGTGCATCATATTAGTATCTATCAAAATCAAGTCTGGTAGGGGTATGTTTCGAGGATTGTATATCCTGACCTCAGCATTCTGGCGTTCGTATGCTTCCCAATTATCCCCGGGTTTTCCGTAGGCGATGTCGGTTGCTCGTACCCAGTTTATCGGTGTAGCGGATTGACACCATTCGATAACTTCTATCAACTTGGCTTCAGTCAGTTTGCGTGCATAGTCTCCGTGCTGATCACAGATTCCAAATTCTGCAAAAAAGCCCAAAGAGAATTTATATGAATACTCTCCAGCAATAAAGGGAAGACTAAAATATAAGTCGACAGGAATCTCTTGGAGTAACGTATTGCGCAGCAAAGCGATCAAGATGGAGTAAAAATTATAAAGGCCATGGCCCTCGCGGTCGGGACGGCCATGTACAACGACATCATCTGTGATGTCCGCAATGTGGCTGTTCAAAAAGCCGGATCGTGTTTTATCGCCATATAGAAAAAAACCTTTGGAAAGAATGAAGACCACATTCGGCCACGTATGCTTCGAATTTTCAGCAGCAAACGCTTGCACTTCGTCGACAAGATCTGACCAGTCCAGGTCGGTATCATACGCGAATAGAATGCCGAAGCCGTCTTGGCTTTTAGGCTTCCCAGAATATATTGTCCATTCTGACGAAGAAGCGCGGCGCAGCTTCTTATAACTCGCAACATTGCGAAGACCTTCTCGGATATCGTTTCGCGTAACTTTGGACTTTACCTGGATAACGCCGTAGGTGCTTTCGACAGGTAAGACGCTGTAAGCGTTCTCGCGCCGCATTAGCGAAATTGACTCGTTGAGATCGTAAAACAAGAGGTCGAGTTCGTTGCTCATGTGCCCGGTTGTAGACGCAACGCGCACGCTCGATGACGTTGCGGCGTAACGATCAGGGATCAATCCCGTATCCACAAGGAACTTTCTCAGGATCTGTTCACGGGCCAACCCAACGTCGCGAGGATGGTGAATGTCCTTCGATCTATTGAAGTCTCGAAGCATATCCTCTTGGTGGTACCTAAATTCACGTTCGAGGCCATGGAATTCACGGTCCCGTGAGCGCAACGCAATCGCGCTGTCGGACATTCGCTTCAACATCTCGCGAGTGCGTTCCTCACGCTCCGCAAACTCAGCGCGGTCCGCCTTCTCCGCTTTTGTTAGCCGCTTCTTGATCACTCTTTTTGTTGGTGTGGATTTGCTCATGGGTCTCGACTGTGATTCAAAGATCTGCTGATTTGGATGTACCGAGCAGCACCGCGTACTCGACGTTGACCGCTATCAAGGTTTTCTCATTGCCATTTGCAATGTTCGGGGCAGTGATGGTGTACCAATTAATAATACTCCTGCGCTGCCGATACAGGCTATATCCGAGCAAACACCTCGAAGGTACACGGTGATATTTCGATCGAAGTCGCGCTGGAGGTGAAGGCAAACTACTAATGCGTCCCGGCGAATCCGCGTCGCGAATGTCAGAGCTTGCGACGATACTAGACAGGCATTCGACCGAGGCGCACGACCGAAAAGGATCGGATAATGTCATTTGCTTTCCTCTGCTGAATGCCTGCAATCAGTCTGGACCGGCCCTTCGGGTAATATTCACCCCAGCATCTTCGCCAGGTCCTCAGCTCTCAAGTGAGTATAGCGTTTCAGCATCTGCAAGGTCTTGTGCCCTGTGATGGCCGCCACCTGCATGGGATTCAAGCCCTTCTCGAAGAAACGACTGGTGGCCTCGTGGCGGAGGTCGTGAAAGCGTAGGTCCTCGATACCTGCTCGGTGGCAGGCGCGAGCAAAGGCTTGTGTGATGCTATCTGCCCTGACACCCCACACCTCACCATCCATGCGGCGGGGTAGGGCATCTAGTACGGCCAAGGCGCGACTGGACAGCGGTACTCGGCGCGGATCGCCAGTTTTGGAATCTGGCACTGAAAGCACATGTGTCCTCATATCTACATGCCGCCAGAGCATTGCGGCAATCTCGCCTCGACGCATGCCCGTTTCCAGGGCGAAGCGAATGATGGTGGGGAGAGGTTCACCATACTCTTGCGCAGCCGCCAACAGCCTTTTTTCCTCATCACCCACCAGTCGCCGATCTCGCGCATTGTTGGGCTTCTGCACGGACACCAAGGGCACAGGATTGACCAACCCGGCCAACCCCCATTCTTTGGTCGCCACAGTGAACAGATGGGAGAGCAAGGATAGACGACGCTTGATCGTGATGGGGCTGTAACCATCGGCCAGCATGGCATCCCGATACTTCGCAATGTCTTTGCCTTGGATAGCTGCCAGATACATGCGGGCCAAGGGGGATTCCTTGACCTTTCCGATGATGGAAACTTCCTGGACAGCACCCTTTTTGCGACTGGATACTTCTTTCGAGTAGCGATCCAGAGCTTCCGCCAGGGTAGTGTTCTCAGCCTCGCTCCGATTGCACCAGACGCCCCGGAGCATTTCACTCTCTGTGATCTTGGCCCAGGACTCGGCATCTCTCTTTGTGCGGAATGTCCGCGTCTGGGACGGAAACCCGCGTTTGCGAATGATGGCTTGCCAGCCAATCACGTTTTTATCCTGGTCTTCCCTGGGGTTGATGGTCGCCATGCTGCACCTCACGCTGCACCCTGTTTCAGGACTCAGTGCAGCATAATTGCAGCGAAAAAGCAACAAGGGGTTAGGCCGTTTAGCCTAACCCCTTGTTTTATTTGGTGGAGCGGAGGAGGATCGAACTCCCGACCTTCGCATTGCGAACGCGACGCTCTCCCAGCTGAGCTACCGCCCCATGAGCGCAAAGGATAAAGAGAAGCCTCGCGGAATGCAATGCTTGTAAAC
>JBBIKZ010000208.1:0-5687 GCA_037445185.1 Hydrogenophilales bacterium | reverse complement strand
ATTCGTACACGTTCGGCTCGGACAGACAAGAAGGGGTCTGGGCTCGAAGCGACGAACGGATATTCGCTTGGAACGATCAGCGGCATCGGCCTGGCGTGAAGCCACCCGGCGCCTGTGTGTCACAGGGTTTAGTCAAGCGCGATAGAGACTCCGATGAAGATCCACGAGTACCAAGGCAAGCAGATCCTCGCAAGGTACGGCGTGCCGGTGCCGCGCGGCATGTCGTGCTTTTCCGTCGAAGAAGCGGTCGACGCCGCCCGCAAGCTCGGCGGACCCGTGTGGGTCGTGAAAGCGCAGATCCATGCGGGCGGCCGCGGCAAGGGCGGCGGCGTCAAGCTGGCGCGCTCGATCGACGAAGTCAGGGCGCACGCATCGAGCATCCTCGGCATGCAACTGATCACGCATCAGACCGGTCCGCAGGGACAGAAAGTGCGCCGTCTGCTGATCGAGGAGGGCGCCGACATCCGCAAGGAGCTGTACGTCGGCATGGTCGTCGACCGCGCGACGCAGCGCGTGTGCCTGATGGCTTCGAGCGAGGGCGGCATGGACATCGAGGAAGTCGCCGCCAAGACTCCCGAGAAGATCCACAAGGTGTTCGTCGATCCCGAGCTCGGCCTGACCGGGCGCGAAGCCGACGACATCGCCGTCAAGATCGGCGTTCCGGCGGCTAGCGCTGCGCAGGCGCGCGCCGTGTTGCAGGGGCTGTACAAGGCGTTCTGGGAGTGCGACGCCTCGCTCGCCGAGATCAACCCGCTGATCTTGACTGGCGACGGCCGCGTCGTCGCGCTCGACGCGAAGATGAATTTCGACTCGAACGCGCTGTTCCGCCATCCGGACATCGTCGCGATGCGCGATCTGGACGAGGAGGACCCCGCCGAAGTCGAGGCGAGCCAGTTCGACCTGTCCTACATCCAGCTCGACGGCAACATCGGCTGCCTGGTCAACGGCGCGGGACTGGCGATGGCGACGATGGACACGATCAAACTCTTCGGCGGCGAGCCGGCCAACTTCCTCGACGTCGGCGGCGGTGCCACCACCGAGAAGGTGACCGAGGCATTCAAGCTGATGCTGCGCAACCCGAAGCTGCAAGCGATTCTGGTCAACATCTTCGGCGGCATCATGCGCTGCGACGTGATCGCCGAAGGCGTGATCGCGGCTTCGAAAGCGGTGCATCTGACGGTGCCGCTGGTCGTGCGGATGAAAGGGACGAACGAGGATCTCGGCAAGAAGATGCTCGCAGAGTCGGGCCTGCCGATCATCTCGGCGGACACGATGGCCGAGGCGGCGCAGAAGGTGGTGGCGGCGGCGAAGGGGTAGACGGCACCACGCATGCGCGGACAGTTCATGTGTCATTCCCGCGAGAGCGCGAATCCACTCGATGCTCGATCGAAGCCGCGCGGTTTACCCGTTGGCGAACCGCCCGCACGGCACGCTGTACGTCGGTGTTACGTCGGATCTTGTGAGGCGCGTGGCCGTGAACGCAAACACGGACTGGTGGAAGGCTTCCCGAAAAAGTACCGGGTCGAGTCGCTGGTCCGGTTCGAACAAACGGAAAACATCGAAGCCGCGATTGCACGCGGCAAGCAGATCAAGAAGTGAAACCGCGCGTGGAAGGTCGAGTTGATTGAGATGACGAATCCCGTCTGGCGCGACCTCTTTCCGGAAATCGCACAATGAGGGATTCCCGCTTGCGCGGGAATGACACGCGCGGATCGCCTGCCGTCAGCCTAGGAACCAAAGCATGAGCATCCTGATCAACAAAGACACCCGCGTGATCACGCAGGGGATCACCGGCAAGACCGGGCAGTTCCACACGCGCGCCTGCCGCGAATACGCCAACGGCAGGAACTGCTTCGTTGCCGGCGTGAATCCGAAAAAGGCCGGCGAGGACTTCGAAGGCATTCCGATCTTCGCCACCGTCAGGGAAGCCAAGGCGCAAACGGGCGCAAACGCCAGCGCGATCTACGTGCCGCCGGCGGGGGCGGCCGACGCGATCTGGGAGGCGGTCGAAGCCGGCCTCGACTTGGTCATCTGCATCACCGAGGGCATCCCGGTGCGCGACATGATCGTCGTGCGCGACCGCATGCGCAAGCAGCACAAGAAGACGGTCCTGGTCGGTCCCAATTGCCCTGGGGTGATCACGCCGGACGAAATCAAGATCGGGATCATGCCGGGCCACATCCACCGGAAAGGCCGTATCGGCGTGGTCTCGCGTTCCGGCACGCTGACCTACGAGGCCGTCGCGCAGATCACCGAACTCGGGCTCGGCCAGTCGAGCGCGGTCGGCATCGGCGGCGATCCGGTCAACGGGCTCAAGCACATCGACGTGTTGAAGCTGTTCAACGACGATCCCGATACCGATGCGGTCGTGATGATCGGCGAGATCGGCGGCAGCGACGAGGAAACGGCCGCCCACTGGGTCAAGCAGCACATGAAAAAACCCGTAGTCGGCTTCATCGCGGGCGTGACCGCGCCGCCCGGAAAGCGCATGGGTCACGCCGGCGCGATCATCTCCGGCGGCAAGGGCACCGCGCAGGAAAAGCTGGCCGTCATGGAAGCCTGCGGCATCCGGACGACCAAGAATCCGTCGGAGATCGGCAAATTGCTGAAGAGCGTCCTTTAGCAGGCGTCGCCGTATCGCGCGGCTCGTCATCCCGATCGCCGATCGCGCGCAGACCGAGCCCACGTGCCGTCATTCGAGCCACGCGAGGGATCTCGGCGTTGCGAGCGATGGAGATTCCTCGCCTGCCGCTCGGAATGACGATCGAGAGGCGGCTCGGAATGACGATCGAGAGGCGGCTCGGAATGACGATCGAGAGGGGTTCGGAATGACGAGCTGGGGCCGGTTCGCAATCGCGCCATGGCGTCATTCCGAGCCACGCGAGGGATCTCGGCGTTGCGAGCGATGGAGATTCCTCGCCTGCCGCTCGGAATGACGATCGAGAGGGGCTCGGAATGCCGATCGAGAGGCGGCTCGGAATCACGATTGAAAGGCGGCTCCGAGTGACGAACGAAAGGCGGCCCGGAATGGCGGAGCGCGTCGGCGTGGCGCGCGAGGGCCGAATCCCGCTGTCGGCCGCTCGGCGGGCGCGGTGAGGCCGGTCACGCTCGATCGAAATTGAGGCGGCGACGCGTCCGGGACGCGCAACGCCGGCCATCGGGGAGACACGGCGCATGTGGCAGTGGCTGCTGAATCTGGAATGGGACGCCATCGTCCAGATCATCATCATCGACATCCTGCTCGGCGGGGACAACGCCGTCATCATCGCGCTCGCCTGCCGCAATCTGTCGGCCAGGCATCGCCGGCTCGGCATCGTCTGGGGCGCGGCCGGCGCGATCGTCCTGCGGGTCATCCTGATCACGGTCGCGGTCGCGCTGCTGACCGTGCCGCTGCTCAAGCTCGTCGGCGGGCTGCTGCTGCTGTGGATCGGTGTGAAGCTGATCGCGCCGCCGCCCGAAAACGACGATTACACAGGCATTCAGGCGAGCGACAAGCTGCTGGCGGCGATCAAGACGATCATCGTCGCCGACTTCGTGATGTCGCTCGACAACGTGATCGCGATCGCCGGTGCAGCGGAGCAGGCCGATCCGAGCCGGCGCACGGGGCTCATCGTCTTGGGGCTGCTCGTCAGCGTGCCGTTCATCGTGTTCGGCAGCCAGTTGATCCTCAAGCTGCTCGACCGTTTGCCGATCATCGTGGTGCTGGGTGGCGGGCTGCTCGGCTGGATCGCGGGCGGGTTGATCGTCGGCGACCCGATCGTCCAGCCGGTCGCCCCTGCAGACGCGTACGTCGCTCACGTCGCCGGCGCGCTCGGCGCGGTGTTCGTCGTCGCACTGGCCAAGTGGCTGGAACGGCGCCGTTCGGCGGCCGCAGACTGAGCGTCCAGCGGCCGACGCTGCGTTTCGACATAATCCGGCGCGCAGATTCGCGCCCAACGAATGACATACGCGCTCGACTTCGCCCTGAGAACCCATGCGGGGATCGTGCGCCCGCTGAACGAAGACGCGCTCGGCGCCGAACCCGACGCGGGCCTGTTCATCCTGGCCGACGGGCTCGGCGGCTACAACGCCGGCGAGATCGCCAGCACGATGGCCGTCAGCACGCTGCTGGCGGAGCTGACGGCAGCCCGTGACAAGGCCAGAGCGGAGAATGGCTCGTTCGATCCGCGCGCGGCGCTGCGCGAATCGATGGTCAGCATGAATTCGACGATCTTTCGCGCCGCCTTAAACAGCACCGCCTTCGAAGGCATGGCCACGACGGTGGTCATCGCCTGGCTGCTCGACGGCAAACTGTGGGCCGCGCATGCCGGCGATTCGCGGCTGTATCGCTTCCGCGGCGGGCAACTGGAGCAACTGACGCGCGACCACTCGTTTTCGCAGGAACTACTCGACGCCGGCATGGTGACCGAGGAAGAAGCGCGCCTGTTGCCGGCAAAAAACCTGGTCACCCGCGCACTGGGTGCGAGCGCCGAAGTCGAGCCAGAAATCCACGAGTACGACGCGCAGGCCGGAGACTTGCTTGTGCTGTGCTCCGACGGGCTGACCGAGATGGTCACGCACTACGAGATCGGCGGTCTGGTGTCGGCGTGCGCGCCCGATGTGCAGGAAGCCGCGCGGCGGCTGGTCGACATGGCCAACGAAGCCGGCGGGCGTGACAACGTGTCGGTGATCGTCGTGAGCCTGGGTGAGGCTGCCTCGGCGGAGGATTCCCCGGACCGACCGTAGGCGTCGCACCCGAGTGGCCGCTCGGACTGGCAAGGCGGGCGGCACGCTGGCAGAATGCGCGAACATCCTGCAAGTAAGTAGAACTACAGGGAGCAAGGATGCCGAGGATGGTGTTGAGCCTGGACGGCGTGGTCCTGCGGGAGGTCAACCTCTCGAAGGAGCGGACGACCATCGGCCGCCGCTCCCACAACGACGTGGTGATCGACAACCTCGCGGTCAGTGGCGAGCACGCGGTCGTCTACGCCTCCGGTTCTGACTTCTATCTGGAAGACCTCGGGTCCACCAACGGCACGACCGTCAACGGCCAGCCGATCAAGAAGCATCTGCTGCAAAGCGGCGACATCGTCGAAATCGGCAAGTACCGGCTCAAATTCCTGGCCGACGGCGCCACCGCTTCCGAAAGCGAGGTCGACATCGATACCTCGCAGCCGCTGCGCCGCGAGTTCTACGGTCCCGGCCCGGCGACGATCCAGGTGCGTCAGCCCGGCGGCGGCGCCGAAGAAGGCGGGCAGCCCGCCGCGACGATCAAGATCCTTTCCGGCGCCAATGCGGGGCGCGAACTCGCGCTGGTCAAGGCGCTGACCACGATCGGCCGCCCCGGCCACCAGGTCGCCGTCATCACGCGCCGCCCCACCGGCTACTTCATCGCGCACGTCGAAGGCGAAGTCTTTCCCACCGTCAACGGCACCAACCTCGGCTCCGCCGCCCATCCGCTCAAGGACAAGGACATCATCGAGCTGGCGGGGGTGAAGATGGAGTTCTCGAATCCGGCTGCGGCGGGCTGATTTGATTCCGCGAGCAGGGAGTCAACGATGAAGTATCGCGTCGTGTTGCATCGATCGGCGCAAGGTGCTGCCGCATCGGTGCCGGGCCTGCGCGGTGGGTGGTCGCAGGGGGGCACCGTGGAAGAAGCCCGCGCCGACATCCGGCAGGCGATCGAGGACTATCTCGCGGTCGTCGAG
>JBBIKZ010000207.1:0-4419 GCA_037445185.1 Hydrogenophilales bacterium | reverse complement strand
CCAATTTTGTAAGTCATGACTATGCCTGCGAATCTTGGACGACGATCGTCGTCGCTTCCGTCGCTGTGCCGTTGCCGCCGCTCTCGTTTACTCCTGCGGCGAACGCGATCGTCTGCACGATGCCGTCGGCCGCGTCGTTTTTCTCTGCCGATGTCGTCTTGATGAGAGGCAGGGCGATGGAAATGAAGTCGGCGTTGTCCGCATTGGTCGATGTGAGCACGACAGCCAGCGACTGCGTCGTTTCATTGAGGAATGCATCACGCTGAGCAGCTGAATCGAAGAATGCGCTGAATTGCCCAGTTACGCGCACCTGTCCAAGAGCCTGGAATGGGATATCGTCCGAGCCGACGACCGGCTGTCCGGTCACGTTACCATCGATCGTGATCGACAGATCTCGCACAACGGTCTGCAGCGCGCCGCCGAGGACGAGACGCCCATTCGCTGCCGTGGTCACCTGATACGCAGGAGCAGCGTTCGGAGAGGTGAACTGCTCCGCCGCGAACGTCTGCACGCCCTTGCCTGAGAACTCGATCTCGACCGTTGCGATGCCAGTCGCCGGGAGCGATAGCGTCATGCGCGCCGGCTTATTGCCGACGTACATCTCGGATAAAGATAGATCAGCGAAGAAGCTTTCGATCGTGAACGAGCGATCGATGTGACCGCTCGCCGGCACGAACGTGCGCTTGCCGACGACCGTAAGCGTCGATGAGGCGATCGGCCCTTCAGCGACGAGCGTCTTGTTGTTGATAACGACGACCGTCGCGACGGTAGCGGTCAGATTGGTAACGAGCAGATTGACGTTGAGGTTCGCGGCATTCCACGTGCCTGCCGTGATTCTGATCACGTCTCCGATCTTCAGACCGCTCGCGAGGTAATCACCGGATCCACGCGTGAGCGTATATGTCGGATGCGTCGCGACAGCGAGCGTCAGAGATAGTCCAGTCAGAGCAGTGGTCGTCGTGAAATCTCTGCGCAGCAACGCCGCGAGAAACGGTGCGTATGCGCCAGGACTCAGTTCGCCTCGCAGCGTGCCGGTTGCTCGACGTGCGCCATGACGCGGGAGCGTGGACTGCTGATCTGTTCGGACTTCCGACGATTCGAAAATGTCCTTGGTGATACCAGGCGAGAATTCGACACGCCGGAGAAGAGTCGAGCCGGATGGTGCGGGAATCTGACCGTAATTGGTCTCTTGTTTGTACTTGAGCCGGCGGAAGATTGCGGATGCGACTGCCATATTTCAGCCTCCTTGCTGTTTGACTAATTCGCGCGGTAAACGCCGTGCAACGTATTGCCGGAACTCCTGCACGGATGGCTCTGCACCGGCCGCGAATGCATCGCGCACGAAGTAGCGCGGCGAAATGCCTGGATGCCAGATGCGTCTGCGAAGTACGTGCCCAATGCGCAGAGCTTTGGCTTTGCGCGCGACGATCCAGTATCCGCCAGGCTGACGGTACGTGCCGCGCTCAACGATATTGGCGTACCAGGCAAGCCTGCTACCGATACTGATCGTCATCTCCGGCGCACCTTTGCGGGCCGTGACGCGCATCTTGATCGACTTGAGCAGATCACCGCCAGGGCGAAACTCGCCTCTCCAATTCTTGCGCGGCCTACCGACGGGTGTGCGCTTGGCGAGTTCGCGCACGAGCACGCGCCCGCCGGCGCGCAATGCGCCGCGAATGACGTTGCGCTCGATGCGAGCTGGCAGCGTGCGCAGATCGCGCAGCAGCTCGCTGAGCCCCTTGACGCTAACCGCTGTGGTCAATGGTAGAACCTCCGCACCCAGGATATCGAGACCGGCATCACGAACCAGCGCCCGTCGGCGTCCTGAGTCATCGACGACAGAATCTCCACGCCGGTGACGTAGAGGCCCGATGTGGCATCAGTCCATCCGGAGAATGCCCTGGCGATCTGGTCCGCAATCGAGTACGTCTGCATGTCTCCGATGCCGGCGGCTCCTGCGACCAGTACATGCGCACTCCCTGCCTCCGCATACGCATGCGTCGGTCCAGTCTCTACGATTCGCTCGTCGCTCGAGTCGTACTCGATGGCTGCCCACGTAGATGGCAGCGATGATGGCTGCACGACCGTACCGAGCAGATCGAAGAGCGGAAGAGACGGAAAGACGTCCAGCAGCCGCTGTCTGATTGCCTGGCGTACCTGCGCAGATGCCATCTCTCACACCACCTTGAGCCTGACCTGAATGAGTGGCAGCGTCGACGCCGCGATGATCGGCGCAACGCTGTCAATAGTATAGATCCGCTGGAATCCTTCGATCGATAGAGTGAGTCGATCAAACTTCTGCGGCATGCGATTGGGATCCCGAAAATCGTCAGGATTCAGGATCGCGATCGCATCCTCGACGTCAGCATCTGCGATGAACTGCTGCAGCGTCTGGCCATCGCGATATATCACTGCATGAATCGTGCGCGCCGTGCCGGTGCCGCCCTCGCGAAACTCGACTGGCGTGCCGTAGGACGCCAGCGCACCTCTGGCAGTGGCAGAGATTGCGGCGAAATCAATCGGAGGCAACGACATGCTAGAGCACCATGCGCCGGTAGTAATTGAGCGTGCCAGCGTAATCCATCAGATCGGGCGGAACCCCCGTGACATCATATGACCCGGCGAGCGTCGAACGTGCCGTGTCGAATGCGACCTGCAGTGCTCCGCCGCCCAGACCGATCGAACGAATCGCACTGGTGCCCGATGCTCCAGAGACGTCGGGCACTGCGGCCTGCACTCCGACGGCGGTCGCATATGCGTGCTGCAGATCGATCGGTACTGCGTCCTGCGCATAGCCACCTGTGTAATCGACGACGACTCTGTCGGCATGCAGCAGTGCGCGCGATTCGATGATGCCTGTCTGTGCATCGAGATCGAATGATTGGATGTCGGCATCGACTCCGTCAAGCGTGATCGCCGTCAGCACAGCGACTGGGAATGCCCACAGATAGACACGCGTTGAGACTCGCTCGTGCCGATGCATCTCGTCGGTGATTACGCGCCGGGCCAGACCGCGTCGCGTATATTGCTCGAAGCGCTGCGTGATGAGCGGCATCGCTGCGGTGAGCGCTGCGTCGTATGTCGTACCCACGATTCCGAGGATCGCCTTGACGTCGGCCAATGTCATCAACGGGATGCTCATCACGTACTCACAGCGCAGCCAGCATCATTTCCCAATCATCCGTGCCGGTGCGAGGCACGGAATCCGTGCGGCGCATAGCGACGTATAGCGCGCGCTGGTGCGACACGATATCACCAGTCTCGTAGACGTTGCCGTGTGCGTATTGGCCGCGGAAGGCCAGCTGCGCGCCACGTTCACCGCGCGGGCCCATCACCCCTTGCGGTCCCGGCTCACCGCGCGGGCCATCAAGGCCAGGCTCGCCGCGCTTGCCCTGCTTCGCGACGAGCACCCACGCATCTGACTGACCCGGCTCCTCGCCGTGCACGTCTCGCTGTGCGCGCCACGTACAGCCGCTCCATGCGACTTCATCTGCGAGGCTATATGCGCGCTCAGGCTCGTATCTGCCAGTATGCACCGGAATCGGCAGTCGCATCGGCACTCCGATCGTACGTCCGCTCGTCAGCTCGAGATCGACGATCTGCATGCGAGGATCATCGCCTGCGCGCACATTCACTGCATGGACGCCCTCAGCGATACACCTCCACTCGCCATCGCTAGAGACTGGCTCCTGCTCGGTACGGCACTTGGCCTGCCACATGCCGCCGCGATGCGACACGATATCGCCAATCTCGTAGACGTTGCCGTGTGCGTATTGGCCGCGGAAGGCCAGCTGCGCGCCACGTTCACCGCGCGGGCCCATCCTCCCCTGCGGTCCGGGGTCACCACGCCGGCCCTCAGGCCCAGGCTCGCCGCGCTTGCCCTGCTTCGCGACGAGCACCCACGCATCTGACTGACCCGGCTCCTCGCCGTGCACGTCTCGCTGTGCGCGCCACGTACAGCCGCTCCATGCGACCTCGTCGCCAAAGCTGTATGCACGCTCAGGCTCGTATCTGCCAGTATGCACCGGAATCGGCAGTCGCATCGGCACTCCGATCGTACGTCCGCTCGTCAGCTCGAGATCGACGATCTGCATGCGAGGATCATCGCCTGCGCGCACAGCGACTGCGTGCACGCCCTCAGCGATACACCTCCACTCACCATCGCTGGAGACCGGCTCCTGCTCGGTACGGCACTTCGCCTGCCACATGCCGCCGCGATGCGTGACGACAGCACTCTCGTCGTATGCGCGGCCGCCGCGCCAGGGCTCGGCATCAGCGATGTGGCTGCGCTGTTCATCGGCAGGTCTCGTGTCTTGCTCGGCGTCAGCCGGCTGCGCATTCGGCGATGCCTCAGGCGCTCGCGTCGTTTCGGCTGCGAGCAACTCGCCGATCGCTGCGATCGGTACCATCTGGCGCTGC
>JBBIKZ010000206.1:0-2818 GCA_037445185.1 Hydrogenophilales bacterium | reverse complement strand
ATCATGAGCACGACCTCCCGAGCCAACAAAAACGCCGGCGGAGTGGCCGGCGTTTTTGTATGGGGGGCCGTGCGGGGACGGCTTACTTGTTGTTGTCCTTGACTTCCTCAAACTCGGCGTCGACCACGTCCTCGTCGGCCTTCTTGCCGCCCGCAGCGCCGGGTCTCGCACCGCCCGCCTGCTCCCCGCTCTGCTGCGCGTACATGCGCTCGGCCAGTTTGTGGCTGGCCTCGGCCAGGGCCTGGGTCTTGGCCTCGATCTCGGCCTTGTCGCCACCCTTGATGGCCTCCTCGGTGGCCTTGATGGCGGCCTCGATCTTGTCCTTCTCGTCGGCGCCGACCTTGTCGCCGTAATCCTTGAGGGCCTTGCGCACCGAATGGATCATGGCGTCGGCCTGGTTGCGCGCCTGGGCGAGTTCGAAGGCCTTGTGGTCCTCGGCGGCATGCGCCTCGGCGTCCTTGATCATCCGCCGGATCTCTTCCTCCGACAGGCCGGAGTTGGCCTTGATGGTGATCTTGGCCTCCTTGCCGGTGCCCTTGTCCTTGGCCGAGACGTGCAGGATACCGTTGGCGTCGATGTCGAAGGTGACCTCGATCTGCGGCATGCCGCGCGGCGCCGGCGGGATGTCGGTGAGGTTGAACTGACCCAGGCTCTTGTTGCCCGAGGCCATCTCGCGCTCGCCTTGCAGCACGTGGATGGTCACCGCGGTCTGGTTGTCGTCGGCGGTGGAGAACACCTGGGTGGCCCGCGTGGGGATGGTGGTGTTCTTGGGGATCAGCTTGGTCATCACCCCGCCCAGGGTCTCGATGCCCAGCGACAGCGGCGTGACGTCGAGGAGCAGCACGTCGCGCACCTCGCCCTGCAGCACGCCACCCTGGATGGCGGCACCGATGGCCACCGCCTCGTCGGGGTTGACGTCTTTGCGTGGCTCGCGGCCGAAGAACTCCTTGACCTTGTCCTGCACCTTGGGCATGCGCGTCATGCCGCCCACCAGGATGACCTCGTTGATGTCGGAGACCTTGATGCCGGCATCCTTGATGGCGATGCGGCACGGCTCGATGGTGCGCTCGATGAGGCCGTCGACCAGGCTCTCGAACTTGGCGCGGGTGATCTTCATCACCAGGTGCTTCGGCCCCGAGGCGTCGGCGGTGATGTAGGGCAGGTTGATCTCGGTCTGCATGGTGGAGGAGAGCTCGATCTTGGCCTTCTCCGCTGCCTCTTTCAGACGCTGCAGCGCCAGCACGTCCTTCGACAGATCGACGCCCTGCTCCTTCTTGAACTCCTCGATGATGTAGTCGATCAGGCGCTGGTCGAAGTCCTCGCCGCCGAGGAAGGTGTCGCCGTTGGTCGACAACACCTCGAACTGGTGCTCGCCCTCGACCTCGGCGATCTCGATGATGGAGATGTCGAAGGTGCCGCCGCCCAGGTCATAGACGGCGATCTTCTGGTCGCCGCGCTTCTTGTCCATGCCATAGGCCAGCGCCGCCGCGGTCGGTTCGTTGATGATGCGCTTGACCTCGAGCCCGGCGATGCGGCCCGCGTCCTTGGTGGCCTGGCGCTGGCTGTCGTTGAAGTAGGCGGGCACGGTGATCACCGCCTCGGTGACCGTCTCGCCAAGATAGTCCTCGGCGGTCTTCTTCATCTTCTTCAGTACCTCGGCGGAGATCTGCGGCGGGGCGAGCTTCTTGCCGCGCACCTCCACCCAGGCATCGCCGTTGTCGGCCTCGATGATCTTGTAGGGCATGAGCCCAATGTCCTTTTGCACCTCCTTTTCGGTGAAGCGCCGACCGATCAGCCGCTTGATGGCGAACAGCGTGTTCTTCGGGTTGGTGACGGCCTGACGCTTGGCCGGCGCCCCGACCAGGATCTCGCCGTCATCGGTGTAGGCGACGACGGAGGGCGTGGTACGCGCGCCCTCGGAGTTCTCGATCACCTTGGGCTTGCCGCCCTCCATGACGGCCACACAGGAGTTGGTGGTGCCCAGGTCGATGCCGATGATTTTTCCCATTTCCTTATCCCTTGCGTGAATGATTCAACCTGATTGCGATATGGGTTTGTTGTGCGGAACTTCAAGCCATGACCCGACGGTCAGGTCGCCGCACCGCCGCTTTGTGCGCTGCCCTGAAGCACGGTGACCAGGGCCGGTCGCAGCACACGGTCGTGCAGGAGGTAGCCTTTCTGCAGCACGCTGGCCACCGTGTTGGCCTCGCCCTCGCCTTCCACCATGGCGATGGCCTGATGCAGGTGCGGATCGAATTTCTCGCCGACGGGGTTGATCTCCCGCACGTGGTTTTTCTCCAGCACGCTGGTCAACTGCTTGAGGGTCAGCTCGACGCCATTCCTGAGACTCTCGACGGTGGTCTCCGCCCCAGTGGCCAGCGCGGCCTCGAGACTGTCTTTGACGGCAAGCAACTCACCCGCGAATTTGTCCAGGGCGTACTTGCGCGCCTTCTCAACGTCCTCCTGGGCACGTCGGCGGGTATTTTCGGCCTCGGCCCGCGCGCGCAGCCAGGCATCGTGATGCTCGGCAGCCTTGAGTTCGGCCTCGCGCAGGCGATCCTCCAGGCTGGCGGCAGCCGCCTGCGGCTGCTCGCCTTGTGCGCCCGCGTCAGGCTGTGCCGGTTCTGTGGTGGTGGATTCCGGTATTTCCTGTGGTGTTTCAGTCATGCATGCTCTCCCTAACAACCCAAATGCAGTTGGGGTCGCTCAGGTGGATTTCAACCCAGATTGTCCATTAGGACGCGGGAAGGCGCGCCGCCCATGGTCGAGGCAGTTTGCGCGCGACTGTAGCAGGCGAGGTTGAACACCTCGCCGAGAA
>JBBIKZ010000205.1:0-7038 GCA_037445185.1 Hydrogenophilales bacterium | reverse complement strand
GGCAGCGACCGAAGGCGGCGGCGGCATCAGCGATTCGCCCCAACTGCCCGGATCGCCGAACAGGCGGTTGCCGCGCAGGGTCAGCACGTCCAGCGCGTCGACGAAGGCGCTCGTTTCGCTCATGCGGAAGGTGCAGCGGTAGCGCGCGATGGGCAGACGGGTGCCGGGCGGGAGTGATATCGCCACGGTTGCAGGAAACGATTCAGCGACGGTCACGGCTCATCGCGCCCCTAGTGTGCATCCGCTACTCTCTCACCCGTTCGTGGTTCGCGCCGAGGCCCTTACCACATTCGCAGTCGGCCAGGACCCACGGGGCGGCTCCAAGCGCCAAGGCGCTCGAGCCGGTATGCAGCCTGCGCCCACAAAAGATCGCCGCGCACGTAGGCGATCGGAGCTCGACCGGGGCAGGCCAAGCCCGAGGTGAACTGTAGGGCGCACATGTCCGGTATCACGCTTCACCTCGGAGCTTTTTGATCGCCAGCTTGATCTCGTTGGTCCTGCTCTGAAAATCGATCTTCGCGAAACCAGCGCCCGCGATCAGGTCGGCTAGCGTCCGGCGGTCCTCTGCGCCCCATTCGGTTTCGAGCGCCGCCTTGATCAGTTTCTGGGTCTCCGCGTAAAGAATGCCGCTCACCGGTTGCTTCCTCCCGATGTGTGCCTCCAGTCGCTGGCGCAACTGCTCAACGCGGCGGCCCTGTTCGGTCATCGCCTCCCAGCGCGCCGCTTGATCTTCGGCAGCCTTACGCTTTGCTTCCTCCGTTGCGCGCTGCTCTGCCTCACGCTGCTCTGCGGCCAGTGCTTCCGCCCGAAGACGATTTCGCACGGCCTCGATCCGCGCCCGCGCCCGCCCGAGGTCCGGCGGTGGCTGCTGCTCGCACCACTGCTTCAGGGTGCTGCATTGCGGGGCACCCGCGGGTTCCACCAGCACGAATCCGAACGGCTGCATGTCGCTGCGCGCATCCTGCCGTTCGGCAGCGAGCCAAAGCGTCGTCGACTGCGCTGCGTCGGTTGGCCCGCCGCGTCCCCCCATGATCCTGATCGACCGGACGCCCTCGAGGGTCACGCTCTCGGCGCCGCTGTGCCGACCAACACGCAGCAGCATTACCTGCCCTGCTTGGAAAGCGCCGCTCAATTCATCGATCAGCCGCCGGACCCAACGAAGCCAGTCGTCGCTTACGAAGCGTCGATTTTCGAGGATGCCGAGCTCTGCTGTGAGGCGCTGCAGATAGAAGCTGTTGCAGGCCTGAGCGAGAACGTCGAACCGGAGGATGCGCTTGTCTCTCGCCGGCGTTGCATCGCTTGGTGCCGGACCTTGCAAGCCATCGAAGCGCAGTTCCGACCGCAGAGCCCGATATTGGCCCGGGGCGATCGCCTCCCGGCGCACTGCCGGTCCCCTGCCGGTTAGCTCTCTCCCATCCTTGAAGACCGGCCGCTTCTTGTGGTTGGTGGAAAAGACCACGCGGGTGATCGCTTTACCCGTGGTATCCGCCACCTTGACCATCCGAAACGGGTCGGTGTGGAACGCGCCGCCCAATAGCCGCTGCTCCAACGCGAGGGCCTTCTCGTCGTCGCGGCGCGGCCGTCCGCGGTTCAGGTGATCGAGCCACGCAGTCCGCATCGCACCCTTCAGGCTCGAACCTGGGATGTAGGCGGTCCCATCGTGAGGATGATGGGCGGTACGCTCGATTTCGAGCACGTTGATGATCTTGCGTCCTGAGTTTTCCTTCTGGGCAACCTTACCGATGCGCTGCCGATACTCCTCCGCGACGCCAGGCGCGACGTCAACCAGATGCTTCGTCGCGGCGATCATCGTGTCGCGCCGCTCGAAGAAGTACCGCTGCAGGCGCAAAAGCGCCTGAGTGCCCTCTCCACCAATTGCCTGCGCGAGCGCGCGCCGGTCCTCCGGTGACAGCCTGGCCGATGCGGCGTCGAAATAGTGCAGAACGCCGTCCTCGATCACGTAGTTCGTTGGCTCGAAGTCTTCGCCGCACCCGATGTGGATCGGTGTCAGCGGCGTCAGCGCCAGGTCAACCGAATCAAAGAGGCGGCTCATGGAGCGGTTTCCAAGTTCAGCGGGACGACCGGTGCATAGCCTTGATGGACCGTGTCCGGGACGACTGCCGATAACGGCGCAGCGCGCCCGCCGAGCCCGCGACCGTGTACCAGCCAGGTCCCCGGTTCCCGCGACCGCAGCAAGGCGCCGGTTTTCATCAGCAGAACCGGCCGTTTGAAGGGAACCCCCAGGCGTACGCCGATACTGCCGTGACGGCCGAAGCGCGTCAGCGGGTGGTAAGAACAATGCGAAGCATCCAAGCGGGCCGGATCGGGTGCGCAAGGAGCCAGGGTCAGCCAATCGCTCGACGGCCTGGGTGGCCAACGATGCTCGCCGATCGATTCGACCGAGAACTTGCCGAGTCCCGTGCTCGCGTCGCGGCCGTACCCCATGTCACCGACGTCCGCAAAGAGCTGGCGCAATGCGGGAAGGTCCAACCGACCATCATCCACGACCGCGTAGACATCCAGCCGCGCATCGCTGTGATAAGCGTCTCTTTCGACCTGTCGCGGCGCGAACTGACCGGTGCCGGTCGTGCCGGTGATGCGATTGATGGTGTTCTGCGTGAGCACTGTGGGTTTAGGCTGGCACTCGGCAGCGTCGGACGCGTCTTCAAGCCATGCTACGACCGGTTTGTCGACACCAATGAGCGGCAACCAGGCTTTCTTTCGGAATTCCTTCCGCTTGGCCGGGTCGATCGATCTTCCGAGCACGGCATCCGGCACGGTGGGACGCGGCAGAAAGCCTGTCGGAAAGCCGTCGGAGACCGCGAGCCACGGCCGGCCCTGGGTGTAACCGTCGAGCAGTTCGGCCAGTTGGATGCGGCCCCGGCGCTCGAGTGCGGCCCAGCACAAATGCCCGAACAGTGTGTCGCCTGCCACCGGCGTGCCGAATGGCGTGAGCAGGCGCAGCGTCAACCTGAACGTCTTCATGGCAGGAACGGATCGACGGCATCGAACTGTGCCTGGATGTCCTGCCCGTCGAGCGTCAGACCTTGGAGCTTCACCTTGCCGTAGCCGCGCGATCCGGATCCGCCGAGGCTGTCGAGCTCAAGCAGGCGCAGGCCCTTGAACAGCACCTCGCGGAGAGCCGCGCCGTCACCGTCGGCGTTCAATACCTTGATCGAAAGCGTGAAATTGAACACCGCCCCCGAAGGGACACGCTCCGTTTGCCTTGGGTGTTCAGCGACGCCCTTGATTCGGTCAATCCGGTTCTCGGTCTTGATTTCGGTGAGGAGATTGTTGTCGTTCTTCACCCGGCTCACCCAGTCGGAGCGCAGCGGCGCATCCCAGAACGCAATCCGCGTCGGCCCGAGTTCGGCCGCCTGCGCCTCGGTCAGTTGATCGCCCCCGCCAACGCCGAATAACTGCAGAATGGGTCTGACGAGGGGATGGCGATCGCTGATGTCACGGTACCCGAGCGGCTCCGATTTCACCGCGCCGCTGCGCCACTCGAGCAGGCTGCGGACCTTTCCTTTCAGGCTCGAGCCGGGAATGTAGGGCTCGCCGGTGTGCGGGTGCCGGATTACCTGGTTGTCGACCCCCCCGATACGGATCTCTCCTTCCGAAGCGCCAATTCGCAGTCCCGAAAGCAACTCGAGCCGGCCGTGCAGCTTTTGGATCTTGATCAGTTGCAGTTGCATTGTCATCGCCTCGCTCAGTCCGTGGGTCCGTGCACCTTGTAGAAAGCCATGAACGCTTCCATAAACAGCTTCGCCCGTTTCAGCGTCTGAGGGTTCTTGACTTCGTCGATGACATGGCGCAGAAGCTTTTCGAAGTTTGCGTCCACCTTGTCGCGGCCCCTTGCATAAGCCACCTTGGCCTTCAGCATCTGAATGAAGGGGGCCTGCTGCTCAAACTTCTCATCATCCGACGCGACCCTTTCTTGCAGTAGCACGAGTTCGTCGTAAAACCGCCGTAGCTGTGTCGGCTTGTTCTTTTGCGCCCGCTGTCCTGGCGACACGGTCTTCGCCGCCTCCTCCGCGATGTCCGAATAAAGCTTCTGTTCGACCGGATCGCTGAAGCGGATCTTCGACACGTCGATTGATGGCTGCTGGTCGCGGTCACCCCGCGCGCCCGGCGGGCGAGCTGCGCCCGATGGTTGCTGCCGATTTTCCCCACCTTGACCTGCCGTAGATCTTTGCATTTGCATGCCTCCTAGCGCGCGCGGTACCGATACAAGTGGTTGAACAATACGATCCGGTAGGCTGTGCCCAGGTTCTCGATAGCTGGACTCAAGGTCTCGGCCAGGTCCAGATACAACTCCCGGCGCCGTGCTTCATCGAGACCCTTCCTCTTGTCGACAACGTACCGCCTCGTGTGGTACGCCAGCCGCGATCGCCACATTGCAGCCTCCGGCTCGCCGCGTTTCTGCTCGCGCTCGCGCATGTCGACGAACTGAAGCAGGCGGTAAACGAAACCTTGGGTCAGGCGCTCGGCCGAATGAACCTCATCGAACCGGGTCAGCGCCTGCTCCAGTTGCGGCCACGCAGACCATGGGACGGTCTCTTCGAAGCAGGTCATGGCGTCCTTGCCGTCTCTTTCTTTCGACTTTCGCAACGCCAACTCCGCGAGCTCCGCCAGCGCACCGATCGGAGCGCCCGCCTTCTGTGTGGCGATGCCGACCGAAAAGTGAATGTCAGGATTCTCCGCAACGTAGCGCCGGAATTCTTCGCGCATGCGAGCCGCGAGCTTTTGCACCGTGCGCCAGGGGCCGATCAGGAAGAAATCGTCACCGCCGGCAAACACCGTGTAGACGCCACGGAACTCGCGCGCCAAGAGCCAAGGCAGGTAGATCGCGAAGAACGCGTTTACCTGACGCGACAACGCCGCTGTCTTGGCGAACGTCGGCCTCTCGAGACCCGCGCGAAACAGCTCCCCCAAATCGTCAATGTCGCCTTTAAGCACACCGAGTGCCGCAACACCCCGCCAGTCCGCCCGGTTCGCATCGGGCTCCCGGTCCTCGCAAGCGAGCATGTCGAGCGATTTCAGCTCGCCAGCACCTGGTAATTCGGAATGGTCGATCCCAACGTACCGATCACGCAAGGGCGCGCCGAGGTCGTCCAACCACACACGGGGCGCATAACCGCTGATGAAGCGCCGCGCATAGCCGGACCAGAGGGGCGATGTCCCACTCTTGTCGCTTTCATCCGCGGGCGAAAAGTCCCAGCAACGGCGCAAGGCGCCCTCCGCTGCGAGCCTTCCGAAGGCCCCGCTCTCGTCTGCACTTCGCGTGAACGCGAGCCCATAGCCGAACAACGGCACTTCAAGCTTACGCACCGAGGCTGCACCGCGCAGCTCCGAGGCCTCCCGCTGCCGAATCGCAAGCACCCGGTCGTATTCGAGCAGCGACTCCCCAATGGCGATCTGATCTCGCGACAAGGCGCACGAGGCGGGCTGCTCGCCGGCCCGCGGCCGATCGGCGGGCAACCTGCCGTTGAAATCGCACGCCCCGTGCGGATACCCGTTGCTGAAAATGCGCGCGCCGTTGGAGCAAAGATCAAATCGGCGATGCTTGGCGTCCTCCAGGGATTCCCGTAGACGTTGCCCGAGCCTGGCGTACCGCCCAGCGCCGTCACGATCGCCACTGAGGAAGTCATTGCAGGACGCAGGCACCCACGCAAGGCCGATCCCGGCCATTCCGAAGCTGTGATCCAGGAACCAGTGCTCGAACTCCGTACGCAGCTTTACGAGTCCTCCGCGAATCTCTTCGCTGTTTGGCGCGACGATAAGGAATTTTCCCGCCGCGTTGATCACCTGGCTCGTGGGCGGCAGGCACAGCGCATCAAGTATGCGAAGCGCGGCGATCTCGGTAAACAGTGCCACCTGAAAAGAACGCCCGCGCAATAGCTTTGCCGCGTGCTTGCGTGTCTCGCCGCCCACCGCAAAGACGAAGTCCTGGATACCGAAGAAGTCACCCTGCACCAGAAGGAATTTCTGTTCGTCGAAATCGGCGCGCTCGCACAGCGCTACTGCGGCGGCGAAATCCGTTCGGCGCGCGCTTTCATGCCAACGCCAGAGCGCCACGGCTAAGGCCGCAGTCGTCCGGGAGTGGTCATACAGTGACACCTCTGGCTTGACATTGAACGCCGTCGCCGCCGGAATCGCGTGCGTGTAGGTCAGCCACAGGCTGTCGAAGTGATCCAGCCAGAGGGATAGGTTGTTGCGGTGACTGCGCGGGATAGACTGCAGCGCGGCGACGAATCCGTCCCACAGCCGCCGGTACTCCTGTGTCGCCCGCGACTTTTCGGTCGACTCGCACTGCTGCGCCTTCTGTGGAAACAGTGCAGCGGGCGACAACGGGGCGAGCGGGTAGCGCCAAGCAAGCCTCCCGGGTGATGCTGCTTCTTCGGCCCTGCGGATCTGCTCGAAAAGCGTTAACTGCCGTGCGGTGTAGTGGTTCAGGCCCCCAGCTCTGTCTTCGGTAGCCCGGTTGTACTCCTCGAACTTCTCACGCTCGAAACCGGACGCGATGCGATCAGCGGTCGCGATGACCCATTGCAAAAAGGTCTCCGGCTTGTGATGAGCTGCCGCGGCATTGACCAGCGAATCGGTTGCCTCGCCGGTCGCGGAGTCGCCGCTGCGCACGCGACCCGTGAACGGAGCCGTGTCATTACCGATCAACTCGGGCAGATGCTGCTCGATGAGGTCGAACGCGAGCGCAGTGTGTGCGGCGTGCCGATGCGTGAACCAGCTTCGCCCACCCTGCTCATGAAACGGGCAGTACAGCGTCAGATGGGCATCCAGCCTCGGGTCGTCGTCAAACACGCCCGCACGCTCTGCGAATTTGCCTAGATCATGCAGGTACGCTGCCAAGGCAACACGGCAGGACCGAAGCATCATTTGATCACTCATGGGGCCTTATATGGACGCCTCCCGGAGTGCAAGTTCTCTGGCTTTCGCGACGGCGGAGACAGGGTGTTGCGGTCTTATATCCGGCCTACGGTGCAAGGTTTGTCGCCTCGCGGCCTTGATGGTTTCCGTAAT
>JBBIKZ010000204.1:0-8815 GCA_037445185.1 Hydrogenophilales bacterium | reverse complement strand
TGCTGACTTTTCAGCTTCGCTACCCACGTTTCATTCATGCCCAGGTACTCATGCATCGTATGTTTGCCCGCAATGCTGCAAGCAATCGCGCGAGATCTCTCCCGACATTTGAAAATGACGCCCAGTTCGAAGCAGCACTAGAGAACGAACTTGTTTTTTACCCTCGTCCGCGTAAACGTAATAAAGGCATGAAAGTTACCTACGATGTAACTGATCACGAATTACAAGCATTTCCTGGCATGTGGAAAGATGCTGCACGAGTAGCATACGATTTTGCTCGCAGGCTCCAATCAGCAGGGTACGCGAAGGAAATCGTCAACCGGCTGATCGAGCCATTTCAAATGATCGATGTGGTCATGACTGGAACTTATCAATGGTGGGAGCATTTCATTGCATTGCGTATCAAAGATGATGCCCAATGGGAAATTGCTGAACTTGCTCGTTTGATCCACAGCGCATTGCCGAAGCCCGAGCTGGTGGGCCATCGGCAACCAGATACCAAGTTGGTATTTCACATTCCGTATGTTTCTCAAGAAGAGCGTGATTATTTGTATGAGTATTTCGAAAATGATCCAGACTTTTCCGTTTGGGCAGCATGCGCTGTTTCAAGTGCTCGTTGTGCCAGGGTATCGTACACGCCATTCGATGAATTGAAGCCGAATATTCACAAGGATCTCGATTTGTTCCGGAAATTGGTGAGCGCGCAGCCGATGCATGCCAGCCCGCTGGAGCACGCGGCCATCTCGCAGCACGGGGAGGTGTGGCGGGCGTTGAGCGGGCCACAGACCATCCATGCCGGGTGGTCGACGTTCCGTGCAATTTGGGAGAACGCTCCTTCGTATCAACGCGACGAGTTTTTTGAACTGTATGATGCTGTCGGAGAATAATATGGTCTACAAGGTTACCAAATCTACTTCACCACCACGTGTCGCACCGTTGGAGAGTGCGGTCAAGCGGCGTGTGAGCAAGGCGTTGGATCGCTATGACAATTGCTGGCATTTCATGCCGGTACAGACCGGATACGGTAGCCCGACACTTGACTATATCGTATGCATTCGTGGGCAGTTCGTGGCGATCGAAACCAAACGCGAGAAAGGTAAACTGACAGCTCGGCAGCACGAAATTGCACAAGAGCTTGTGCAGGCGGGTGCACTAGTTTATGTCATTCGCGGTACTGGCGAAGCGGATGAATGGGCTCGTGTGGTTTTACCCAAACTAGCACGCGGGGACCTCTCGAATGCCAAACAGCATCCTACCCTATACCGTGAAGAAGAACTTCATCATCTACAGGGGGAAGCCCCCGAGTAATGACCCCCAGTTTCGGGTACACCCCACGCAAGAACTATTTGCCGTACCCTACTCGCTGGCGGGTATTGCGTTGGCAGCGCATTATGATCTACCTCACCCGCCAGCAATTGAACTTACCTATCAATGGTCACTACAACCTCTGTTCGCGTCTCAAGTGGAAACGGCGCGCTTTCTTGTTCGTCATCCTCGATCCTTCGTACTTTCGGAGATGGGCACCGGCAAGACGCGGGCCGTCTTGACGGCGATCGACATGGTCCGTACCGAATTTGCTCGGATGGGCAAGCCGTTCGGCGTGTTGGTACTGGCTCCGTTGTCCACGCTCGAAGTGGTCTGGGCCGACGAATGCCGCCGATGGTTCGCCGGCCGCTTGATACCCGTGGTACTCGAAGGCCCCTCGGCGAAGAAGAGAGCGAAGTTGGAAAGTGCCGCATCCATTGCGAATGTTATCATTACTAATCATGATGCAATTCGTAATATCATACGAGATTTGCATCAATATAGGTTTGATATTGTTGTGATTGACGAGTTGGCGGTATTTCGCAATCGTGCCACCGAGCGTTGGCGGGTGCTCGATTTTTTGCTGAACCATGCGTGCCGCGTACAACGGAATTTGGCGCCGAGCTACGTCTGGGGATTGACAGGCACGCCGATGCCCAATCTGCCAACGGACACGTGGGCGCAGAAGCAGCTTATTCTACCGCATAACAATATTACCAAACAAATGCTTGAACAGCAAACTATGTACCCAAAACGGACGGCTGATATTATTGTCAACAAAAAACGAGCACTTAAAGCATCAAAAATCAAAGTAGTGACGAATTGGGGTTTGCGACCGAATGCCCATAAGTTCATTCATCGATACATGCAGCCAGCCATTCGGTTTCGTCGGTCCGACGTGTACGAGTTACCGCCCGAGGTCCGGATCGAGCGACAAGTTCCGGTAACGGCGCAGCAAGCCCGTGCTGTGGCACAATTGCGTAAGGAAGCAAAGATAATCGTACAAGGTGCTGAAATTACCATTGCAAATGCGATGGTATTCGTAGGCAAAGCGTTGCAGATTTATCTTGGCTCGGTACTCGATAATGACAAGAAGCCAGTACATTTTGATATCAAAGATAGACTTCAAGCGGTGCAAGAATTGATTGAACAATCAGAAAACAAGGTTCTATTGTTTGCCAATTATCGCGCTGTACTACACCGTCTTGAAGAGTTTCTATCTAAATATTACTCTGTTGCTGTGGTCCATGGAGGTGTGCATAACGAGGCACGTACTGAAATTTTCCGCAATTTTCAATTGAGCGATACACCACAAGTTATTCTTGCGCATCCCAAGACGATGAGCCACGGGATCACGCTCACGGCCGCGAGCACGATCGTGTGGTACGGCCCGACATGGAGCGCCGAGCTATATCATCAAGCCAACGCACGGATCGCCCGCCAGAGCCAGAACTCGAAACGGGTAATTGCCCACTTGTACAACAGCCCGCTGGAGGCGGAGATGTTCCAGTTATTGGTCAAGCGGCTGGACGCTCAGATGTCAGTTCTCGAATTGTTCGAAAAATATGTATTGACTTGAACCAGCAAACGTGCTAAAGCCACCGTACCACCCTGGAGAGTATCATGGAACCCAACTTCGTCGAATTGGCTACCGGTGTGCCCGACCCGTCCATCGAACTGGCGGTCGGCACGTTGCTCACCCTTCGGGCGCGCAGGGCCAAAATCGAGAAGCGGCTCAAGCTTCTCAAGGCCGGCGAGGATGCGCTGGAGAGGTACCTCCTCGGCATGCTGGCCGAGCACAAGCTCGGCAAGACCACGGTTCACGGGGTGACCATCGCCCCTCTGGCGCGGATCGTGCCGCATGCCGTGGACTGGGAGCAGATCCACGCCTGGATCCGAGAGACGGGCGACCTGAGCGTGCTGCACCGTCGCCTGTCGGCCGATCGGCTCCGAGAGTTGGCCTCGGACGACAACCTGCCTCCTGGCGTGAAGATGGTCGAACTGATCGAACTGTCCGTGCGCGCCAGTCGCAAGTCGTTCGATGCCGCGGATCTGGACTGAGTTCGAACCGGGACGAGGAGAACCCCATGAGCAACGCATTGGCTTCACTTGCAGCGCTGCGCCAGCAGCTCGCCCTGTCGCCGAGCGCGACGCGGCGATCGAACCTCGTACAGGGGCTGTCGGTGGGGTCCTACCTGCCGCAGCTCACGATCGGCAGCCGGGGCTTCGCCGTGCGGGCCGGCGAGGAGCCGCAGATGCTGCTCGACGCCCAGCGCCGGCCGATGATGGACCTGGAACTGGTGATTGCCTACGTGTCGCCGTTCGTCTCCCGCGCTTACTACATGCGGGCCTACGATCCGGCGAACCAGACCCCACCGGACTGCACGTCGATCCGCGGGGACGTGCCCGATCCCGGCTCGCCGCACGTGCAGCACGAGACCTGCGCCGGGTGCCCGATGGCCGAATGGGGGTCGTCCAGTCGTGAGGGCAGCCGAGCCAAGGCGTGCCGCGAGACCAAGCGACTGGTGATGGTCGCCCCGGGGGATCTGGAGTGCCGGGTGTTCGGCGCCCCGTTCCTGTTCGTCGTGCCGCCGGGCTCGCTCAACCGCTTGATCGACCTGCATCGCAAGCTCGCGGCCATCGAGTTGCCCGAGTGGGCGATCGTCGTGCGGATGGGCTTCGATGGGAGCAAGCAGTACCCGGCGGTGAACTTCGAGGTCGAGCGCGCCCTCGACATGCAGGAGATCGCCCGGATCTGGGCGATCCGTCGGGACTTCGCCGGGCCGATCAACCTCAGCTTCGGTCTCACCGACAACGACACGGGGCTGCAGGAGGAGCCGCCGGACAGCGTGAAGCCGCTGCTCGATCGGATCCCGCCGTCCGATCCCGTGTCCGAGCCCGAGCCCGTGGCGAAGACCGCGCCCGAGCCCAAGCCCAAGCCCAAGCCCATGGCGAAGACCGCGCCCGAGCCCAAGCTCAAGCCCAAGCCCGAGCCCGAGCCCAAGTCCAAGCCCGAGCCCATGGCGAAGGTCGCGTCCGCGCCCGAGCCCGAGCCGTCGCCTTGGGACGACGTGGACGAGGATATCGAAGAGGAGGATGAGGATCCGCAGAAGATCTTCGCGAAGATGCGCCGCTGACCCGAAGAACGGGGGCTTCGGCCCCCGTTCCATTGCCAGGAGTACGTCATGACCCGACTTCCCTCGGAACTCGCGACCGAACTGAAAGAGCATGTAGGCAACATTCATAAAATGCTCAAAAAGCACGTCCAAAATTTAACAGTCGAAGTACCAAAAGCAGTATTTGTAGATATATGGTGGAACTATTTTCTTCACGCGCTCCAGCAAAACAAGTTTTCCGTGAAGGGTGCGACACAAATTTATCATGCTTTCGAAGAATTCCTGGAACGATATTACATCAAGCACGAACCCAAAACCTCTCCACTTGGAGAAGCGGGAGCATTCTTTTCGCTCGTAACGGGCTGGTATTATGTGCACGACAAAACATCCGGCCCGAGTACGCCGGTCTACGAGGCGCCGACTGGTTTCGTACTCGATACATTGTCCAAGTTGGACGATCGTCCTGACTTCGAGGCGTTGACCGAGGTACTCGAAACCATTGTTCAAATAATGCGAGAAGGGCATATCGAATATGTTGGGACGCACGAGAATAATCGCGCGAGCATAGCTATTTGGGCCGATTACTACTTGTCACGTTTTTTGTACGGTCTGTGCAAGTTACAGCTTGACAAGAGCGCACGACAATTGATCACGGAAGGGTTATTGAATGATCTGAAAACCGCGCTCGAGATTTCGGACAAGGAGGATTATTCGTCCGTCAAATTTACTCTGACCGTATTTGGGCTTTGCGTATTCCTCGACGATTTGTTCAACTACATCAACGAGCTCGGGCTGCTGTCCGATGGCACCCCGCCGACGCGGCACTAGCGGCTGAACAGCCGCTGGGCCTCCGGCAGAAGTCGGCGCTCCAGCTCGCCCGCAACGCCGGTCCGCGCGCGCTCCTCCATGTTCCGCAGGCGTGTCTTGAGGGACATCTGGAGCGCGCGCTGACTGATGGGGTATTGAGGGTTCTCGGCATTGTATTCTTGGATCATGATAATTGCATCCATCAAACCAGATGTGTCGTTTTGACGAACAGCTTTTGCGTATTGTTCGAATAGATAATCCCGCTGATTGACAAGCCGTCGCGCTTGACGAAACACGTAGCGACGAATTGCGTAGGTTTCAGCAATATCGGATGAATTGAACCCGAGTATCTTGACCATGATGTCGAATGCGCTGAGTTGCTGAGTATCCTTGATGATCTCGCCGTTTCGGTCGTAGACACCTTCTGTCGCCAGCTCGGCAGCACCGAATATGTCTCGAAAGATCTTGAACGGTGCACCTTCCGCGAACGCTCGGATCACGTCTCCTTGTGCGAGATAGCCCATCGAGCGGACGAAATCCTGTGCCATCGTCAGCGGGACCCCGAGCGCGTTGCCGATGAGGTTGATGATGGCCTGGTCGCTGTCGTTCCAATTGACCCCTCGGGTGAAGCCCTGGAACAGCAGCCCGTTCACCGATATGCGGGTGGTGTCGATGCCGAGTGCTGCATACGGCAGTCCACGGAGCATCATGTCGCGGAAGAAGGGCGAGAGATAGTCCGTCATGGTCTCGAAGGCGAGCGCCTCCACGTCCGTGCCCCCGAGCCAGGCCGCGAGCGAGAGCAGGAGCCAGACCGGCTCGTAGGTGCTGCCCAGGAGCCCGGAGAAGATCGCGTGCATGAGGGCGATCATCCCCAGCGCGACGGCTGCCTCCTTTCGGCTCACGCGCGGGTTCTGGCCCACGAGCGCGGTGACGTAGTCGAAGAAGAGATAGGTCACGTGGTGGCCGAACATCTTGAAGATCAGGAACGGCTTCAGTCCCTGGTAGAGGAACACGCGCGGGCGATTGGTGATGCTGTAGTCGATCTGCGTGCGGCCGACCATGTCGGCTGCATAGTTGATGGCCTCGTCTTCGCTCATATTGGATTGTTTGCCGAGGCGATAGGCCGCGAGCGCGGTCGTCATGCGGTTGACGACTTCGATGAAATGCGGAGCGGCGATCATCCAATCCCAGAACGTGCGGAACACGTTCTGTTTGGACCCACGCCCCTTGGCGATCTCGTTCACCTCCAGCGCCATGGTCACGTCGAGTTTGTTCAGACGGGCAAGCCGATCGATCATGGCCTGCTCGTTCGGTGCGAGGCGCTTGGCGAAGTGCTCGACGGCCGAGATGGACCGCAGCGTCGGCGGCAAGCCGCGTAGGAGTTGGGCGCGCTCCTGGCGCAGGAGCTCCTTGGTCGGCTGGCCGATGTCACGATAGGCCTGTTCGAGCGCGCGCCTGGTTCGACCGACCCCGTGCTTGGCGCCCAGGATGGGCAGCGTGAACATGATCGGCTGGGTCATGTTCACCATCCAATAGGCGGGCGAGGCGAGGAAGTACCCGAACGCCGCGACGCCGAGGCGGTCGGCGATCGTCGTGTGGTCGTTCGCATGGTCGAGCGCGCTCTCCAGCATCACGCGCTCGCGGCGGATCACGCCGTTGGTGACCTGCTGGGCGAGGAAGCTCTTGTCCGCGTCCTCGGCGCCGTGGGCCTTTGCCGTTCTCATCATGGCGGACAGGGCTTCGTTTACGTGGCGGATCCAGCGGATCTGGGCCAGCGCATAGGAGAAGCCCCGCGCCCGAGCGGCGAAACCCCGCAGCATGTCGGGGTCGGCGCCCGGGACGTACATGCGCTGCGCCATCAACTTGCGCACCGACGTGTCGGGGGCGACCTCCAGGAGGAACCGGCCGATGCTCTGCACGAGCGCCGCCTGCGCCTCCTGCGACAATTCTCGTACTTGCTTGTCGGTTATAACAAAGCGTTGGACCGTTTCCAGAAGACCCGCAGGGATCAAGCGTCCTTGCAACAAGTGCTCATCACGAGTGCGGAGGCGTACATTTTCGAACCGCTTGTCATTTGCATATTGATCAAGGCGGACCTTCGCATCCGCACGGTTCTCGAATGCTTCGACCCATGTATACTTATAAGTAACTTGATGTTGATTTGGTCCGAGTTGAACATGCTCGATCAATTCAAAACTCGTATCTTGTAGCGCTTCTTTGTATTCGTCATCCGTCATAATATCAAGTTGCATATACGAGCGTGCAAGTACATAGAAATTCCCAAATCGTCGTAGTGGAAAATAAGGTCCCTTGCTCTTGAGCATTAGAAAGAGCGGAGCAATGATATCGGAGCGATGCTCGTCGCCCTTTGCTTTGAAGTTCTTGTCGAGTTGGAGAAGATGTTCAAGCACTATATCTGGGTTTGCCATAATTTTTGCTTCGATATCTCGAATATTATGACCAATCTCGGGCATAATGTAATTCGCGGCTTGTAGACGCTGTTTGGCAATTTCGTAAATCAGTACGCTCCACGAGCCTTTTGTCCAAGTGGACAATTCCGTATACATCTGTTTCATGTCGGCTGGCAGCTTCGACCAATCGGCTGCGAGTTGCCGCCAGCGCTCGGGCGAGCCTTCTTTCTCCACGAGGTGTGCGTTCTCGGGGTCGGTATACGCCTTGTCGGGATGGATCTGCCACAGCGTTGCACGCATCATGACATCGTGCAATTGGTCGCGAGCCTTGGGATCTTGCTGAACGAGGTTCTGCCACCGCTCGGCCCAGCGACTGTATTCGTTGAGCCAATGCGTCGCTGTGGACATGCGCTCGTTGACGCTATCCATGTAGCGTCGCATTGCGTTGCCCATTGGATTGTCGAACAAAGCGCCGAACTGCTCGAAGATTTGGTTGAGGGAAAGGGTAGCTGACAAGAAGTCGATCGACTTCGACTTTGCAACGAACTTCCAAAGTTTGCCTTGATTGTACTGCTGTACTCGTTGCGCGGCCTCGTTCATCCAAGTGTCGCGAACGAGATCCACGATGTTGAGCGCGAAGCTGGTCGGTCCACCGGTACGCTTGACCTCCTCGGCCAGCTTAGCCGTGATGGCAGCGTAATTGTTCGCCTTGCTCGCCGCTTCGAGAAGCTGGCGAAGCTGCTCGGCAGCAAGGGTTGACTGCTCGCCCTTAGACGCGCGTTTGAGCTCTGCTCGTAGTGTACCGAAACCAATTTGTAGAAATGACAAGATCCAGTTTCGCATTGTAAATTTGTGGTTTTTTAGCGACTGTACAATCATACTATCAAGATATTCGTTAAATGCAGGAGATGCAAACAATTCTGCAAAAGCTTCATAAATTGTGTAATCTTTATCTTCAAATCTACCTTGTTCTATCTGTCGATCACCAAAGTACTTGTTAATTGTTGCAGCAGTATTAGTAATAAAATCCACAACCTTAGGTTCGAGCCCGAGCTTTTTTGCGAGTTCCGGGTTACTAGCGATATTACCGAAGTGATACGACGCCGCGTGCGCCATCTCGTGCGCGATCACGCGCGGTAGGAGTGGCGGTGGGGTCGATGCATTGATCGTGATACG
>JBBIKZ010000203.1:0-2052 GCA_037445185.1 Hydrogenophilales bacterium | reverse complement strand
GATCTGTACGATCAACTGGCCAACGCGCCAGATGACCGCACTCGCGCGCGTATCCTCGCCCAGGCCTTCGAGGCCCTGGAGACGCGCTATCCGCATCTGTCGGAGCTCGCCACCCGCACGCACCTGTACGAGACGGAGCTCAAGCTCACCAAGGAAATCGAACAAGTGCGTCTGGAAATCGAACAGGTGCGCAGTGAGCTCAAGGAGACCGAGCTCAAGCTCACCAAGGAAATCGAGCAGGTGCGCAACGAGCTCAAGGAGACCGAGCTCAAGCTCACCAAGGAAATCGAGCAGGTGCGCAACGAGCTCAAGGAGACCGAGCTCAAGCTCACCCGCGAGATCGAGCAGGTGCGTCTGGAGGTGGCCCGCGTGCGTGCCGATCTCAGCCGCGACATCGAGCGGGCGCGCGGCAACCTCCTGGTCTGGAGCTTCGGCTTCTGGGTCACGCAGCTCGCCGTGTTGCTCACCCTGCTGTGGCGCATCTGGCCCATGGCATCACCTTGAACCCCGGCTACACGACCGTCATACCGTTCCCGACCATGAACGTTTCGGCAGGCGGGATACCCTATCTTCGCCGCGAGCACTCAGTGCCGCAGTCGTGCCGTCAGCGGGTGTCGTCAGCAATGTGGGCTCGCACCACCTGTCAGTCCGGTGTCAAGATGCGGTCTCGCTCGCATCCCGCACCCTCGCCCGCCAGCGCAGCCACACGCGCAGTCGGCGGTAATCCTCCGCCTCCAGGTGGTCGGGCAGGAGCGCGATGCTGCGGCCGCTGCGCTCGCCGGCACGGCGGTAGGCGAGCACGCACAACCACGGCGTGACCGTGGTCCGGGGCAAAACGACAGCGGGCTGCCAGGCTTGCGCGGCGTCGCGCAGCTCCAGCGTACCGTCGTCCAGCAGCCGTAGTTCGAGCGGCTGATGCGTGCGCCAGGCTTGCAGCGCGAGGGCGAGGGTTAGCCCAAAGCTGCCCAGGACGCCGGCGGGCGGCAAGTCGGCCAGGGCGATGGCCACGAGGACCAGCAAGGCAACTGTCAGCAGCGCGGCCCGGCCCAGGCGCGAGACCCTGAGCCTCAGAACGCGCGGGGCCGTGTGCACGCGCTCGTCCTCTGGGCGGCCGGGCCAGGACGATCGGCTCAAGCGGCCCGGCGCTCCAGGTTGCCGAGACGGCGGTCCAGTTCGCGCACCCAGTTCTCCAGCCCCACATGTTCATCCCGACGCACGATGACCTCGTACAGACGGTCCAGACGCCGGTGGGTCTCATCGATGCGTTTATTCGACTCGTCAATACGCTTGTTCGTCTCATCGATGCGGGCGAGGAAATCCGCTTGCTGCTTGTCCATGCGCTGGTAGGACTCGTCGACGCGGGCGGTGAGATCGGCGTTGACTTTGTCGATCCGGGCGATGAGATCGGTGTTGACTTTGTCGATGCGCCCGAGCAGGTCGTCATGGACCTGGTCAATGCGCTGGTTGAGCGCGTCGATGCGGCGGCTTTGGTCCACCAGGTGCAGGTCGATGGCGTTGAGACGCTCGCGCACGGCCGACTGCTCCTGACGGATGGCGTCGAGCTCGGGGATGAGGAAGTCCTTGATCTGTTGCAACAGTTCCATGACTGTGCTCCTTTGCGTGCGTGTGGTTACTCTAACACACGCTGGTGCGGCACAGGCGCTATGTCGGCGACGGCTTTCCATACGGTTTCAACGGCCAGTTGGCCGCACAGGGCGCGTCGGACACGCCGATCGACGGTCAGGGTCTTGGGTAGCCAGTCTGTAACAGGTTTTGTTCTGCCCGGCCTGGTGGCCCATGACCTGCGCACCGACTGACCACTATGGACACATAAGCAGTCACGGTTTGCTTACGGCAACTACACGGGTCAGGTCCACCGGGCCCGGCAGGTGCTGTGTTAAGATCGCCGCATGATCGCCTCGCCTTCCGTCATCGATCTGTACGATCAACTGGCCAACGCGCCAGATGACCGCACTCGCGCGCGTATCCTCGCCCAGGCCTTCGAGGCCCTGGAGACGCGCTATCCGCATCTGTCGGAGCTCGCCACCCGCA
>JBBIKZ010000202.1:0-16740 GCA_037445185.1 Hydrogenophilales bacterium | reverse complement strand
ACAACAGGTAAAGGTCGACGCCTCCGCAAACGTCCCCGCCAATAACAATTGGTTTCCCGCCCCCACATCCCCATAAATGCTGAACGAGCCCCCCGCGGCATAGATGTTCTGAAACCCGGTCCTGGTCGAGGCTCCGCCTGTGTAGAGCCCCGTGGCAAAGTCCAGATCGCCTCCCGTGATCGCCAGGGTCGTGGTCCCATTGCCCACCGATCGCACCACCCCGTTGGTCGTGGTAAAGGCACTGGTCCCGCCACTGTAGGACACCGTCCCCCCATAGCCCAAGTTAAACACGATCGGCAACGCCCAGGCCGGCGTCTGTAACAGCAAGAAAGTTATCAGTCCGATTACCAGTCCCTTCTTCCCTACTTCCCTACGTTGCACTACCATGTTTTCCTCCTCAAAAATGCAATACGTACCCCGAATAGAAAGCAATCATGATACCAGCAATTGTTCAATTCTAAGTTATTGATACTCTGTAAAAATTCATCGAACTCACGAGGAATCATTTTCGTGCTGTTTATCTGATTTACAATGCCATTTGGATGTGAAGAGAGCGCTGATTAAAAATCATTATGTTTTACAATGTGATGCATGTATTTGACGGAGTGGAAAAACCTTTTACAGCTACTTTGCATGCGTCAATTCAATCCGTTTAAAGAGCTAGGTGATTTCATCGCTATCGCTTCTAAAAGGGACGGGCGTGAGGCTTCATGATGGGCAACACGATAACAAACAAAAGGCCGGTCCTCTTGGGATAAGAAGACCGGCCTTTACGAAAAGTGCCAAAATTCCAGTAGGAAACCCAGCCCTTTACTGTTCTCTCACAAATTTCCGCCTCCAGATCCCCGCCCCCGCTAACCCGGCACCGAGTAAAAGCAAGGAAGATGGTTCTGGTACACCGGCGCTTGGTGTCCCCCAAATCGACACGTGAGAAATCGCTCCCTGTCCAGGCCAGAACCCATTCAGATTGATCGTCTCGGTCCCGTTCCAGCTACTGATATCAAAGAAATAGTACCGAGGATTGATATTGCCATCTTTCACGGCCAGATAGCAGGATGGGCAAGAAATGGATGCTCCCCCTGTAAAGCTGATAGTTCCACCCGCCGCATCGCCAGCCCTCTCAAAGTTGAAAACGGTGTTGTAACTGCCTGCAAAGGTTCCCTCTTCTGGCCCCCCCACATTGGCTTTGTACAATAAGCTCAGCGAACCATCATTTGATAAACCAAAGGCTTGATACACACAAGCCGGCTCACAATTGGACGGTCCAGCTTGTGGAGTTAATGAGCTTCCTAGCACCACCCCGGACGTCGATGGACTCAGATCGAGGGCATAAACCTGGACACCGCTCAGCCCAATCCCCAGGGCTATGGCACCAACGAAAAGTGGAAGTGTTCGATTTGGCCTCATTACACTTACTCCTTTCACAATTTCTAGATGAATAGAACGCATCTATCTCTTACAGCAGCAAAACCGGTACCAGTGAAATTTAAAAACATAATACTTTGATTTTATTGATATTATTAAAAGTATCCTTTCGTAGCATCAGACTCTCCCCTATTAAAATCTTTTACAGTCGAGCAATCATTCTGATCATTAATATGAAAGAACGGTCAGTCTTTTCAAAGAGATACGATATGGCCCTTGATCTGTCATAAGATTTAACACCGCCACACCACTTTTTTCAGTCCTGCTTGGGCTTTCGTAATCCATACCGGTCCAATAACTGATAGAGAGTCGGCCGACTGATGCCAAGTTCTGCCGCCGCGCGAGATACATTGCCATTGGCCTTTTCCATGGCAAGACGGACCAGATCCCTTTCTTGGCTTTCGCGAAGCCCCTTGAGAGTCAAAGTGCTCTCTTTGGTTTTGTCTTCCTGCCCCAGATCGAGGTGAGACGGCGTGATGTATCGTCCCTCCGCCATGATGACCGCGCGTTTGATTCGATTCTCAAGCTCGCGCACATTCCCTGGCCACCGGTGCGAGAGCAAGGCCTCCATCGCTTCGGTCGTGAAGCCAACAAGCTGTTTCCCCTGCTCATCGGCGATACGTCGTAAGAACGCCCGAGCAAGCAGTGGAACATCTCCGAGACGAGCACTGAGCGACGGTATGAAAATTGTGACCACGCAAAGCCGGTAATACAGATCCTCCCGAAACCGCCCGTCCTCGATCGCTCGACGCAGATCGATATGAGTGGCCGCGATGATCCGGGCATCGATCGAGATGAGATCTTTCCCCCCCAATCGTTGAATCTGGCGCTCTTGAAGAAAACGCAGAAGCTTGACTTGGAGCGGGAGTGGAATGTCTCCGATTTCATCGAGAAAGAGCGTTCCTCCTTGCGCGTGTTCGATCCGTCCCTTTCGCTGCTGAACGGCCCCCGTGAAGGCCCCCTTTTCATGGCCGAACAATTCGCTTTCCAGCAGGGTGTCCGGAATCGCCCCGCAGTTGATGGCGACAAACGGCTTCTCGAACCTGGCGCTCCGGCGATGGATCGCCCGGGCGACCAATTCTTTTCCTGTCCCGCTCTCTCCCGTAATCAGGACCGGAGCATCAGACGGCCCCACACGCCGGATGATATGAAACAGCTCTCGAATCTGAGGGCTTTCCCCGATCAACCCCTCGAACTGATCGTCGCTTGCGACTTCCTGCAACGCGCGGTTCTCTTGCTCCAGGCCTCCAAGATACAAGGCTCGCTGCAACACGACCTTTAGCACGTCAAGTTGGATCGGTTTTTCGATAAAATCATAGGCGCCGTTTTGGACGGCTTCGATGGCCCGAGCCCGGTCGCTGTTCCCGGTGATCACGATGACCTTGGCGGCGGGATTTATCTGCAACGTGGCGCGGAGAATCGCCATTCCCTCCGAAGCTCCATCCACATCGGGAGGCAATCCCAAATCGAGCAGCACCAGGCGCGGCATCATCTTTCGAACTTGCGCCAACGCCGTCGGCCGATCCGCAGCCTCCAGCACCTCATAGTCGGCCGCCAGGGCCCACCTCATTTGGTCGCGAATCGTTTCATCATCATCGACCAGGAGCAACGGTGAACGATTATTCATCATGAATGCCGACTTCCGCCCCAGAAGACTTCACATTGGCCTACGACCGGCCGACGCCTGCTTTGTGCAATGAGTCGGCAAGCGGCAGCTCGATCCGCACCCGCGTCCCCTTTCCCTCCTCACTGCAAAGCGTAATGGCCCCGCCGTGCGCCTCGATGATCCTCTTGCACTGATACAATCCAACGCCCAAACCACCCGGACGGCTTGATTGAGACGGCCGAAACAGCCGGTCGAGCATGGCAGGCGGCACCCCTCGTCCCGTATCGTCTATTGTAATGACAGCCGAGTCTTTCGATCGCACGACAACAATCGAAATACTGCCTCGATCGATAATGGCTTGCCTGGCGTTCAGCACCACGTTCGTCAGCACCTGGTGGAGCTGCTCACGGACCCCCCGGATAGGAACATCAAGATGCCCTTCCATGTGCAGAGCAATCCGCTGATCCGATCGAAGCGGCGCCACCACTTCCTCGACAAGAGATGGCAGATGCATCAGATCCGCTTTTTCTCCGACGGAAGACGACAAGGACTGACGAGAAAGCTTGCTGATCAGGTCCGTCATTTTTCTGGCCGTATCCGCCACTGTTCTTAAGGCGGATTCTTGAAATGCAGGATCCTTCCCATGACGCTCGGCATTCTGGGCTACGAGTGACAACCGCGCCGCCAGGTTTTTGATATCGTGCAGGCAGAACACCGAAAACCGGTGCAGCGCTTCCAATTCCGCAGAGGCCCGCCGTTCTTCCGCCAAGTCGGCATGAGCAAACAGCGCTCCCGCATGGTGACAAACTCCTCTCAGCAGATCGCAATCATCAACCCCGTAACGATCCCCGCGAGGCTGTGTTCCAAGCATCACAAACGCTGTCAGCCGGTTTTGGGCGTAAATCGGTGAGCACAGCCTGACTTTCAACCTGATAAACGGATCGCTTGCCTCAAAACGGTCTCCCGACCGTTCCTCAAGCATCACCGGATCATCCTGGCTCATCAATTTTTGAATGACCGGATGAGTCGCTTCGATCGTCGACATCGTTGGATCGGCCGGCCTCGCCTGATGATACCGTTGATCTGCTTCCCTCAAGGTCCACACCGCGATGGTTGTTGTCGCGAAGGTTTTGACAAGGAGATCATGAAGACACTCGACAATCGCTTCACGAGTCGTCGCCCCTTGGAACGACTGTGTGACACGAAGCCACTCGGCGCGATAATCATATTTTGATCGAGAAAAGTTTCTGGCCAAGAACCCTTTGATTTCGCTCCTGGTCGTCTTGGACGTGGCCAGCGCGAGCAGAGCCGCCAGCGCCCCCAGCACCACCACCACGCCGAGCTCGTGTCCCAGGGGCTGATCGATGCGGCGAAGCCATGCGCCGATGGCTCCCACGAGAAGCAGGTAGAGACCAACGGCAATAAAGGTCACCGACCCCACCAAAGCCTGCTGAGACACCTGCGTATTGAAAAGCAATTCTTTAAACCGGCTCCTGGCGATGCCGAGCGTCACCAACCCCGAAGACATCAACGAAACGACGCCAAAAGCCGCGAGATGCTCTTCTCGCCACACCGAGATCAACAACGTTTCGCTGGCATGATAAATCTCATATCCCCCCAATCCGGCCAGTCCGATTATGACCAGCTTCAATCGATAGCGGGTCAGTTCCCGGCTCGATCGGAAGACCCTTTCCAACTGCGCCAACGCCATCGCCGTAGCAAGCACGATAAAGATGTAGGGCGCCTGCCCCCAGTCCCCCAACGCGAGTGCGGGCGCGGCATCGTGCTGTGAAGCCGAGACCAAGACCGAGTCCGTCATTGAGAGCCCGGCCAAACTCAGGCCAAGCAGGCCGATGAGAACAACACGACGGAGATCGGCCGATGGAACATGATCTTGCAGTACCGGCAAGAATCGAACACCGGCGTGGAGCAACGCGCCGGGCAAACACAGTTCCAGTGCCAAGGCAAGCCGATACCAGAACAGTTCGTGGGACTCGTCCCGCCCTCCAAGACCATGAGCAACGTTGGCGAGACACGCCAGGATAAACACAAGTGCAAGACTCGGGTAAAACGCGGCCTCCCGCCTCTTCGCCAAGAGCCAGCAGGCCAAGCCACCGGCATAAGCCGCCGCCAAAAATGCCGTCAGAAGGAATAGACCAGCCGTTGACATCCCAATTGCTCACAGACTCAGTCGAGCGCCATGGCAACCTGCAACGTTGCGGACACCCGATAGTGCTCAATAACCTTTTTCAGATCATCGGCGATCAGCCGATGACCCTTTTCATTCCAATGCACGCCATCTGCATAGTAGAGTTGTACGCCGTGCTCCTGTTCATACGCCGACATCACCGGATAGAGATCCAAGGCAGGCAATGGACTATCGGCCAGATAGTCGTGTTCGCTCACCTCTTTGGAGGCATGCACAATCAATCCTTTCGCTCCGATCTCATTCAGCCTAGCCGTAAGCTGTCCGATGATTCTTTTGAACAACATCACGCTGTCAGTGGAAAAGATCTCGCGACTCAACTCAGCCGACTTACTCTTCGCGGTCTTTCGTTTGAGAGCGAAATATTTCTCTTTAAAACTCCCCGCAGTTTGCTGCAGGCGCTTCGTTGCACGATAACTGCAAAATCGCTTCCCCTCTCTCCTGCACTGAGATACCGGCTAGACCACTAACTACTATTCCATATCCACTCCCAAAAGCACGAGCTGACAATAAGCCTATGTCATCGATCTTAGCTTCGAGAGGGAATTGTTCCTAGATTGTTCCGAAAGGCTTGCCCAATGAACCTGTAGGCTTCTTCCTACAGACAAATCTCGCCTCTGTCTGTATTTCGGCCTCTCGGATCTATATACGACTTATACGAGCTTCCCTCATAAGACAATCGGTGTGTACAATCGGCTTGACCCACCACAGGGTTCCAGGTTTATGGAACTCAACTAATTGTTTGAAAATACAAAGAAATGATGAATAGATCCGGCCCGCTAAGATTGGTCAAGCCCGACACAGATCTGCTCTTCTTGCTCTAGCGGAAATATGCGCATATAAAGAGGTCTGTCTTTAAATTTTCTTAGATTTTGGTCTGATACGTGCATAGCTTATGATGTATCCTGCATTTAGTGTTCTTATGATCACAGGAGGACGACTATGTTAGGAACGACACAGCCTCTTTCGCGCTGGCGCCATCAGCCGGTCACATGGATCAGCGTCATTAGCTTCCTTTGGCTGGCAAGCAGCAGCCAGGCCGCCATCATTTTCCAAGACAATTTCGAGTACGTTGTGGATCGGAACGTAACCAATGCGGAAGTCCCGTTCAGGGCCCGTGGCTGGACGGATGCGAAAGCTACCAATGCCCAACACAACAGCGCCGCTTATGGCTACCTCTATACCACGGAGCCCAGCGGTTGGTCCTCTCGCGCATTAGTGATGCAATCACTCGCCCAAACATTTAACGCCGTCCAGACCGATTACTGGCTGAAGTATGGGAGCGATAGCCACCCACTGGGCACCATCCCCGCCAATGTGTGGTTTCAGTTTTGGACCTATGCAGTGCCAGGAGGGCGATGGGATTCCCAGTCGAAGTTTCTCTATCCTTGTCATACCTACTATCCGTGCTCCAATGATTCATACCAGTGGCTGTTTCTGACCAGCGATCGAAAAATCAACCCCCCTGGAGACAACGTGATTGTAGCCCCAAACGGTGGACGGTATTTTGAGCTACGGTCGGCGTATGCCAATTTTACCGGTGGCCCTTCATGGAATGCCCAAAAACTGTTTCAAAATGTGAGCGCCATGTATCTGGCCGAGGGCGTCTGGTATCAGGTGCGTATCCATCTTGACACGTCCGGTCCGCAAGGGGTGTATGAGCTCTGGGTGCGTGAGCGGGGAGTCTCAACCTGGACCAAACTCGCCGAATGGATCGGCGGCGTGACACCCAATTTCAATTGGCCCATCCCACAGACCGCAAGGGCGGGGAACCGCCAATTGGCCATGCCGACGACGGTGAATGCCTATAATTCCACGATATATATGGATGACTTCATCATGGCGACCTCTGTTAATGATTTGGAGGGCACTAGCAGCAGCACTAGCAACACCACAGATACCACTCCTCCCTTACCACCGCAGAATACACGAATAGTTCCGTAGAAGTTGTCCTCGATCTAATGCCGGCCAAGACAACAGGCTCCCCTCTAACCCAAAGGGGAGCCTGCCAAGTTACAGTTGAAGGGGGGAATGGCAATCATTGCATTGACCAATAAGACTGGATGGCTGGTACAAGAACTCATCGTCGTGAATGTCTGACCCCCTCTCTTACTTACGGGCTTAACCGGCCACTGGCGACGCCACTGTAACAGGCTCCCTGTCCCCCCCCCAGTTCTGCACGGCAGTTCAATCCGCATCTGTGTCCCTCCTCCTTCTTCACTCTCTAACCGAATGGTACCCCCATAGGTCGCAACGATCTTCTTGCACTGATAAAGGCCAATGCCTAAGCCCCCAGGCGGGCTGGACTGGGAAGGACGAAACAAGTGATCCAACATCGAAGCCGGCACCCCTCGTCCTGTATCACGGACAGTGATGACCACTGAGCGATCCGTTTGTGTCACACCAATCGTGACCTCACCATGGTCATCAATAGCCTGCTTGGCATTCAACACCACATTGCTCAAGACCTGTTGAAGCTGCTCCCGCGGGGGCACACAGTTGGGCACACTGCTTGCCGAGCGGATCGATTGTCTCCACCTCACCTTGTACCGATTCAGCAAGTTCCAGAGGGTTACCCTCTTGGGTCAATCGTTTCACTATTGGATGAAACGTATCGATCACCGGCATCGCAGGGATAGCCGGCCTCACCTGGCAATACCGTTGATCCGTCTCCCGCAAGGCCCACACGACAATCGTGGTCGTTGCAAAGGTCTTGACCAGCAGATCATGAAGACTATCCAAGATGGTCTCTCGCGTCGTCGCCGACCGAAATGATTCGGTCACGCGCAGCCATTCGGCGCGATAGTCATATTTCGGCCGATAAAAAGTCCGGCCCACAAATCGCTTGATTTCATTTCTCGTGGTCTTGGACGAAACCATGACCGCCAGAGCCACAACAACCGCAAACCCCAGCACTACACTGAGTTCGTGCCCAGTGGCTGTTCCATTCTACGGAGCCAGGCGCCACCCCCCCAACCAGCAGAAGATAACTGCCAACAGCAACGAATGTTAAAGAACCGAGCAACGCCTGAGGAGATCCCTGCCTATCGAACAGTAGTTCTTTAAATCTACATCGCAGTATCCCCAGGACGATCAATCCCGTGGCCATCATCGAAATCACACTAAACAGAAAGGCATGCTCCCGGCGCCAGATTGGTACCATCAACATCTCGCTGGCATAATAAATCAGATAGCTTCCCAGCCCTCCCAGCCCAAGCAGGATGAGCTTCAAACGATACAGAGTAAGCGCTCGGCTTGCCAGAAATACAACCTCAAGTTGAGCCAATCCACATGCCGCTGTCACAACCATCAATCCATACGATCCACGCCCCCACTCACTCACCATGATGGCCACTCGATCGACCCTACCAGCCGAGCCCAGCACCAAGACATCGTCCAGCACCACCCACCCAGCAGCCCCCAGCGTCAACAGGCTGATCGCGAGCCCCCCACAACCGCACGGAAGATTGTTGTGGTCGTTCCCAAGGCAAAAATCGTAAACTGGCATATAACAACGAGCCTGCAAGACCAATTTCACACGCCAGCACAAGACGGTGCCACAACAGTTGCTTGGACTCATCAATATTCCCCAACCCGTGAGCCAAGTTCACCGAACACACCAACGTAGCCACAAGGGCAAGGCCTGAATAAAATGCGGCCTCCTCCCTCTGCACGTAGAGCCAGCAAACCAAGCCAGCAGCGCAAGCCGCAGCCACAAACGCCATTACAGACGTCGCGAGATCCGTTGTCATATGGTTATGCTTGCTGAGCTACAATACGATGTCCGCTAATACCACCATAATAAGAGCAACTAGCGTCGCAAGTCCTGCAATCGATAATATCTTGAGCATGCAAGCAGCAGAAAGCCGCCATCTGACTTGACCGGTTGGGGAGATAGGTAACAAAAAAGTCCGAGGACATGGGTTACACTTTGTGACGTTTTAGTCCGCCATATTCATCCTCGATGCGCACATGTAGCGTTCCTGTAGTCGACCAAGTTGAAGGGGTCCGAACATAGACATTCCAGATCCCATCATCGATCTCTTCAAGCCCCACGTATTCGCCGACGCAAACGATGGAGACATTGACCCAGCCTCGGTTCCAGCGGATATCCCCATTGGCGCTGACGTAACGCACTTCGAAGCGGTCGGGATATTCCAGCGGTGGCACTTTGTCCGGCATAAGACAGGTTGAGGGCTGGTAGAGGGACGCCGGTGTCTGCTGGTCGAGCGCTTCGTGCGGACGCTCGTAGTTGAACTCTTCTCGAAAGCGATTGAACTTGCGCTGCTGAGCGGAGAGATTGCCGGCAGGTGGACGTGTGGTCTCAGCCTTGAGCGTCCGATGCATGCGCTCATGGCGGCTGTTCTGCTGGGGCTTGCCGAGTTCGATGAACTCGGGCATCATCCCCAGGCGCACCCACGTGGAGCGGCCCGGCAGGTCCCAGCGCGGGTGGCTCTTGTGCAGAAGTCACAGCAGCTTCTTGGCGCCTCAGGAAGGATGACGACGGCATGCGTCGAGGATGGCCGCTATAATCTCCTCGGGGGTTTGGTGTGGGAAACAGTGGGGTCGACGAGACCGCTCACATAATCCTGCCGGCCCGGTGCATAGATAACGGTCGATCCACTTGTACGCGGTCTTGCGGCTGACGCCGTAGAGGTCGCCCGGCTCGGTGATCAAAAACGTTTGACGAGAAAGTCAGCGATGAACTGTGTTCTCTGGTTCAGAGGTGAAGTTTGCCTCCAGGGCATAGGGCACCTCCTTTGGTGCCCGTGAGTGTACCTATATGTCTGGACCGTACCACTCAATTTCTAACACACCCATTGGCCAGATCTCACTCTGGCCTTTTCTAACTGCACAAACGAAATCAAAATAGTGTGTAGATAAACGGCGCGACAGCAGATCCCTGTGTCAGCACAATCAGAGATCCTAAAAACAGCAACACGACAATGATGGGCAGCAGCCAAAACTTCTTCCGCTCCCGCATAAAGCTCCACAACTCCGCAAAAAATTCGCCCATGGGCTTCTCCTCTGCTTCGTTAGAATTGGTTTTTAAGATGAGTGGCTGGACGGGACGGTTTTGGCACGCGATAGGTGTCTTGCTGCGGCTCGAAGGCGATACGCAAAGGATCATGCCCCAACACACGTCGAATCAAACCCAAGGGCGTCAGCAGCCCATAAAACACAATCCCGAGGATAATTCTGGTATTCACCCACCCCAGCACGTGCCCGATCGCCATCCACCCCTTGTAGGGCAACGCCAGGCTTCTGGGCGCCAGAGCGCCCAACCCCATCAAGAGACCGCCAAGCCCCAATGCCCATCCACGAACAGGCTGCCCCGTGACAACCGGCCATGCGCCGATCGCCACAAAAATGCCACCCACCAACAGGCCGAAACTTCTGAGCTGCTTTGTTTCCGTCTTCGCATTCATACGGCAACCCTCTCTCCTCAACTCGTTCTAATCAAGTTCGAATTCCTTTTTCCAATCGGTATCTCCCTCCAACGGCTTCTGTTCCGTCTTCAGTAACACGTAGTTCTCGAGCACCAACACGTCCATCTCGGTCCGCATGAAACACCGAAAAGCATCCTGAGGCGACCCCACGATCGGCTCGCCCCGCACGTTGAACGAGGTATTCACAAGCACGGCGCAACCGGTCTGCTTTTCAAAGGCCTGGAGCAGGGCATAATAGCGGGGATTGGTTCGGGCATGCACGGTTTGAATCCGCGCTGAATAATCCAAATGCGTCACAGCCGGAATATCAGAGCGCGGCACATTGAGGAGGTCAATCCCCCACAAATCGCCATGTGCGGCCGACTTGGGAATCCGTCGTTTCTCCTTCACCGGCGCCACCAACAACATATAAGGGCTGTCGGTATCCATGTCAAAATACTCCGAGACTCGTTCCCGCAGGACCGACGGCGCAAAGGGCCTGAATGACTCCCGATATTTTATTTTCAGGTTCATGACGGATTGCATGGTTGTATTTCTCGCATCACCCAAGATGCTCCTCCCGCCCAAGGCCCGTGGTCCGAATTCCATCCGTCCCTGGAACCAGCCCACCACTTTCCCCGCCGCCAATTCTTGGGCCACCCGCTCGACCAACACGTCGTCGCTCAAGCGAGCGTAAGGGATGGCCTGTTCTTTTAGATAGCGTTCGATCTCCTCGTTGGTGAATCGAGGCCCCAGATAGCTGCCGTGCATCTTGTCTTGAATACCGTCGCTGAAGCGCGGCTTTCCTTCGTACTGATACCACGTCGTCAGGGCGGCTCCTATCGCCCCGCCGGCATCGCCGGCGGCAGGTTGAATCCAGAGCCCTTTGAAGGGCCCTTCTCGCAGGATGCGGCCGTTGCCGACACAGTTGAGCGCCACCCCGCCGGCCAGACACAAATTGTCTACGCCCGTTTCCCGATGAAGGGTGCGTGACAGCCGCAACATCACCTCCTCGGTGACTTCTTGGATGGAGCGAGCCAAATCCATTTCCCGCTGCGTCAACTTACTCTCGGGTTTTCGTGGCGGACCGCCGAAGATGTCATCAAACTTTTGATTGGTCATCGTGAGTCCGGTACAGTAGTCGAAATACTGCATGTTCATCCGGAAAGTCCCGTCCGGCTTCAGATCCATCAAATGGTCGTAAATCGCCTTGACGTACTTGGGCTCTCCGTACGGTGCCAGCCCCATCACCTTGTACTCACCGGAGTTCACCTTGAAGCCCGTGTAATACGTAAAGGCCGAATAGAGCAGACCGAGCGAGTGGGGAAATGGGATCTCCCACAAAGGAGTCAAACGATTGCCTTCACCCAGCCAGGCCGACGTCGTCGCCCACTCCCCCACGCCGTCCATACACAAAACCACTGCTTGCTCAAAGGGCGACGGAAAGAACGCCGAGGCTGCGTGCGATTCATGATGCTCGGAGAAAAGCAATGGGGGAAGCTCGGCCTTCGTCAAACTCTCCTCATGAGCCAGCAACTCCTTTTGCAACAAAGTCTTGAGAAACAGCTTCTCTTTAAGCCACACGGGCATCGCCGCAAGAAACGACCGAATCCCTCTGGGGGCAAAGGCCAAATAGGTCTCCAGCAGCCGCTCAAATTTCACGAGCGGCTTGTCATAAAACGTCACCGCCCCCACCTGACGCAACGTGATCCCGGCCTCTCTCAAGCAATAGTCCAATGCTTTATGCGGAAACCCCGGATCGTGCTTCTTCCGTGTAAACCGCTCTTCCTGCGCCGCCGCGACGATCTCGCCGTCCCGCACCAGACAGGCAGCGCTATCGTGGTAGTAGGCGGAGAGGCCAACGATGTGCTTATCTGCCTGCATGATTAGCTCTCCCAAATTGTTTTCCCTATTAGCTCTGAACTAAATAATTTTTAGGAGGTATAAGCAAAAGGTGTGGAAATAGGAAAAAGGCGGTGACAACCTTTCGGGTGACCAAACCCACCGGGCCGACGCCCGGCTATGAAAGGAGGCACCGCCGTGAAGCAGCAGAGCACAGCTTCAGCAGCAGCGTCAAGCCATCTCTGGGAACGTCTGGAGGCATTCATGCGTGAGCAGATCCAGCGCATGATCCAGGCCATGTTGGAAGAAGAAGTCACAGAGTTGTTAGGTCGGGCGAAAAGCGCTCGGCGGGACCCGATCGATGCGTCAGAGGGATATCGGAATGGGTATGGCAAGCCCCGGAAGCTGGCCATGACCTGCGGCACGATCACCGTCCAGCGGCCACGGATCCGCGGCTTGGCGGAGCGGTTCGTGAGCCTCGTGCTGCCGCTGTTCCAACGGCGGACCAAACAAGTGGGAGCGCTCTTACCCCAGCTGTATCTGCACGGGCTTGCCCTCAACGACTTCGAATTGGCCCTCCGGGGGCTGCTGGGAGATGCCGCCCCGCTCTCGCCGACCTCGCTGGCGCGGCTCAAGACCCAGTGGCAGCTGGAATACGAGGCGTGGACACAGCGGCGGCTCGATGACCTGGAGGTCGTGTACGTCTGGGCCGATGGGCTATATGTGAAGGCGGGCTTGGACGACAGCAAGGCCGCCCTGCTCGTGATGATTGGGGGGCTCACGGATGGCCGCAAGGTCGTCCTCGCCGTGGAGAGCGGGCAGCGGGAGTCGAAAGAATCCTGGGCCACGGTGCTCCGGGATCTGCGCGACCGGGGCTGAAGCCCTGGCGCTGTACCATCGCGGATGGCCACTTGGGTATCTGGGCGGCCCTGGGCGAGCAGCAGCCCACTGCCGTGGAGCAGCGGTGCTGGAACCACCGGATTCTGAACGTGCTGGATGCCCTGCCAAAGAAGTACCACCCCGAGGCCACGACGCTGCTGCGCGCAATGCCGTACGCGGACAGCCGGGCCGAATGTGAGCGATTACGATCGCAGTTCAGTCGCCGGTACCGTGCGTTCGCCCCGAAGGCCGCCGAGCGCTTGAGTTACGATTGGGACCGGCTCGTCAGCTTCTATCCGTTTCCGCGGGAGCATTGGCGCCACTTGCGTACCACCAACGTGGTGGAGTCCCCGTTCGCCGCCGTGCGACTCCGGACCACAGCCGGTAAGCGGTATACGCGGGTCGAGTCCGCAACGGCGTTGATTTGGAAAGTGCTCCAGGTCGCGGAACAGACCTTCCGCCGGCTGAACGCCCCGGAGTTGCTGCCGACGGTCTATGCCAGCGCGCAGTATGTGGATGGAGTCCGCAAACATCGCGTCACCCAGCAGGAGGTCGCCGCCTGACTCCATTTACACACCTATTGACAAGACCTCATTTTTAGCGGCAGCAGATAATTTGCTGCGTTTTTTGCAAGTTACTATTCTGAATTGTATGATTGTCTATCTATCTCAAATTGCTTGAAGATATGGTGAGGTATCCCCGCAACACAAACTCACAGAAGTTGTGGGGCGTAGAACTGATCTTCCCCCGATTTCGTGGACACCTGGTTAAGCGACTGCGACCCTCGCTTCATACTCGGCCGGGGAGTGATAGCCGAGAGTCGAGTGTCGACGCTGCCGATTGTAGAACACCTCGATGTATTCGAAGATGTCTCGTTTGGCCTCGTCTCGGGTGGTATAGCGCCGATGGTATACGAGTTCCTGCTTGAGCGTCCCAAAGAAACTTTCAACGCATACGTTGTCCCAACAGTTGCCTTTGCGGCTCATGCTGGGAGTGAGGCCGTACTCAGCCAGTCGGCGCTGGTAGTTCGTGGCGGCCTATTGACTGCCGCGGTCCGAATGATGCACGAGCCCCGCCCTGGGAGTGCGGTTCATCACGGCCATCGTCAGGGCTTGCTCGGCCAACTCACCGGTTAATCGCTGGCCCATGGCCCAGCCCACGACCCGGCGTGAATACAGATCGAGCAGGACAGCCAGATAGAGCCAGCCTTCTCCCGTCCAGATGTAGGTTAGGTCTCTAGCCCACACTCGATTGGGAGCCCCAACAGTGAAGACCCGATCCAGGGTGTTCGCGGCCACGGGGAATTCATGTTGAGACTGAGTGGTGGCACGCCACTTCGTCACCGTTTTTGCTCGGATGCCATCGTGGCACATCAGCCGAGCGACGCGATGTTTCCCAACCCGGTGGCCCTGTGCACGGAGTGCTTGCCAGACTCGAGGACTCCCAGAGATCTAGCGACTGTCATGGTGAAGCTGACGAATCGCCGTGAGCAGGTCGCGATTGGCCTCCACCCGAGCGCTCTCTGGGGGGGCCGCCACGCATAATAGCCCGCCGAAGACACGGCCAACGCTCGGCACATCAGGCGGATCGGATAGCGACGGTCGTACTCCTGGATCACCCGGTATCTCATCGGGACTCCTTCGCGAAGAACGCCGTCGCACGTTTTAAAAAATCCCGCTCCTGCTTCAGAACGGCATTTTCTCATCGCAGCCGCGCCAGCTCCTCTTGTTCGGCCTGCATCGACTGCCGGGCGTGCCCCAGGCTCTCTGCCTGCTGCTGCTCTGCTCGCCAGTGGTAGAGCAGATAGTCAGCAATATCCAGATTCCGTGCCACCTGCGCAACAGGTTGTCCCGATTCCTGGACTAAGCGCACCGCCTCCGCTTTAAAGTCTTCCGTGTACTGCTGTCTCGTCTTGCTATTCATGCGATCCTCCGATTGCATCATTTTCCTCCTTAGGTGTCTGTACAATCGGGGGAAGATCAAACCTTGAAAGAACGTCTCTTACTTCACAATCAGCACCTCTGGCTTGCGGAACGCTTCTTAGCCTGAATCCTCCCTTTAAGTCACATCCAACATCACACACGCCGCTTCAGGTAATACCACGCCAGCGCCGCATACTCAGAGACCGCTAGATCTGAGTAGTACAAATGAAGCGGCGATGGCAGGTAATTCGTCGCCAATGTATTCCGCTTGCTCATATAGTCGGTTGGCACGGGAAGAGGACGGGTGCCAGCCTTGCGAAACACGCCCATGGCCCTCGGCATGTGGCCAGCGGAGGTGATAAGCAGAAACGGCTGGTTTCCCAAGAACGGCGCCAAATGAATGGCGCTCTCATACGTATTCATCGACAGGGAATCAACGATAATTTGGTCCTGTGGAACGCCGGCGGATATAAGAATATCCCTCATGATATCGGCAACTTCTTGAAACCCGCTCACAAAAACAGGCATGTTGGGCCAGCTTTTGTGCACCATCACCGTCTCCAGTAGGCGAATGGCGGACATGCCATTCACACGGCTGCTCAATGGATGATCCGGATTGGCTTCGCCATACGCGGCAAGAACGACAATGGCCTGTGCCTTTTGTCGCTTCTGGTGATCAGCCGGAGGAATGCGAAACTCCAGTGAACTTAATAATAGAAACGAGACAGGTCCGGCGCCAAAGATGATATAGATACAGATTCCTCCCGCCCCGAGCCACATGCCTTTTTTCGTGAGCCGCAGCAAGACGAGCATCAGCCCGGCAAGCAAGCAGATCGTCATTAGACTGGATGGGAGAATCAGGTATTTGACGGTTGCCTCCATTACTAAATAGCTGCTCTATTGCATTCCTTTCTTGCTGCTTATTGCACAGCGGACGGCTTCTTCAAAATAGCAATGATGTTGGATCGGAAAGGCCGACCGACATCACTCATCAGAAAACGTATAAGCAGCAGTTCCAACAAAAGCAACGGAGGAACCATAATGAACAGGGGAGTTGATACAATTAATCGAAGCGATGTCAATTCGAATCCAGTCTCACACGCTATGTGCTTAATATCTTTTGCAGCATTGATTCGATAATAGGTTGGAAACACATCCTCCGGCTTCCGACGCTGAAGGTACCATATGAGTTGATCTTTCAATGATTCCGGGAGCAATTTTGCCAGCACTGGGCCATACCCATGAACATTTGGTGTATGAAAGACTAACTTCCCTCCAGGCTTGAGAATACGAAAGATTTCTTTTAGGGAAGGTCTGATTTATTCACGGTTTCGTTCAGAATTCTGTTTTTGGGCTGACCACCAGGGTGAATTCGGTGGACATCTGCTGGTCCGAGCCCCTATTTCTGGGGGCCTTTCACCGTCTGATGGC
>JBBIKZ010000201.1:0-10868 GCA_037445185.1 Hydrogenophilales bacterium | reverse complement strand
TTCTCGAACGCCTCGTTTGCACGAGTAAGAAATTGACCCAAGTTTTCCAACGCATCTTCATAATTCATTTGAGTAATTGGATCGTCATCATATTTCGACGTCTCCAAATATACAAACCGCGCATGAAGCGACGTATAAGTTGGCGGAATATGTGCAGCCACGAGACCGAGCATCAACTCCAATTGATAGGGTTTCGTTTCCGAGGAGCCAGTCTTCCAATCGACAACGAACACGTCCCCGCGGTCGGTCAGCCAGAACGCATCGACCTTGCCGCGGAACGCCACCTCCTCGTCGAAGAAGCCCACGGGGTCGAGACGGGCCGACACCGCGAGCGACTGCTCGACCTCGGGCTTGCCCATACGGGCAATCAAGTGCTCGACGTCGCGCCGAATGCGCTCGGGCATCTCGGCCGGCCACGTCTCCCGCTGTCCCGTGAGCCGAGCGGCGATCTCCTCGTGGACGCGGCTTCCCCGCTCCAACGCCGGCCCGCTCGGCCGCGGCACGCGCTTCTCCAGCACCACGGCCTCGAAGCGATGCGGGCATTCCTCGAACATCGACCAGTTACTGTAGGACCATGCGATCGTCACGACACGCCCTCGAATTGATCGGAGGTCGTGGGCTCGGTCGCGGCCACGGGCTCGTAGTCGAACGACCACCGACCCGCCTGACGGCTCCAAGTGGCGCGACCGCGGAACCCGGGTACCTGTGGGGCGTCGGCGTCCCACACTTCGAGCGCGGGCACCGCCCGTCCGTAGGGCCGAGCGAGCCATTCGATCACCGCCGGACCCCTGACGTGGTAGATGGGCATCGGAAACCGCGGCGCTTCCCGCTGGTCGCCGACGCTCCACCCACCGTAGGATGCCGCGGCCACGTCCACGCGCTCGACCGCGCCCGTGACCTTGTACCGCGCGTTCCACCCGAACGGCGGCATCGGATCGCACAGGAGCAGCCATTCCAACTCCTCGGGCTCGGTCGCCAGATAGTCGAGCGTGAGCCTGGGGTGAATTTGGACGTGGCGCTCCGAATGCTCCCGCTCGTTGCGCACGAGATCGAACTCGTAGTCGAGCAGGGGCGCCGAGCGGTTCAGCGTTTCGGCACGCTCGGGCAGTCCGCGCACGTGGATGCGCGTGCGCCATTGTGTCGGGCCGGCTTCTCCGTGGTAGACGACCCAGCACAGTTTATCGAGCAGGGTGGGTTTCGCGCCATCGTGCGCGTTGAGCAGCACGTATTCCGACTGCGCCACGACCGGCAGCAGCCCGGAAGGTGTGAGACGAGCGATCTGCATATTCAACTCCTACTTTGCGTCGCTGTACCGTTCCGCGATCCCGCCCTCGGCCGAGAACACGCAACCCGGAAGCCAGGGAACGGGGGACGATAGGGATCGGATGCAAGCATCCAAGACATCCTGAGCTTCGTCGGCCGAAACATCCAATACCAATTCATCATGGACCTGAAGAACGACCTTGTCAATGAAAAGTCGATGCGTCGCGCACAGCACGTCGCGTGCCATTGCCTGGACGATGTTCTCGATCACGTGGCCACCCCACATCGGCCGACGGACCAGCCGACCGTGCTGCGCATGGGCGACCAGGATCCGATCGCGCTCGGGGTCGTACTCCAGCCCCGCGAACACGATGGGCCTGCCGGACGGCAGAACGAGCAGCGGCGCGTCCCATTGCAGTTCGAGCGGCCCACCGACGGTCGGCAGGCTGATACGGAGATGGTCGTACCGGAGCATGCGATGCAGGGCCGCGTCCGCCAGCCGCCACGAGCGCGGGATCTCGGGCCAGGTCGAGCGGTAGGTCTCCACGACGCGCTCGGCTTCGCCGGGTTCGAGTACGATGCCACCCGACACCCGGGCGATCCAATGGAACTTCCCGGCCCCGCACCCGTAGCCGAGCGACAGCACGGCCAGCTTGCCGACCTGACGCTTCGTCGGGTGGCTCTTCCGATCCACGGGGTGGCCGTACAGGCGGGTGGCGAACTCGGAGTAGACGTCGCGTCCGCGGGCGAACGCTTCCGTCAGGTCGTGCGCGCCGGCGAGCGCGGCGACGATCCGCGCCTCGATCTGCGCCGCGTCCACGACCACGAGCCGGCGCCCGGGCGCCGCCATGATCGCCCTCCGGAGCGGCCCGGCACCGCGGCTCAGGTTCTGCAGGTTGAGCCTCTCGGCCCCGGTCCAGCGCCCCGTGCGGGCACGGTGGTAGTGCAGCGGGACCGGCAGGAGCCCTCCGAGCGCGCGCCCGACCGCGAGCATGCGCGCGGCCCGGGTACGCTGCAACGTGCTCGTGGCGGCGAGCCGCAATTCGGCCAATCGGGCGACGGTGGGGTCGGGATGGTCCAGTAGCTCGGTCATGAACGGGTCGGTCCTGGCGACGGCCGGTATCGGACCCCTGGCACCGGGCTTGTACTCGACCTCCACGCCGAGCTCGTCCAGCAGTTCGGCGAACTGCCGAGCGGAACGTATCCGTGCGGGCGCGACGTTCGACGCCGCGAAGGCGGTTTCGAGGGACGCGGCCTCGTTCGCGACCGCGGTTTCGAGCAGGTCGAGATCGACCCGGAGCCGGGGATACAGGGCCCGATCGATCGTCCACGCGAGCAGGTCGGGCTCGCCCTCGCCGAGCAGACGCTGGCGGGTGAAGATCCCGATGCAGGCATGCACGTCCTGCCGGGCATACGCCACGAACCGAGCGCGCTCCTCCGGGGTCGCATCGTCGATGTGACGCCCCTGCATCCCGACGATGGTCGATTTGTCGATCGGCATGCCGGCATGCGCGGCCAGCCGGCTCAGGGACACGCTGCCGAGCTGCGGCAGGAGCGTCTGGTGCGCCGCCTGCATCGTACACCACCACCGCCATCGAGCGGAATACAGCGCGGCGAGTACCTGCCCGTCGAACATCGCGTTGTGGCTCACGAACAGGGTCCTGACCGGGTCGAGCCGACGGGCGAGGGACACCAGTTCCCCGGGCGTGAACAGCCTCTCCCTCGGCGTCCCGTTACGAGGGAAGAAGCACACATAGGCGAAATAAGGACAGAATTGCTCGTTGTATACATACTCGTAGGTTGTCAGTTCTCGCAGCGAATAGGACTTGGAATAGTAGGTCTCGAAGTCGATGAACACGACATACTGGAGCGAAGGATCGATGTCGTCCGCTCGGGCGAACACGTGGTCGGCGAGGTCGGCAAGGTCGGCCATGGTCGTCCGGTGGGGGTGTCACGGGTGGGGGGTGTCACGGGTGGGGTGTCGCGGGTGGGGGTGTCGTGGACGGGGGTGCCGCGGGCGAAGACCGTGCACTTGTACGTGCGAACAGTTCCGTAACGGTTCGCTCGTGGAAGCACCCGTGCGCACAATATATCCGATCCGAAGCCTCGGGCGGTAGGAAGGCGAACGTCAGGTAGGTTTCCGGGTCACGTCCGTCGATGTCGGTCCGATACTTCAAATAGGTGAGGAAAGGTCGCAATTGACAGTAGTTCGTAGTTTCCGTGAAGTCGGAGCCGACGAACCGATAATAATCCCCCACCGGCGCATGCCAGAACAGATCAGTCTCCGGATCACGCTCGGCCTTTTGAAGCAAACGCAACGTCGAGACACCACCATGTGCCTGTTGCCACGGATAAAACTCCTGCATGAGCCGTTGTCCGTGGGGGAACGCCTGCTTACTTATTCTGTTCATATCGTCGAGCGAGAAGATCATGCCGCTCGCATCGACCCTGTGACGGTAGTTGCTGGTAGCCGTGGAATACCCGAGCAGCACGTCCGTCGTCCCGCACCCCGTGATCGCCGTGTAGGCGGAGGGCCCAGGATAACAGCAATAGCCCCAGTACGTGTGGCCGTTCAGAACCGCGAACCGCAACGTGACCCCGCGGGTCGATGCGCCGATGCGCCACCCCTTCGATCGGAAATCCCGTGCGGCCGAGGAAAGGTTCGCGTACCCACAAGCTCCGAATTCGTGAGGGAGAAGATACGTCAGCCTGGCACGCGGATCATTCAGGAAAATGTACTGTACTCCCTTGATGACGTAAGTATCATTGGGTTGAGAATACCTATAGTTTGTAGAAAACCCGCAGATACGCCAAGACCAATTGATCGCGAAATCATTGACAGCCTCACGTTCCTCCAGACTTCGCGCGAGAGCATACGCATCATCCGAAAAACTGACATATGAATAGGCATCCGTATGCTCGTTCGCCACGACCGCGAGCCGCGGCCACGGGTCGAACACGAGACAGGACGACCGTAGCACGTGCACCTTGGTGCACGCAACATAGACCTCGACATAGGTCTGCAGCGCGAACAGAAGCTGAACTCGCTCGACCAGTTCAGCCGAGCGCGCCGCATCGACCTCGGCAGTAACCTTCACGATCGTCTCGATCATCCGATCGATCCGAGAAACCGCGTCCCGCCAATCCGCGTAGCTGAAACGTTCGCCGTACTCGCGGAACTCCAGCATCTCGAACGTCTGCGCCCACAGCCGCTTGGCCTCGAAGGTACGGCACAGATGCGCGAAGTAGATCGGGTTACGCGCGCGCAGGATCTTCTGCACGCTCGTCCGCACGTGGTCTTCGACCCAAATCGGCAACGCGCTCGACTTGACGAGCATCGCCCACTTGGCCGAGATCATCTTGTTCATGGTTTCCTCCAGTAGTAGGCCGGCTCCAGTAGCCGGCTGGCTCCGGTAATGGGCCGGGGCCCGAGCCCCGGCCGCTCGTTCAGATCCTCGCGGTCTCGGCCCACGCCGGCCCCGGTCGGTCCGTGGTGCCGATCACGACCGGCACGGCCGGCGCGTCCGGCCACGGGGTCCACCCGTCCGTGAGCACGATCACGAGCGAGGGTGGAACCCACGTGTCGGGGTCGGTCCGCAGTTCCACGTCCCCTCCCGGCTCGTCGGGGGCTCCTGCGGGAGGTTCCAGCGCCGCGGCGATGCCCACGCGCATGTCGGTCCCTCCACCGCCGCGGATGCGGGTGCGCCAGGGACCGAGCAGGTCGGTCCAGGTCCCGCCGGTCCAGACGAGGTCGGCCAGCCTGTGCCTCGGCAGGGTCGCCACTTCGTGCACCCGGGTGTCGCAAGCGAGCACCCGCAGCGTGCGCGGGAGACCGACCGCGCACATCTCCTGCACGGCGCCGGCCAGCTTGCCGAGCTCGGCAGGTCCCACCGATCCCGACGTGTCGATCACCACGGCCACGTCCCCGAGCGTGGGCAGGGCGCGCGCCGGCTCCCACAGACCGAACCGCCGCCAGACCGGCTGCGACCAACGGAACGGCGACCGATGGTCCGCCCCCGCGTCGGCGACCCGCTCCTCCGCCCAGCGCCGGAGCACGTCCCCGAGCGTGGGCGGCGGCGCCGGCGGGCGTGCGGCCAGCCTGCGCAGTTCTGCCGCCGGCTCGGTGCCGGGGAACCGGTCCGCGAGGTCGCGGGCCGCCTGCTCGCGCTCGACGTCGCTCGGCGTCATGTCCGACCCCGGGGTCGGACCTCGACCGAACAGGGCGTCGGCCGACTGCTGGTCCATGACGTGCGGCTGCGGCGCGTCGGGGTTCGCCCCCCGTCCGGACCCGGACCCGGGCTCGGAGCTCGACCCGGGCTCGGACCCGGAACTCGACCCGGGCTCGGAGCGCGGCTCGGACCCGGAGCTCGACCCGGACCCGGGCTCGGACCCGGACCCGGAACTCGACCCGGAGCTCGACCCGGAGCTCGGCTCGGACCCGGACCCGGGGTCCGGCTCGGGAGGCTCGGGCATGCGCTCGTACAGCCGAGCGTAGGCGCCGGCGAAGTTCTCCCTCCACGTGACGTCGGACGCGAGCTCGGGGTCGAGCGCGAAACTCAGGAGCGTGGTGACACCGCCCACGTCGGTGAACCCGTACACCCCGCCGAAGGTCTGCGGCACTTCGAGCCGAGCCATCATGTCCTGGCTCTGCGCCGAGACGGTCGCCGCCACGACGTCGGCACGCACCGGCTTGCCGCCGATCGTCAGGTTGCCCCGTCGGACCGCCTCCACCCGATCGGTCGCCCTGAAGAACAGGTCGAGCGCCCGCTGGAACAGCGCCGCCATCAGCACGGGCATGGGGATCAGCGGCACGAGCCGCGGGTCGAACACCAATCGGTCGCGCGTCACCACGATGGGCGGGACGACGGCCCCCGCCGGGACGTGCAGGGCCGTGCCGGGCACGTCCATGGTGTCGGGCGCGTCCATGGGCATCGCCTGGAACGGCAGCCGTCCGAGGGTCTCCACGACCCGTCCGTGCCGAGCCGCCAGACGGGCGATGGCATAGTGCACCAGTTCCGAACTCGTCTCGACCAGCCCCCGCCGAGCGAGCAGGCCCTGGGTCGCGAGCACCGCCCGCGCGTCCCAGAGCGCGCGCTGGATCGCGGGCGCGGGCCGGAACCGGTCGAGCATGGCGACGTACTGCTCGACCGCCGGAGGAGCGCGCCGGAGCGCGCTCGTGTTCGGCAGCAGCACATCGACGGAGGGCGTGGTCCCGGTCACCACCCGATCCGCCGGCCGCGGGGCGAACAGGGAGACCGGGGCCTCCACGACCTCCAGCCAGGGCGAGGTCTCCAGCCCGGAAGTGTCATCGGTCGCACGAGACGTCATGATAAGTACTCCGCAGAAGTTCACAAGTCATCCACATGACCGAGCGTGGCACACGACCGAGCGTGGCACACGACCGAGCGTGGCACACGACCGAGCGTGGCACACGATCAGGCGTGGCCACCCTGGGCGAGCACCGTCCCGCCGAGCGGGGCCGTCTCCGACACCAGCGCGGGGTAGAGCCGCGCGAACTGGGTGTGCCGGAAGAACGGCCGCTGCTCGGTGCCGAAGCGGGTGTCGAGCGCCGCACGCACGGTGCGCAACGTGGCCTCGTGGTACAGACGTCCGGCTACCTGCGCCGTGATCGCACCCGGGCAGCGTCGGAGCCAGCGGGCGAGGTTGGCCACCGCGTGGTCGCATTCCTCCCGGGTCGCCGCCATCGCCCGGGCGTAGACCATCTCGGCGGCGATCATGCCCGCCTTCGGCGTCTCGGGCACGACCGCGAGGTCGGGTGCCTCGACGATGTCCTTCCACGCCGGGACCTGCTGGCCGAACACGGCGAAGTCGAGGAACGCGCTCGCGAGCTCGAGCGGGACCCTGGCCGAGAGCGTGCTCATGGCCTCGGGGCCGAAGAGCACCTTGCGCTCGCCGGTGGTCACCTCGGCCATCGCCAGCAGGTCCCCCACGCCGAGCGTGAGCGAGCGGAAGCTGGTCCACGGCTCGTTCACACCCCGAGGGTTCATCTCGTCCAGCCACGGCTCGAAGTCGGGCGAGCCGACATAGGCCACGAGCTCGGGCGGCAGGGCGCCGAGCGGCTGCCGCCGCGCCCAGGCACACCACGCCTCGGCGCTCGGCTGGACGGTCCAGCACGCGACCCGATTGACGAGATGGGCCGGGAGCGGCCGGGAGAGCGCGCGGTCACCCGGGCGGTTGGAGGTGCCGATCACGGCCCAGCCGCGCGGCAGATGGTGCGGGCCGCACCGACGCTCGCCGAGCAATTGAGCGAACGCGGGCACGACCTCGGGCGACGCCGTGCCGAGCTCGTCCAGCACCAGCAGTCCCTCGGACTTGCCCGTATGGACAATCTCGGCGAGCCAGGTCGGCGTGGTGAACACGCTGACCCCCTTCGACGCGACCGGCATGCCGATCAGGTCGAAGGCCAGGACGCTCGTCGCGTTCAGCAGGACGCACCCGCGTCCCGCCCGAGCCGTCCATTCCTGGAGGGCGGCCGTCTTGCCGACCCCCGGCGCGCCGAAGAGCACCACCGGCGCGCCCGTGCGCACGGCGGTCTCCGCGACGCGGTCGATGCAATCGAGCGTAAGAGAAGGCATGGACATGGAGGGTACCCCGAGTAATCGATCAGCCGACCATCGGCCGATCACAAGCGCATCATAGCATAATTGTTCGTTTGGTCAATAAGTTCATTTTCCTAATTTCGGTGAACTTCATCGACCGTGGTGGGCGAGGGGGTGGGGCCGAGCGAGGGGGTGGGGCCGAGCGAGGGGGGTGGTCGCGAGCGCGGGCGCGAGCGCGGGCGCGGGGGGTGGTCGCGAGCGCGGGCTCGGGCGCGGGCGAGGGGGTGGGGCCGAGCCCGTGGGAGACCCCGTCGTAAAGGGCCCAAACAGGCCCGTAGGAGCGAAAAAGGAAGGGGCCGGTACCACCCTACCGGCCCCCTCCGATTTGCTCGCCTACGCCGACGAGGATCGCACCACGGCGGGCTCGCGAGGGCTGCGGGGTCAGACCCGGGCGAACCGACGCCTCGCGGGCGCGGGCTCGTCCTCGGGCTCGTCCTCGCCCTCGTCCCCGTCCTCACCCTCGTCCTCGCCCTCGTCCTCGCCCTCGGGCTCGTCCGCGGGCTCGCCCTCGGGCTCGTCCGCGAGCAGGGCCGCGAGCTCGCGGTCGTACCCGTGGTCGGGCTCGGGAGCCGAGCACAGGATGCCCCGCGCGCGCAGGAGGCTCTCGACCTCGCTCGCCGACACGCGGTCGGCCGCGTCGAAGATCTCGAAATATTGTTCCTGTGCAAGTGGATGCACGGTCTCGGCCTCGATCCGCGAGGACGTGAACAGCCCGTCCATCACGGTGCCGCCGCCGACGGCGCCCCCCTCGGCGTGCCGGGCGAGCAGCCACATGCGGGGCGCGCCCTTGACGCCGACCGGCACGAGCAGCCGGGTGTGGTGCGCCGCGCGCCCGAGCTGGGTCGCGAGCGCACGGCCCGCATAGGGCGGTACCCCGCCCTTCCGCGCCGCCCACCACGCGCCGAGCGCCGCCGACATGTCGGCGGGACTGGCCGCGGGGACGCGGTCACCCGTCGCCGACTGGCCGAGCCGTTCGAGATAGGTTGCCACACATAGTGTGAGGAACACCATGCGCGGGTTGTATCGCGTGACACGTCGCTTCATGTTCGACCTCCGGATAGGGATGCGTCGAGAAACATGGCGCGACGCATGAAACGTGTCAAGCGTCGTGTCCCACATCGAGCGAGGCAGCGACCGGCCACAATGTGGGCACCATCCACGTGGGCGCCGGCAAATGCGGACCTACGGCCGAAGGAGCACACCAAGCCTCGACATCCGACGATCGCACGAACGACGGGTCGGATCGCAGCCGCGCGACGAGCGTGTCCACGTAGGATCGCTCGTCCGCGTCCGAGAGCGCGTTCGCGGGCTCGTGGCCGAGCGTGTGGTCGAGCGTTTCGACGGGGACCCAACAGGGCGGCAGGGTGCCGGACATCCACGGGTCCATCAGCGACCGGTCGAGCACGGTCCAGGGGCCCGGCGGGTCCCACACGCGCTCGTACCAGGTCGGTCCGGCCTGCACGTAGCCGAGCGGGGCCGGCAGGGAGGGCTCGGGCTCGGGCCGGGCGGCGGGGTCGAGCAGGACGGTCCGCGGCTCGGACGGGACACCCGAGGGCGAGCACGAGCGCGGGCCCGGCATGTCCGGGAGCCGAGCGCCCACGGGAGGGAGGATCTCGGACGGGCGATGGTCGAGCGGAAGCGCATCGTCGGCGTGGACGGACGCGAACGGGACGACGAGTTCCAAGGGGGACGGTGTCATCCGCAGTTCGTGCCGCAGGGCCAATTGCCGAGGCAGCACCGGCACCCCGCCCAGGCTCGCGAACGCGGTTTCGACGGGTTCGGCCCAGAACAGCCAGGCACGCTCCTCGTCGTGCAGGGTCGTCCATTCGGGCTCCGACACGAGCTCGAACGGCAAGGGAGCCACGTGCACCGGTGCGTACCAGTCGTCGGGCACGAACACGCGTCGCCGAGCACGATACCCGCCGAACATCCCGACCCCGTGCCGCGTCAGCCGATCGTCCGGACAGAGGCTGGCCGTGACGGCCGAAGGTGCCCACGTCCACACCCAATCGGGGTGCTGCGCACAGGGCACGCTCGACGGATCCTTCCGAGGATAGCCGGTCCGGCGGACGGCCCGGGGCATGGCGTAGGAATAGCCCTGGGACGCGAGGGTCAGCCAGGTCCACCGGTTCAACCGGGCGAACCGCATGTAGCCGGGCAGGCACCCGATCACGGCCGCGAGCGTGAGCACGAGCAGGCTCGTGCTCGGCGATGCCGGGCGGGTGGCCGAGCGAGGGGCCAGGAGCTCGGGTTGGGTCTCCAGGGTGTAGGCGATGCCCTCGACGTTGACCAAGGCCATGGACCAGGGCGCGTTGGTGTAATGGCGGATGAAATGGATCCAGCCCATTTCTTCTAGACGGCTCAATTGTCGTACAAATGAATGATATGCAATTGTTCGTCCGTATAATTTGTTCAATTTTTCGTAGACAAAAAATAGATCGACCATCGATGGGATCAGAAAATCGTGCGGTGCGGTCGGTAGCCGACGATCCGCCTGATACGGGATCGGTCGCAGCATCGACCTGTACCAGTCGGCAGCCTGTACGCCGAGCGGGTGGGGCTGCCGGGGGCCGGTGAAGCGCTGGAGCCACATAGGATGGGGGGTGCCCTTGCTTAGAAGCTTGCCTATAAGTTCAGGTCTGAACTTATAGGCAAGCTCCTAGCAAGGGTGTCAAGAGGTACATATTCATAATGGGCCCCAAATCCTACGCGAAACGGGTTGTCTAGACAGGTATTATGGTAAATTTGGGCCGAGGGGGGGCGGGAACGTCCCGGAATGGGACCAAGCAGACGACAGCCCGATTTTTCGGGGGGTGCCCGGCGCGAAAAACCTAGGTGGATCAATGGGCCGACAAGAAGACAACAAGATCTTACTTTATTCGCAGCCCCCAACCCATTGAAAAGAAGGGATTTTTTGGCTGGCTGACGACACGTACAAGAAATCCCCTTACTTCTCCCTCTCTCCTCTCTCCCCCCCCTCCCCCC
>JBBIKZ010000200.1:0-4238 GCA_037445185.1 Hydrogenophilales bacterium | reverse complement strand
CAAGTGAGGTTGCCGAGAACCGACAACCTCACCTCGCCGGAGCGCGCTAGGCGCCTGCTTACTTCGTCTGAATCATCTTGCGCGTCGCGCTGTCCTTCGACGTCTTCAACTCGTAGTACAGCACGCCCGTCGCATCCAACACCGCGCGATCCAACGTCACGGCGTTGTAGCCCTTGCCGTACTGACCGCGCTGCATCCACAACACCCGACCCGTCTCGTCGTACACCGTCAGAACGGCCTCCGTCGCCTCCGGCAGGTGGAAGCCGATCTGCGTCTTGTTCAACCACGGGTTTGGCTGGTTCTGATACAACTCAAATCCAACGCCCGTCACCGTCGTGCCTTGCGCGCCGTTGAAGCGGAACGCCACCGCCATCCGATCCGAACCTAAGCCATACGCTTCGGCCTTCGTGATGCGGCCCGACACGCCCAACAGGCGGCTCAACTCACCCGACGTCTTCGCCCGGAACGTCAGCGCAAACTTCGCCGGCACCTCACCGTCCCAGCTCGTCGTCACCGCACTCTCCTGGGCAAACACGCCAAAGTTCGCCAGCGTCATCCCCTCCGTACGAGGCTCGATGCTCATCAACTCCAGCCCCGCGTGGTTCAGCGTGAACTGATAGCCCTGCACCACTTCCGCAGCGCGGAACTCTACCGTGAACACTTCACCAGCCTTCACGGTGCGATCCTCCACGTCGAACAACAGCGTGTTCGCCGCACGGTCTTCCGTGCCCGCCAAACTGCTGTTGGGTACCACACTGCCGTTCACGTCACCCACTTTCACCGCTACAAAGTAGTTGTCCAACTTGTCCGTAGTCAACTGCAGCAACTTCGTCTCGGGGAACTGCGTCTGGAAGGGGTTCTGCACATTCGGGAATACAAAGTCCTTATCCACAAAGCGCCACGACGTGTTGTTGGGCAACTCGGTGTAGATGCCCAAGATCAACTTCCGCAACTCCACGATGTCGAACGTCGTGATCGAGCGGCTGTTGTTGGCGTCCGCTGCAATCATCTGGTACGGGCTCGACAGCGGCTCCAGGCCCAAGATGTGCTTGTTGATGAGCACCAGGTCGAACGTCGTCACACCGTTCAGGTGGTCGTTGTCCTTCAGCGGCGTCACCACGTAGTCGCCCGGCGTCGGAACTCCCGCCAACACAAACTCGCCTTGAGCGTCCGTCTCTACCGTCATCGTCACGCTGTTGCCCGTCAGCGACACCGAAGCGTCCTCCAGACCCTTGTCGGCCTCCGTCTTCAGCGCACCGGCCACCGTCGCGCTCGATGCCGAGCAGTTGCCCATGTTGTCCTGCACGTTCACCTTCGCCACGCAGAAGTCCGCATTGCCCGCTACATCCTCCGACCACACTTCTACCGACTGCTCACCCAACTGGCTGCAGTCGAACGTCACCGTCGTCTGCGGCTGACCGTTGGGCAGGCGCGGGAAGCCCGTGCCCGTACCCGCTATCCGAATACCGCTCTTGAGCAAGTTCGACGGCGTGCAGTTGTCGTACGTGTTCTGCAACACCTCGCCCACGCTGACCATCACCATCTTCGTCGGCATGATGTTCACGTTGATATTGCGGCACACCACCGTCGGCTTCTTGCAGTCCTTCACCTCAAACACCCACTCGCACGTCTGCTCGTTGCCGCACATGTCGTCCACAAACCACTTGATCTTGTGCACGCCGTACGGCAACTCCGGTATCACGTACGTCGTCTGCGACTGCTGCGTGTTCCAGCGCACCGCGCCCGTCACGTTGCCGCCCGACTTCGTCACTTGCAGCGCAAAGCCGTACTTCTGGTTCTGCGGTACCGGGCGGAAGTCAAACTCTCGAGCCTCACCGCCCGCATAGTTCGGATTGTTGGCGTTGCCGTAGTTCACCCGGTTCCAACCCAAACCGCCCAGACCCGTCTGCGTGCTGCTGACCACCGTCTCCATCGTACCATCGCCGTCCAAATCCAAGAACAGCAGGTAGCGAATCGTCAAATTGTCGCCCGAGCACGCATCCGTCGCCGTAATGCTCAAGTCCGTCGGAGCCTCGCACAGGTCGTGGCTCGAAATCTTACTATCCCACCAGTACATCGCGTTCCACAACTGCGCATTGTTGTCCGTCACGTCGCAAATCTCCTGTGGGCTGGGCGGACAGTTCGATATCTCCGGCTTCTGCGTGTCGCGCACCCAGATCAACTGCTTGTACTTGTAGCAGTTCGCATTCGCGCTCCAGTACACCGAGTAGTTCGTCGGCGTCGCCCCAGGAGTAATCGCCACCACCGTCGGGTTCCAAGGCGCCGGCGTGCCCGCAGGCGATACCGTCGGACCGGGCAAGTTCGCCGGGTTGTAGGCTGTCGCGTTCGGGTTCGGGTTCGGCACCTCAGTGCAACCCATGTTCGGATTGTACGAACACCAGTTGATAATCGTCCACGTCCGCTCAATCAAGAAGCACGCATCCGCTACCACCGTGTTGATCTGATCCTCATACGACACGCCCAGCGCCTCGCAGTCCTTGCCAAAGAACGTCGGCTCGCCGTAGTTGCCCGTCCCGTCGCACGCCGTCACAATCACGTCGTTGGGGAAGCGCACAAAGTAGTTCTGGTTGTACGTCACAAACACCCGCTGCGTACACGTCTGCGAAGAATTGCCGTGGCAGTCCGCCACCCGGAACGTCCGCGTAATCGTACCCCGGTTGCACAGCGTGTCAAACAGCGCCAAGTTCACCGTGTGCGACAAACCGCACTGCCCCTGATACGACACCGTCGTGTCCAAGCAGCAGTTGTCCGCTACCGTCGGCCGACCATATGCCCACAGCGTCGGGTCGAAATTCTCGCACGATACCGTCACGTTCGCCGGCGGCGTGCACAACGGCTTGATCTTGTCTTGTACCTCCACCTCTACCATGCACTCGTTGCGCACCGGCGTGCCGTCCTGACCCAACACAAAGTTCCCATTCGCATCCAACTGATATGCCCGAACGATCACCGTCTGCGTCGTACCCACTTCGCAGCAGTAGAACTTGATCGAGTCGCCCTCGCTAATGGCCCGCTCAAACTCGCTGGGGAACGACGGGAACAAACTCGCGCAGTTCGGCGTGCCGCGCACCGCGTTCAAATTGTTGATGCAGTCGCTGTACGGAGCCATCCGCTGCACCGTAAACTTCAAATTGCTGCAGTTGTCGTACGAACCCTTGTCGAACGTCGTCGCCTTCACCCACGTCACGCCCGCAAACTCACACGGACCCAACGCCGGCGGAACGTTCTGGAAGCCCGCCGGACCGTAGCAGTCCGCCGGATCATCCACCCCAATGCTCACCACCGTAAACTCCACGCACGACTGGTTCGGCGGCGTCAGGTCGCGCACCGTCAAGCGGAACGAACACGTCGACGTGTTGCCGCAGGCATCCTCTACCGTGTACACCACCGTGTGCGTGCCCAGCGGCAAGCACGGCGTCGTGCCAAACACCGCCAACGTATCCGAATCCCAGTAGTTGTTGCCCGGAAAGTCCGAAGCCGAACCCGGAACGTTGAACATCCCTATCTGCTGATTCGTCTGCGGGTCAAACCCTATCACCATCGCGCTCACACTCTTGATGCGCGAGCAGTTGTCCGATACCACCACATCCGGCAAGTCCACCGTCGCGCAGCACTGGAACGGATCGGTGCCCACCGTCAAGTTCGCCGGACACGTCAGCGTCGGCCCTACGTTGTCGCCTACCTTGATGATCTGGTCGTGCTCGATGTTCTGACCCGTGCACCAGTTCAAAATCGTCCAACGACGCCGAATCTTGTACGTGCCGTCGCACACGTCGATGCGCACGTCGCTGTACTGCCAGCCGTAATCGCAGCCCGAGGGCTTGCCAAACACCAGCGGCGTGCCCTGCAAACCAATGCCGTTGAGGTACTCCGGCGTCGGATACTGCGCACCTACGCACGAGATCGACGGCTCATCCACATCGTCGTAACTCGGAGGCAGCTCCAAGTCGCTGTTCTTCGGACGCAGCACATTCACCCGCTGATTGCACGTGCTGGTGTTGCCGCTGGCGTCGCGCGCCGTCCACTTGCGCGTGATCGTCTTCGAATTGTTGTTCGAGCAGGGCTCATCCACCGACGAGTCGATGTACGTCAGCGTCACATCCGAGCACGGATCCAACACCGGCGTGCCCGCACCGCGGTTCACTCGATACGTCGCGTCGCCAATCTTGAACGCATCTACGTTCAACACCAAGCCGTTGGGCAAACAGGTCGGAGGT
>JBBIKZ010000199.1:0-1512 GCA_037445185.1 Hydrogenophilales bacterium | reverse complement strand
CGAGGCCGCGCCCAGCGGGGTCCGTCTGTTCAAGCTGGACGTGCGACAGGCCCAGGCCCTGGCGCGTGCCTATGACGTGTTCCACCTGCCGGCCCTGTTCCTCTTTCGTGACGGTCACTACCACGCCCGCTTGGACTGCGAGGTGACGCCGGCCGCTTTGCGGAGCGCCATCGCCACCGCCCTGGCCGCGCCGGCCGAGGAGGAGCCGTGAGCCCGTCACGGATCGACGCCGAGGGCTGGCTCACGGGCGTGCGGCGCATCCCCTCGCCCAATTGCGACGACCGGCCGGAGGGCGAGGCGATCACGCTGGTGGTCATCCACAACATCAGCCTGCCGCCGGGCGAGTTCGGCGGCGCGGGCGTGTTCGCGCTGTTCACCAATCGGCTCGACCCGGCCGCCCATCCCTACTACGAGACGATCAAGGACCTGCGCGTCTCGGCCCACTTCTTCATCCGCCGCGACGGCGAGCTGATCCAGTTCGTGCCCTGCGCAAAGCGCGCCTGGCACGCCGGGCAATCGAGCTGGCGCGGCCGGGAGCGCTGCAACGACTTCTCCATCGGCATCGAGCTGGAGGGCACCGACGACACGCCCTACACCGATGCCCAGTACGCGGCGCTCAACGACCTGCTCGCTGTGCTGCGGGCGGCCTATCCGATCGAGAGCGTTGCCGGCCACTCGGATATTGCGCACGGACGAAAGACCGATCCGGGGCCCTGCTTCGATTGGGGGAGGGTGACGTAGCGCGCAGGCTGCCATCACGATGGGCAGGCCAAAGCCGGTCGGCTACGGTCGTCAGACAGGCGGGAATTGACAGTCGGCATGACAGGTGTCGGGCGACTCGCACGCGACAAACCGCAGTGCAAGTCGAAAACGCTACCGCTTCGCGCCGGCCTCAGGCCGTGAACCAGTTATCCAGTCGCAGCCCTGGGAAGAAGGTGAAATCGGAGAGGTTGCGGGTGACCAACGTCAGCCTATGGGTCGTCGCGATCGCGGCGATCTCGCCATCCGTGCGTGGGGCGGGCGTGCCCAGTGCGCCAAGCCGGGCGCGTTCCAGCCCCAGCCATTGAGCGCTCGCCACATCGAAAGGCAGCAGGGTGAAGCCGTTGCATACACCCGCCAGCCATTTCTCCAACATGTGGCGCTTGCGGGAGGGTGGCAGTCGGGCGATACCGTAGGTCCGTTCCTCTATGGTTGGGGCGGCCAGGGCGCAGGACGATTGTTGCTCGAGCACTCGCTGTTCGAAATCCGGATTGGGGCATGACCCGGCCAATACGGAGATGACATCGGTGTCGAGCAGGTACAGCAGCGTCACGCGAAGTCGATCTCGCCTCCAGAGGTCTTGTCCCGCAACCCCTCGAACTCGCTGCCATCCGGGAACCCAATGCCTTCCTTCCGCATTTCCTGGCGCCAGGCGGTCAGAAATTCAGCAAATTGCCGCCGTGGACGGTTCATGCGCGCGTATTCCTCTTCGGAGATCAGGACGGCCACCGGCCGCCCCCGCCGGGTGATGTG
>JBBIKZ010000198.1:0-1606 GCA_037445185.1 Hydrogenophilales bacterium | reverse complement strand
GTCCGCTCGAGTTCCTTGTCGTACACGAGCATGACCACGCGCTGGGCGCCAGAGACGGTGCGCTGCCAGGGCGTGGCGATGTGCCGACCAAAACGATCTGCCAGGTCTTCGATGCGGGCCATGTCAGTACCGCCCGGCCGTTCCGAAGGTACTGACAGCCCCCTCGGGGGGCAGCGACAACGGCCGCAGGGCCGTTGCGGCGAGGCTAACTTCGCGCAGCGAAGTTAAGGTGCGGAGCGCCGGCCGGAGCCAAGGCAGTGAGCGTGGGGGCTTCATGTCAGCTCCGTTCCTCCGCAGGGTCCAGTCGATCGAGCGCCAGGTCCACGACGTCGCCCGCGATGCGCAGATCGATGAGCCCGATGCGCTTGGCTTCGAGGGCGAGATCGCGTGCCGCGACGGGCGTGCAATCGAGCAGCGACACCCAACCGGTCGCGAAGAGCGAGGCGCCGCGAAAACCGACGGCGTGACCGAGATACAAGCCGTAGGCGACGCTGGCGGGGGTCGCCCGCACCAGCACACGCTTCTTGAAGGTTCGCCCGATGAGGTGCCCGGCCTGCTCCCACGAGCTGGCGACGTTGCGGATGACCTTGTCCAGGGTCGCTTCGCTGAGGCGCTCATCGACAGCGTCTTTCAGGGCCACCCTGATCGCGTCGCGCCGCAGGTCGCTTCCAGCGGCCAGCGCCAGCACGGGCGACACGGTCGCGGCAAGCAAAGGATCGCGTGCGAGTGCGCATTGCAGCGCCAGCAGGGGGCGGCCAGGTGCGTCCACGGACCAGAGTCGCCGGAGCACTCGAAAAAGCGGAATCCGCGGGTCCAAGCCGTAGAGCTCCCCGAGCCGCTGCTTAGTGAGCCTCCGGGTCGCGGTGGTCGCCTTGCCGAGGCAGTTGCCCTCGACGATCGCCGTCGCGTAGTCCTCGCGCGATGCCGTCTCCGGCGCCGCCGCAAACACCGCCGTGAGCTCGTCGAACATCATCGTTCGGCTCGTGTGGGTGCCCTTGGCGCCAAACCGAAAACCCACCTTCTCGGCGCGATCCGAGATCCCTGCGGACGGAAATAGTGGGGAGGCTGAAGCCATGGCGCTGGAAGCTCGATTGTCCGCCGGCAAACTTGCCGGCGAAATGACTATGCCACGATCAGACTGAAAACACAAGAGCGCCAAGCTTCGCCGGCTAACTTGCCGGCGGACGATTTGCTGCTGTCCTCTGTGTTCATTGCTGCGGATCGCTGACATGTTGTCCCGGTGATCGCGACCCCAGGTTTCGTGACGGTTGTTTTATACACTCCTTGTGCCTACTATTGCGACCATGAACGACACAAAGACGTTCACCCTCGACGAGATCGCCGCGCTGGCCGAACTGCCGCGCCGCACCGCCCACGCCGACTTTCGGGGTCCAAAGGCAAGGCGCCGCCCCGAAAAAGACCCTCGGCAGTCACATAAACCGGGCCGTCCGGCGGAAAATCATGCCAGATCGCTCACAAGAGAGGTTTTGACTTTGATGTACACGGATTCAGGGAAATCTACAACCTCGCCGCCCAGAGCCACGTCGCCGTCAGCTTCGAAGAACCCGAATACACCGCCAACTCCGACGCCCTCGGCGTCTTGCGT
>JBBIKZ010000197.1:0-1653 GCA_037445185.1 Hydrogenophilales bacterium | reverse complement strand
GGTCGCATCCCCTGCGGGGCCCCTGCTCCGCGCTACGCAGTCGCCGACCCCGCGGCGTCGTCGCGCCGAGCCCCCCACACGCACAAACCCGCCTTCGGGCGCGTTCAACTGAGGTTTTTAGGATGATAAATCTGGGCTAAACCCTCTCTGTCAAGATCTGACCGATCTCCTCATCCGTCAGCACGATCGGATTGGACTGCATGCTGCTGCCCCGGCAGTTGCGCACGATGCGCGCGAAGTCTTCCGTGCGCACCCCGAAGGCTGACAGCCGCGGCAGCTCAAGCCGGCGCGTCCAATCCTCCAGGTGTGCGAGCAGCGCGGCAATCGCCTCGTCGTCGCTCAACGCTTCGCGACTGAGCAGCCGGCCGACCGTCGCATATTTACGCAAGGCTGGGCTGTTGGCAGCGCGCTCGCTCAGAGCCGCGACGTTGACCCGGGTGGCGGCGGCCACGAGGGTGCCGCACACCACGCCATGCGGGATGGGGAAGTACGCCCCCAGAGGAGAGGCCAGGCCATGCACGGCGCCCAGTCCCACCTGCGCCAGGACCACGCCCGAGAGCAGGGCGGCATAGGCCATTCGGCTTTGGCAGGCGGTGGGGTCGTCCGTCCCCTCGTACCACGGCAGAAGGCCATCCCGTGCCGCCTCCAGGCCGGACAGGGCAAGCGCGTCGGTCATCGGGTTGGCCCGACTCGACACATACGCCTCCAGCAACTGGGTGAAGGCGTCCATGCCATTGGCGGCGAGCACCGGTCTCGGACAGCTGGCAAGCAGATCCGGATCGACCAGGGCGTATTGCGCAACCAGTTTTTCGTCACGGAAGGACTTCTTGAAGCCGTCCGGACCCTGAGTCGATAATACGGCATTCTTGGTCGCCTCGGAGCCCGTGCCGGCGGTGGTCGGCACCGCGATGAAGGGCACGGCCGGCCCGACATACGGGAGTTCGGGGCCCACCCCCTCCAGGTGATCGAGCACGGAGTTGCCCGGTATCAGCAGGCCGGCGATCGCCTTGGCGGCATCCAGTGCGCTGCCGCCGCCGATGCCGATGACCACGTCCCAGACCCCGCCCCTGTAGGCGGCCACGGCATCATCGACGAGCTTGGGAGAGGGTTCGCCGGCAACCCGGACCACTTCCCAGCGCAGGTTTCTGGCCTTGAACCCCGCCTGCAAGGCAGCCCAATGTGGACTATCCTGGAAGGACCGGGCGCCCGTCACCACCAAGGCGTTGGCCCCAAAGGTCGCGGCCAGCTCCGGCAGGCGCGCGAGGTTGCCGTGTCCGAACACGATGCGCGGCAGGCGTGCGATGTCGAAGCGTCTGATCAAGGCTGCTCTCCGGGTTGCGACAGCATCATCCTAGCTCGGGTGATACATGCTGCAAGGCCGGTGAGGGGGCAGCGAAAAAAGGTGTTGACATGGCGAAGACCGGTCCGCATAATCTCGATTCTCTCGGACGCGGGGTGGAGCAGTCTGGCAGCTCGTCGGGCTCATAACCCGAAGGTCACAGGTTCAAATCCTGTCCCCGCAACCAACGGCTCTTTAACAACGGGACAACAGCCTCTGAGGTGTGGGCACTGGTTTCGGGCTGAGGGTTGGGCTAGTGGAAGCTGGTCTGACTGTTGAGCGAAGGGAATGAGTGCTTACGCTTTGAGAGTTGA
>JBBIKZ010000196.1:0-1876 GCA_037445185.1 Hydrogenophilales bacterium | reverse complement strand
CCTAAGCCGGACTCGGACGGCTCGTCTTCGCCGCCGGCCGGTTCCTGCCCCAGCAGACGCTCCGTGAGCCGCACCCAGTAGCTCGCACCCAGCGGCAGGATCTCGTCGTTGAAGTCGTAGTGCGGGTTGTGCAGCATGCAGCCGCCCTCGCCCGGGCCGTTGCCGATCCAGACATAGCAGCCGGGCCGCTGCCTGAGCAGGTAGGCGAAGTCCTCCGCGCCCATGGACGGCCTGAGATCGCTGCGCACGTTGTCCGCACCCACCAGGTCTTCGAGCACCGCCCGGCAGCGGGCGGCCTCGGCGGTATCGTTGACGGTGGGCGGGTAGCCGCGCTGGTAGTCGAGGCTCACCTGCACGCCGTAGCCTGCGGCGATGCCGCTGCACAGGCGCTGCATCGCCGCCTCGACCTCATCCTGCACCTCCGGGCGGAAGGCGCGCACGGTGCCCCTGAGCTCCGCGCGCTCCGGGATCACGTTGTAGGCGCCGCCGTCGGCGTGGAAACGAGTGATGGAGAGCACGGCGGCATCGAGCGGATCGAGATTGCGGCTCACGACACTCTGCAGCGCCTGCACCAGCGCGGCCCCCGCGACCGTGGGGTCGCGGCCCTGGTGCGGGAAGGCGGCGTGGGCGCCATGACCGCGGATCGTGATGTCGAACTGGTCCGAGCAGGCCATCACCGGCCCCGCGTGCACGGCGAACTGGCCGGCGTGCAGCCCCGGCCAGTTGTGCATGCCGTAGACGGCATCCATGGGGAAACGCTCGAACAGCCCCTCTTCGATCATCACCCGCGCCCCGCCCACCGTCTCCTCGGCCGGCTGGAAGATGAAATAGACCGTGCCGTCGAAGTTGCGGCTGGCGGCGAGATATTCCGCCGCCGCCAGCAGCATGACGGTGTGGCCGTCGTGGCCGCAGGCGTGCATGCGGCCGGCGTGCCGGGAGCGGTGGGGAAAGCGGTTCTGCTCCTCGATGGGCAGCGCGTCCATGTCGGCCCTGAGGCCGATGGCGCGCGGGCTCGCCCCGTTTTTCAGCACGCCCACCACGCCGGTGGCGGCGAGCCCCCGGTGCACGGCGATGCCCGCCGCCGCCAGGGAGCGGGCGACGACGTCGCTGGTGCGCCGCTCCTCGAAGGCGAGCTCGGGATAGGCGTGCAGATCGCGCCGAAGTTGAACGAGGCGCGGCTGGTCGGCAACGAGGGCGGGGACGAGATGCATGGTCAGGATTTTGCCTCAAGTGCGTGCTCGGGTGGCTGGATCGGGTGAGTTGCACGCCAGTCGGCCAGGGCCGCCATCGCGTCCTCCATGGTCGGCAGCAGCCGGGTGCCGGCCGGCGCCCGCTGCAGGTGGGCGGTGCCGGCGCCGCCGGCCCAGATCTCCACGGCCGGGTCGAGGGGGGGCGCTAGTTGTGTACCATTCTTTCTGTAAATTCTGTTTTTGCCGCAGGCGAGAAGTTTTGCCGGGCGCGGCGGTGGCATGATGCCATGACTTCGAGAAAGGAGACGCTTTCCCGGCAATGCGTGTCGAAACCAACCCCCTGGAAGCTGCCGTCTTGCTCGACCATGGCCTCGATGGTGCCGGTGAAGCGCTGCGCATTCTCGTCAATGAAGCCGCCAAGATCGAGCGCGCCCAGTTCCTCGGTGCCGCGCCCTAGGAGCGCACGGCGACTCGTCGCGACTACGCCAACGGCTTCAAGCCCAAGACCATGCTCACCCGTGTGGGGGAGATCACCTTTGCGGTGCCCCAGGTGCGTTCCGGCGAGTTTTATCCCTCCGCTCTGGAGAAAGGCAGCCGTGACCTCCCAGGCAGTCAACCTCGCCCTGGCCGAGAGGCACGTCCAGGGGGTCTCTACCCGCCGGGTGATCGAGGTATTGCAGCGCCTC
>JBBIKZ010000195.1:0-1905 GCA_037445185.1 Hydrogenophilales bacterium | reverse complement strand
GTGGTGCGCGGGACGGGAATCGAACCCGTACACCCGAAGGTTCCGGATTTTAAGTCCGGTGCGTCTACCAATTCCGCCACCCGCGCGCAGGCGCCATCATACCGGTGATCGACGCCAGACCGGCTTTTCCGGACGGCTACGGCGGCAACCGCAACGGACGGCGGTCAGGGCCCGGGAGCGGGCGATTCCGGCATCTCGGCGCTGGGCACCCGCCAGCCGATGTCGCGGTGTACGGCCAGATGCCGCGGGGTCCAGCCATGCGGCGTCTTGTGCACGAAGCGCTGCCGGGCGACGTGGTAGCTCACGTCGAAGCCGTAGAAGTTGCGCTGCAGCTGGGCGAGTTCTTCGGCCCGATAGGCCGCCAGGGGCTTCACTGCCTCGTCTGCGGCGCGTCGCGCCCGTTTTTGCTCGAGGCGCAAGGCGTAATCGCCAGCATGGGCCAAGGCCGTGGCGCGCTGGCGCACCTCGCGCAGGAAGCCGGCGTGGTCGGGGGTGAGGCAGGCGTCGACGAGACCCATGCGCAGGGCCGCGTGCGCGCCCAAGGGCAGACGCCGCCCGATCAGTTCGCGCGCACCCGCCTCGCCCAGCCGCCGGGGTAGCAGATAGGTCCAGTATTCCGAGCCATAGAGATTGCCCATGTTGCGGTAATGGGGGTTGAGGATCACCCCCGCGCGCACCCACACCTCATCCGCCGCCAGCGCGAGGAAGACGCCGCCGGCGCCGGCATTGCCCTGCAGGGCGGCGACGGTGAGCTGGCCATCGGTCTCGATGATGGCCCGGCACAGGTCGTTCATGGCGTTGATGTTGCGCCACGATTCGTCGGCGGGGCTGTCGGAGGCCTCGATCAGGTTGAGGTCCAGGCCGTTGGCGAAGAAGTCCGGGCCGCCCAGCAGCACGATCACCCGCGTCGGTCGCGCGCGCGCCTGTGCATAGGCCGCCTGCAGGGCCGCGCAGGCGGCGCTGCCCATGGCGCCGTTGTAGAAGGCTAAATGCAGATAACCCACACCGTCGGCCTCTTCGTAGCGGATGGGGGAGACGCGATCCGGCAGCTCGGGCAGTGCCTCGGCCGCGGGCAGGGCGCGCAAGGCCGGCAGTTTGAACGGCAGGGGCGCGTCGGGGCGACGCAGATGGCCGATCCAGACGGCACCGTCCGCGGTGGCCCGCACGATGCCCTCTCCGGCGCGGCCGAGCAGCTCGCCGGCGCGCGCCGCGGCGTCGTAAGGGTGGGCGTGGTAGAGGCGACAGGGCTCACCGAGCAGGCTGTCTTGCACCCCCGGGCTACCGTCGGCGCTGGCGATCTTGCGCAAGACGGTGGCGGTGTCGTCGCGCGCCCAGTCGATGTCGCGTTCCGCGGCTTGCAGCAGGGGTTGCATGGGCCCTGGCTCGATGCGCAACGGCCGCCAGCGGCCGGCGTGGTAATCGGGCAGCCGTGCCACCGCCTCCAGCACCGCGGCGACGGCCGCCTCGGTGACCTCGTTGCGGTAGAGGCTCGACTTGGTGGCCGGGCGCATGGGGAATGCGGCCGTCGCCCAGACCGGCCCGGCGTCCAGCTCGGCCTCCGCCTGCAGCACGGTCACGCCCCAACGGGCCTCGTTGCGCAGGATGGCGCGGTCGAGGGCGGAGGGGCCACGGTCGCCCACGGGCCCGGGATGCACGACGAGACAGACCTGCCGCCGCCAGACGTCGTCCGGGATGCGCCGGCGCAGATAGGGGGCGAGGACGAGGTGGGGCCGGAACAGCGCCACCGCCTCGCGCGTGACCTCATCGCTGATGTCGAATTCCACCGACAGCTCGTGCCCCGCCTCTGTGAGTTCCACGTAGAGGCGCTGGGTCAGGCTGTTGAAGGCGTGGGTGAGCAGGAGCAGGCGCATCCAGGTCTCAGGTTTCGGGTTTCAGGTTTCAGTC
>JBBIKZ010000194.1:0-2274 GCA_037445185.1 Hydrogenophilales bacterium | reverse complement strand
GGATTATTCGAATTTATGAGTCCATAAAAATCGCTGCCTAGGCAACCCAGCGTGGGCAGATGTGAGGACAGGACTGGTCTTGATGGTCGGGCGTATCGCCGGCCGAGATCAGGGTTGAACGTAACGCCTCAACCGACCGGGGCGCTCACCACTCTCGAGGAGATCGATCGATGAACGAATCCCGCAAGCCCGCCGCCCAAACTGGTATCCGTCTGCTGGCCATGGTCCTGTCCCTGATGCTTGCCGCACCGGTGCTGGCTGCAACGACCGCAACCAAGACCGGGGCGAAGGCGAGCAAGACGGCGACGGCCAAGGCCAAGGGCGAGCGGCCGCGTGCGCTGAAGAAGGCACCTGCCGCCGCGAAGGCGGTGACCGTCGGCAAGGCAGCGGCCGTGCCGGCGCCGCCGGCCCAGGTCGGCCAGCCGCCCGCGCAGGCCGCCGCGCTCGCCCCGACGCCGGCCCTGCCGCCCGCGGCTGCCGTGGTCATGCCGGCTGCCGCCGCTTTACCCCCCGCGCCCCCGCAGGCCGTTGCCGTCGCACCGGTAGCCATCGCCGCACCGGCGGCTGCCACTGCCGCACCGGCAGCCCCGAGGGTCAATCCCTATCTGGCCGGCTGGTACAGACCCATCCCCGCTGCCGCCGTGCCCACCGCCGCCGTGGCCCAGATCAACTACAACGCCCGCTATGTCAGCGACAGTGTCACCTCCATCCCGGCCAGACTGGCCGATGCGCTGCCCAGCATCAAGACGGTGCACCCGACGGGCGGCCGCGATCTGGTCGTGGCGAACCTCAGATGCCCGGTGGAGATGATGACCGGACAGTACATGCTGCCGGCCAACGCCATGCGCGAAGGCGTTAATGGGTTGTTCAACAGGCTGAATGAGAGCCAACTGCTGAAATTCGACATCCAGTTGGTCTGCAGCTAAGACGACCGCCCTCGCGTACAACACCCTCGAACCCCGGCCGCAGCCTCAGGCAGCGGTCGGGGTTTTTGTTCGCGCTGGTTACGCTGCCCAGGATGCAGGCGCGTTCCGCTACCCGCGCATGCCGCGTATGCAAGCTGCCACTCTCGGAAGCCGACACAGGATCCATACGTTACAGCCCCCCCCACATGGGACATCGGCGCCAGACAGCCCGGCAAGCGGGTTGCGAACGATCCAGCCCAGCTAAAGTCATCATGTAATCGAACCGTAAAGTGTCGACAACCGTCCATGGCCGTAGGGCTGCCTCTGCCTTTGCGAGGTGCCGGCCATGAACGGCCCCCTCACTCCCGACCCGTCTCCGGCACGCGGGGGTGGGGGGGGTCGAGGTCGGCTGCGCCGACCTTCTCGGTAACGTACGGAGGCCGACATGGTCATCAACTTACTATCGATCCGGGCGCTGCGGCGTCCCCTGGTACGTGCGGCATGGCGCGGCCTTGCCGTCGCGCTGACACTGTGCGTCACCGCACCAGTTCAGGCGGCATCGGCGGTGGCGCCGCGCAAACCCGCCTCGATCGTCAAGGCCCATTCGGACAAGAAGGTGCGCCGAGTAGAGCCGCGCGCGCAATCCGTCACGCCCGCGGTCAAGTCCGCTGAATCGGCCCCGCCGCGTGCGCCTAGCGCGGCCTCCACGCCCATGGTGATGCCGCCGGTGGCAGCCACACCCGACACGCAGCCGCTCGCCGTCCTGACACCGCCACCGGGCAACCCCCTGTCCGCCGAGGCGGCGACGCAACAGACTCCCCACGCGCCCGAGAATCCCTACCTCGCCGGCTGGTTCAGACCCACGCCGGCGAGCGAATTGCCCAACCTGGCGGCGCAGCAGATCGGCGCGAGCACGCAATGGGTCGTCAACGGGGTGAAAAACCTGCCCGGTCAGGTCATCGACGCCCTGCCCAAGATCAAGCGGGTCTTCCCCACGGGGGCGCGCGAGCTCTGGGTGGTGAGCATGAAGTGCCCGGCCGAGATGGTCACCGGTCAGTATTTCCTGCCTGCCGACGCGATGCGCGACGTCGTCAACGGCCTGCTGGGAACACTCAACGAGTCACGCATGCTGACGTTCGATATCCAGCTGGTCTGCAGCTGAGGCGGTGGTCGATGCCCGTTGTCTGCAGCATGGCCGCGTGCCTGTCCCCATGCCAGTCAAGGCGACGGATGGCCGGTCGCATAGCGCAGGCGTGACATCCCCTCCCCATCGCGCTCGATCCAGACCAGGTGCAGCTTGCCGGCCTCGTCCAGCGTGATGACCGGATCGCTCTGGCTGCCGGGGCCGCCGGCTGGCGAGATATTATCC
>JBBIKZ010000193.1:0-2302 GCA_037445185.1 Hydrogenophilales bacterium | reverse complement strand
GACGGGCATTCGAACGACGAGTGAACTTGCCATGAAACAACGCAGCCTGGCCGCGACCGGCTACGAACGGCGGCCGAAGCTCACCAAGCGGCAACGCTTTCTGGCCGAGATGGACGCAGTGATCCCTTGGGCGCGGCTGGTGGCTGTGGTGGCACCCGCGCGGCCGAAGATGACGGCCCGCGGTGGCCGCCCGTCGTATCCCGCCGAGACCATGCTGCGCATCCACTTCATGCAGCAGTGGTTCGCCCTATCCGACCCCGGCATGGAAGAAGCCCTGCACGACATCCCGGCCATGCGTGCCTTCGCCCGGCTGGACGCCGGTGACGACCTGATCCCCGACGAGCGTTCCATCCTGCGCTTTCGGCACCGGCTGGAGAAACTGGGCCTGGCCGAGCGGCTGCTCGCCGAGGTCAACGCGGCTGGACCTATGCGCGTGACACTCAGCTTCACCGCCGTCACTTCGGGGGCATGACCCAAAATGTCGACTTCACCCGAAATCCGACAGGCTGCTAGCCCGATCGATGACCTCTGCTACCAGCTTCAGCGCACGACGATGAACAGCGCGCCCTCGCCGCGGCGCACGTGCAGCAGCAGGCGCTCTCCGGCGCCCTTGAGCGCGGCCTCGGCCTCTTTCACGGAACGCACGCGCCTGCGGTCTATCGACAGGATGATGTCGCCCTCGCGCAATCCGGCGCGTGCAGCCGGGCTCCCCGCCTCCACCGCATAGACCTGCACCCCCTGCTCGACGCCGGCCAGGGGGTGATCGGGCTCGATCTCGCCCAGCTCGACGCCGGCCAGTCGACGGCTGGGGGCGCCGCTCTGGGGGGCTTGATCCTTGCTCGCCGTGCGCTCGCCCGCGATGGCCTCGATCTTGACGTTGAGTTTCTGCGCACGGCCATCGCGCAGCACGTCGAGGGTGACCGTGCTACCGCGGCGCGTCATGCCGATGGCGTTGCGCAAGGCGTTGGCAGAGACCACCGCGCGCCCGTCCACCGCCAGCACGATGTCGCCGGCGCGCAACCCCGCCTTCTCCGCCGGCGAGCCCGGCACCACCTGGGCGATCACCGCGCCCTGACGGTCCTTGAGGCCGAAGGCCTGGGCGAGCTCCGGTGTCAGGTCCTGCACCAGCACGCCGAGCTGGCCGCGGCGCACCTCGCCGTGCTCGCGCAACTGGTTCATCACCTCGCGCGCCATGTTGCTGGGGATGGCGAAGCCGATGCCGACGTTGCCGCCGTTGGGGCCGATGATGGCGGTGTTGATGCCGATCAGCTTCCCCTCGAGGGTCACCAGCGCCCCGCCCGAGTTGCCGGGGTTGATCGAGGCGTCGGTCTGGATGAAGTTCTCGTAGCCCTCGATGCCCAGGTCGCTGCGGCCCAGGGCGCTGATGATACCGTAGGTGACGGTCTGGCCCAGGCCGAAGGGATTGCCGATGGCGACGGCAAAGTCACCCACGCGCAGCCGGTCGGAATCGGCCAGCTCGAGGGCCGTCAGGTTGTCGGCCTCGACCTTGAGCAGGGCGAGGTCGGTATCGGGGTCGGCGCCGACCAGCTTGGCCGGCAGGCTGCGGCGGTCGCGCAGGGTGATGGTGATCTGGTCGGCATCATCGACCACGTGGTGATTGGTCAGGACATAGCCCGCCTGGGCATCGACGATGACCCCGGAGCCCAGGTTCTGCGCCTGGCGAGGCGCCTCGGGCAGGTCGAAGAAGTGGCGGAAAAAGGGGTCATCGAGCAGCGGGTTGCGCCGGGTGCGCACGGTGGACTGCGTGGAGATGTTGACCACCGCCGGCAGGACCTTCTCCAGCATGGGCGCCAGGCTGTAGCCGGTGAGGGGCGGCAGGCCGGCCGGTCCGGAGACGGCCGGCTGCGGGGGTGCAGGCGCCGGCGGCGGTGGTTCGGTGCGTTGACCGCAGGCGCTCAACGCCAGCAGCAGCAGGCCGGCAGCCATGCGCCGGGCGTACGATCGGGAGGTGAGGGTGTCTGGCACGGTTGGCGCTCCAGTACTGCTGAGGTGTCGGGACGGCATTATCGCGCCTAATCGGCGGCGAAACGAGCACTGTCGCAGGGAGGCCCGCGCCGGACGCATGCTTGCGGCAGCCGCTGCCGGCGGCGCAGAATCATCCTAAAAACCTCAGTTGAACGCGCCCGAAGGCGGGTTTGTGCGTGTGGGGGGCTCGGCGCGACGACGCCGCGGGGTCGGCGACTGCGTAGCGCGGAGCAGGGGCCCCGCAGGGGATGCGACCGCGGAGCAGGATGCGGGCGCCCCCGGGGCAGTCGCCGGCATCCCCTCCGCTGTCCGATCC
>JBBIKZ010000192.1:0-2309 GCA_037445185.1 Hydrogenophilales bacterium | reverse complement strand
GAAGAGCGGTCCATTTTCCCCCGATTTCTCGTTGCATAGGCCCACTATGCGCCTCGAAATCGTGAAAAACTGTCCTCGCTCTCCCACCCGGCTCGCTACGATCGCTCAAGTCCGACAGGCTCCTAGGCTGCCGGTATGAGACTGGTCATACTCGACCGCGACGGCGTCATCAATTTCGACTCGGAGCAGTTCATCAAGACGCCGGAGGAATGGCGCCCGATACCGGGCAGCCTGGAGGCCATCGCCAGCCTCAACCAGGCCGGTTTCCGCGTGGTGGTCGCTTCCAATCAGTCCGGTGTCGGGCGCGGTCTGCTCGACATGGCCGCCCTGAACGCCATCCACGGCAAGATGCACGCCATGTTGGCGCGCGTGGGGGGGCGCATCGAGGCGGTCTTCTTCTGTCCGCACGCGGCCGATAGCCGTTGCGCGTGCCGCAAACCCAAGCCCGGCCTGCTGCTGGAGATCTCGCTGCGTTTTCACGCCGATCTGAGGGGGGTGCCGGTCATCGGCGACAGCCTGCGCGATCTGCAGGCGGCACGGGCCGCGGGCGCGAGACCCATCCTGGTCCGCACCGGCAAGGGGACGCTCACGCTTCAAGCGGGCGATCTGCCGGAGGACACGCGGGTCTACGACGATCTGGCCGAGGCCGCGCGCGCCCTGCTGGCTGAGGCATGACCTTCCTGCGCTCCCTGCTCTTCGCCCTCATCCAGGCGATCTTTACCATCCCTTGCGGCCTGCTGGCGCCGCTGCTCTACCCTTTGCCGCCCCTGGTCCGCTATCGGATCATGACGCTGTGGGGGCGTGTCATCATCTGGTTGGCACGCTGGCTGCTGGGCATACGCTACCGGGTGCAGGGGCTCGAGCACCTGCCCAAGGGCCCTTGCGTGGTCCTGGCCAAACACCAGTCGGCCTGGGAGACCATCGCCTTCCAGTTGTTCATGCCGCCACTCGCTTTCGTCCTGAAGAAGGAACTGTTGAAGATCCCTTTCTTCGGCTGGGGCCTGGCCATGGTGAGCCCCATCGCCATAGACCGCAGTGCCGGGCGCGAGGCCCTGAAGACGCTGGAAGAGCAGGGGATGCGGCGGCTTGCCGAGGGGTTCTGGGTCGTCGTCTTCCCGGAGGGTTCGCGCATGCCGCCCGGTGTGAAGGGCAAATACAACGTCGGGGGCGCCTGGTTGGCGGTCAAGGCGGGGGTGCCCGTCCTGCCGGTGGCGCACAATGCGGGGCGGCTGTGGGGCCGCAATGCCTTCATCAAACGCGCGGGCGAGGTCACGGTGGTCATCGGCCCCCCCATCCCGACGGCCGGCCGCAAGGCGACCGAGGTCAACGCCGAGGCGGAGGCCTGGATCGAGCGCCAGATGGCGTCCCTGTGAAGGTCGCGGGATGGGCATGGCCAGGCTGAAGCGGCGCAACGCCCTACGCACCGAGGAGCGCGCCGAGCTCGAGCTGGACGGCGCTCGCCTGCCTTGTCTGCTGCGCCGCAGTGCCGCCCGCCGCACGCTGGCGATGCGGGTCGACAGGCACGGGCGGGTGGTGATCAACCTGCCGCTGGCCATGCCGGTCGAGCGCATCGGGGGCTTCGTTCGCCTGCATCAGGACTGGTTGCGCCGACAGCTCGATGAGATCCGCCGCGCCGGCGAGACCTGGCGGCCCGGGACGCTGCTGCCTTATCTCGGTGGCTGGCTGCGGCTGGAGGAGGTGCCGGGCATCGACCGGCCGCAACGCCAGGCCGACCGCCTGTGGGTGGCCGACATCGCACGGGCACGCGAGCCGGTGACGGCCTGGTATCGGGGCGAGGCGCAGCGGCGGCTTGCCGACCGCCTACAGGTCTTGTGCCAGCGGCATGGCCTGCCACGGCCCGCCTGGCGACTCTCGGATGCCCGCAGCCGCTGGGGCAGCCTCTCGGCCAGCGGGGTGGTCGGTCTGAACTGGCGCTTGGTGAAGGCCAGCGTGGCCGAGATGGACTATGTCATCTGTCACGAACTGGCCCATTTTCGGCAGCGCAACCACTCGCCGGCGTTCTGGCGCGAGGTGGCCGTCCTGTGCCCGGACCATGAGGCCGCGCGCAGGCTGCTCAGGCAGAATGGCCAGCTGTATTTCCGATTTTGAGGAGGCACCCATGCGCATCCTGCACACCATGTTGAGAGTGGGCGACCTGGATCGCTCCATCGATTTCTACACCCAGGTACTGGGGATGAAGCTGTTGCGCCGCAAGGACTATCCCGAAGGCCGGTTCACGCTGGCCTTCGTCGGCTACGGCGACGAGTCGGCGCAGGCCGTGTTGGAGCTCACCTATAATCCTAAAAACC
>JBBIKZ010000191.1:0-2513 GCA_037445185.1 Hydrogenophilales bacterium | reverse complement strand
AGGGGCCCCGCAGGGGATGCGACCGCGGAGCAGGATGCGGGCGCCCCCGGGGCAGTCGCCGGCATCCCCTCCGCTGTCCGATCCCCGCTCACGCGGGGCCCCTCGGACGACGCTATGGGGCGCCCCCCGCAAGGAGGAGCAACGCAGCCAGACGCGCGCACAGACCCGAGCGCGGGCGCGTAGCGGCCTCACCTTCCGGGTGAGCGTGCTCGGAGGCGCAAACGTCAGGTTCCATGCGTCTTTGCGAAGGCCAAGGAGCGGTCAACTGAGGTTTTTAGGATAATTGCGCATCGCATGCGCAGCCACGCCTGACCCCCCATGATCCGCCTTCGGCAACTCACCCTCGCGCGCGGCAGCAAGCCGCTGCTGGAGGGCGCGGATCTGACCCTCAATGCGGGCGAGCGGGTCGGTCTGGTCGGTGCCAACGGCAGCGGCAAATCCAGCCTGTTCGCCTTGTTGCGCGGTGAACTGCACCCGGACGCGGGCGAGCTCACCCTGCCGCCCGGCTGGCGCATCGCCCATGTGGCCCAGGAGACGCCGGCGCTGGAGCGTTCCGCCCTGGACTATGCCATCGACGGCGACACCCGCCTTCGCCGCCTGGAGGCGGATCTGGCGCACGCCGAGGCCACCCATGACGGTCACGCCATCGCCGAGCTGCACGCCGCGCTGCAGGATGCCGGTGCTTACACCGTGCGCGCACGGGCCGAGCAGCTGCTCGCCGGCCTGGGTTTTTCACATGCCCAGATGCACGAGCCGGTGGCGCGCTTTTCCGGCGGCTGGCGCCTGCGGCTCAACCTGGCGCAGGCGCTGATGTGCCCGTCGGACCTGCTGCTGCTGGACGAGCCGACCAACCACCTCGATCTGGATGCCATCCTCTGGCTAGAGGACTGGCTCAGGCGCTATCCCGGCACCCTGATCGTCATCTCGCACGACCGCGACTTCCTGGACGGGGTGGTGAACGTGATCGTGCACATCGATGCCCGCAAGCTCAGGCGCTACGGCGGCAATTACTCCCAGTTCGAGGTCCAGCGCGCGGCCAATCTGGCGCTGACCCAGGCGGCCATGGAAAAGCAGGCGCGCGAGCGTGCCCACCTGCAGTCCTTCATCGACCGCTTCAAGGCCAAGGCGACCAAGGCCAGGCAGGCGCAGTCGCGTGTGAAGATGCTGGCGCGCATGGAGGAGCTGGCCCCGATCCACGCCGCCGCGCCCTTCTCCTTCGAGTTCCGCGAGCCGGAGCGGGCACCGAACCCGCTGCTCACGCTGGAGGGCGTGACGGCGGGCTATCCCGGCAAGACCGTCCTCGCCGGCATCGATCTCAGCCTCCAGGCCGGCAGCCGCATTGGCCTGCTGGGCGTGAACGGTGCCGGTAAGTCCACCCTGATCAAGACCCTGGTGGGCGAACTGCCGCCCCTGTCCGGCCGCGTCAGGCACAACCGGGGCCTCGTCATCGGCTACTTCGCCCAACACCAGCTGGAGTGGCTGCGTCATGACCAGTCCGCCCTGTGGCATCTGCAGAAGCTGGCGCCGGCGGAGCGGGAGCAGGACCTGCGCGACTTCCTGGGCAGCTTCAACTTCCCGGGCGACATGGCCACCACGCCGATCGCCCCCTTCTCCGGCGGCGAGAAGGCACGGCTGGCCCTGGCGCTGATCGTCTGGCAGCGGCCCAACCTGCTGCTGCTGGACGAGCCGACCAACCATCTGGACCTCGAGACCCGCGAGGCGCTGACCGTCGCGCTGGCCCAGTTCGAGGGCACCCTGGTGCTGGTCTCGCACGACCGCCACCTGCTGCGCGCCACCACCGATGAGTTCATGATCGTGGCCGACGGGAGGCTGAGACCCTTCGACGGCGACCTGGACGATTACCGCGACTGGCTGTTCCGCACCCGTCTGGCGAGGCCCGAGGCGGCCGCACCGGCGGCCGAGCGCACGCCCGATCGCAGGGAACAGCGCCGCCAGAAGGCCGAGCAGAGGCAGCGCCTGTCGGCGCAGCGCAAGCCCATCGAGGCGCGCATCAAACGGCTGGAGGACTTGATGGCGCGTGCCGGCCAGCGTAAGGCCGAGCTCGACGCCCTGCTGGCCGACCCCGCGCTGTATGCCGAAGACAGCAAGGTGAGGCTCAAGGCCTGTCTCGTCGAACAGGCCGCCCTAGTGCGGGAATTGGAGCAGCTCGAGGCCGAATGGCTCACCGAGCAGGAATCGCTCGATGCCCTCGGCGCATGAAGCAGGATCGTGCACATGACCACAGGTCGGTCCGCAGGTCGTGCGTGGGTCGGCTGTGGTTCTGGCGTCGGTCGTGTGTAGATCGGGCGTAGGCCTGGCTTCAGCCCGACAACCGTAAAACGCAACGTCCACCCCGTCAGGCTGAAGCCTGACCTACGGTAAGACCGTTCAATTCTCCTCACCCCAGTCGGCATGGCAGGTGCAATTGGGGTCTTTGCTCACGGTGCCGTCGCAGCAGACGATCTTGCCGGCGCGGCAGCCGCAGATGCCCTTGTGTCCCTTGCAGCAGTCGA
>JBBIKZ010000190.1:0-2535 GCA_037445185.1 Hydrogenophilales bacterium | reverse complement strand
CGACCCGAGACGACCTGCACCCATGGATTTACGTGGGGCAGATATCCAAATGGACGACCCGGGTTCAAACAAAGGGGGAGTTGGACCGATAATGTCATGGCGATCGGCTACACTCCCAGATCATGGCCAAGAAGTTCATCCAGCGCTACCTGCCCCACCCGGACCGCATCCGGCATAACCCGTCCCTGCGCTGGCTGGGGCCGACCATCCACGACCCCAACCTCTGGCGCCTGAACCGACGGTCGGTGGCGGGCGCGGTGGCGGTGGGCGCCTTTTTCGCCTTCATCCTACCGGTGGCGCAGTTCCTGGCGGCCGGGGTGTCGGCCATCTTCCTGCGCGTCAACCTGCCGGTGGCGGTCACCAGTACGCTGATCACCAACCCGTTCACCTTCGGTCCCTGGTACTATCTGGCCTACAAGATCGGGGCCCTGATCCTCGGCGCGCCGGCCATGGACAAGGCCCCCGAGCCGGCCTCCACCGCGGCGGACGGCTGGTGGGCAGGCGTGCTGGCCGGCTTCGACCACCTGCTCTCCCTGGGACCGCCACTGCTCATCGGCCTCGCCCTGCTGGCCGTGGTGAGCGCCATCGGCGGCTATGTCCTGGTGCACCTGCTCTGGCGCATTCCGGCCTATCTCAGGCTGCGCCGCAGCCGGATGCGCAGAAAGCCTGCCGGACGGGTATGAAGCGACCCCAAGCCTCGCCGCGCGCTTCAGCCGCCGAGTGGGTGGTCTGCGGCTCCGGGCGGACGTCGGGGTCTGGCCTGGCCCGTCGGCTATGCCTGCTGCTCCTGGCCTGTGCCCTGTCCAGCGGCGGGGTGCAGGCCGCAGAGGACGTGCCTGACCCGGTCGCGGTCTCCGTCGCCCGCGAGGGGGAGCATCTCCAGCTCACGGCCGAGTTCCGCGTCCCCGTCGGCGTGCGCACGGCCTGGGCGGTGCTGACCGATTTCGAACACATGCATGAGTTCCTGCCCGGCCTGAAGGAGAGCCACGTCCTCGCCCAGACCGGCAATCAGCTCACGGTGCAACAGAGGGGTGAGGCCACGGCCGGTCCCTTGTCCATGGCCTACGAATCCCTGCGCGCGGTCGAATTGACGCCATACCAGGCCATCCGCTCGCGCACCCTCAAGGGCAGCCTCGGCAACGTGGAGGGGGTGACCCGCCTCACGCCGGACGGGCGGGACAGCACGCTGGTCTCGTACACGGCCCAGGCCCAGCCGGACTCGCCCCTGGCCTCGCTGCTCCCCACCCGCTATGTCAGGGAGGAACTCAGGACCCAGTTCCAGGCCATGCGCGAGGAGATGCTGCGGCGCGCGCGTCCGCACGTGGGCAGGACGGCGAGCCTGCCCGGCGGCGGCTAGCCGCCGGCGCGCGAGACCTGCTGCAAGGCCTGTGCCTCAGCGGGGCTCAGGCGGCGTCCCGGCCAGGGAATGAGCCCCGGCACGCGCGCCCGATAGCGTCGGTAGGCGTCGCCATGGCGCGCGATGAGCTGGCGCTCCTCCATCCGGCTGCCGATCACCACATACACCGTCACCGTTATGGCCGTGGCGAGCCAGGCGGCATTCAGGTCCCGCGTCCACAGCAGCAGCAGCCCCAGGCTGTACCAGGGGTGGCGCACGTAGCGGTGCAGCGGCGAGAGCACGAAGCCTTCCAGTTCGCGGCCGTCACGCCGCCGCCACTGGCGCAGGCCGATGAACTCGCCCATGTCGTACCAGCGCAGGCTCCAGACGAAACCCGCCACGGCGATGGCGGCCGCCGGCCAGGCGACTGCGGACGGCACGTCCCAGATCACCGCGCCGGGGGTGCGGGCGGTGAGCCATAGCGGCGGGGCGAGGAGTAGCACCGCGAGCCCGTTGTAGACGAGGCGATAGGCCGGCGCGAAGCGGGGTGAGCGCTGTGCCACCCAGGCCTTGACGCCGGCGCGGGCGAGCCAGGAATGGACCGCGCCATAGGCGGCCCAGGCGCAGACGATGGGCAGGAGCTCAAGCATGGGGCGGTGTCGTGCCGCTCATGCCCACCCCGTCGATCGCCTCGCCGCAGGCCGGGCAGTGACCGTCGCGGATGCGGTTGCGGCGGACATGGAAGCCGTAGCGCTCGATGAGCAGTTGCTTGCAGCGTGGACACCAGGTGTGCTCGCCCTCCTCGCCGGGGACGTTGCCGGCGTAGACGTACTTGAGCCCGGCCTCGAGACCGATCTCGCGGGCGCGGCGCAGGGTGGCGACATCGGTCACAGGACGGTCGAGCATGTGCCAGGCGGGGTAGAAGCGCGAGACGTGCCAGGGGATGGCGGGCGACACACCGCGGATGAATTCGGCGATCGCCTTGAGTTCCGCCTCCGAGTCGTTCAGGCCCGGCACCACCAGGGTGGTCACCTCTACCCAGACACCCAGTTCGTGATAGAGGCAGATGGCGTCCAGGATGGGGCCGAGGCGCGCCCGGCTCACACGCCGGTAGCTCTCCTCGGAGAAAAACTTGAGATCGACGTTGGCGGCGTCGAGCACCGGGGCGAGCTGGCGCAGCGGCTCCGGGTTGATGTAGC
>JBBIKZ010000189.1:0-2621 GCA_037445185.1 Hydrogenophilales bacterium | reverse complement strand
CGCCCGCACAACCGGCAGCGCCGGCCGGGCCGCCCCCTGACGCCCTCTCCGCGCTCGCGGCGGCCGGCGAGACCAAATACAAAACCGTCTGCGCCGTCTGTCACGGACAGAATGCCGAGGGCATGGGCAACTACCCGCGGCTCGCGGGGCTCACGCGCGAGGAGATCAGCAACAAGCTCCTGGACTACCGCGCCGGCAAGCAGATGGGCCCGCTGACGGCCATCATGGCCGCCAGCGCCAGGGACCTGACCGACGCGGAGATCGAGGCCCTGGCCGCCTACCTCGGCAAGTAGGACATGGGCCTGTGCCGTCCGGGCCACCCCTCGTGTTCCTCCTGTCCGCGGCGGCCGCGCGGGCAGCCCCGAGGCGGTAACGCTCACGGGCCGGACTGAGGCGGCGGCGGGCCGGCGTCAACGGCAACCACCAGGCGGATCACCCCGTCATCGCGAAACGGCAGCGTGTGGGCCAGGATGAGGTCCGCCAGTGTCGGCAGCGGGCCGCCGGGTGACGGCAGGAGCGCATGGTTTTCCACGCCCTCCGCCCGGATCGGCCCGGCCAGCGGGTCGGTGCTGGTGTAGACATTGAGCCAGCGGGCGATACCCAGGGCCGCGGGGCCTGGCACGCCTGCGGCGAACGACGCCATGGGGAGGCCCGGGTGGGCCTGCGCCAGCCACTGCAGGACCGGCGGCCGCCCGAGCGGCGAGGCTAGGCTCACGAAGGTCACGACCAGCACCCTGCCGCCGCTCTCGGCGAGGGCGAGATAGGCGATCACCGACCCGAGGGAGTGCGCAATCAGCCATAGAGGACGCCCTTCCGCCTGCGCGGCGGCGAGCTCGGCCTTGAGGCGATCGACGGCGGCACGCAGCCCGGACCGATCGGTGGGCACCCCGCTCCAGGCGATGCGGCGCAGCTCGCCACCGCTTGCGCGCTGCAGGGCGGTGACCAGGGGCGATCTTTCGAGATAGCCATCTTCCCAGGCGGCGGCAGGCATGGCGGCCACACCCAGAATGGGCTGCAGCATACGGTAGGGGTTCACCCCCTCCACCAGCAGGAGGCGCGGCGCCGCCGCGGCAGCCACCGCCCCCAGCAGGCCGAGCACCGCCAGCAGCGTCCCCCACGCACGCCCCGACGGGTGGGCCCATGGGCACCGGGGCATCAGGCCGTGCCCCATGCCGCGAACAGCGGGTCGCTAAAGTCGCGCTCGTCGCGGTAAGGGTCGTCCTCGGGGCGCGCCAAGCCGCGCAGGGTCTCGCTGTGCAGATCGCCAAAGCCGGCCTGCCTGTGCAGCCAGAGCACCAGGCCCAGGCGCTCGTACGGGTGCAGCTCGGACCACACGCGGATCGCCTTGGGCGGGAACCAGCGGTCGGAGAAGCTCACCACGCACCGGCCGCCGGGCCTGAGCACGCGCCGCACCTCGGCGAACACGGCCAGCGGCCGGACGAGGTATTCCACCGAGGCGGTGCAGAGCACCAGATCGAAGCTCGCCTCGGCATAGGGCAGATGCGGATCGGCGTTGAGGTCGTGCACCCGACGTGCGGTGAGCCTCGGGTTGGCGGCGAGTTCCTCGGCATTCATGCCCAGGCCATGGACCTCGAGTTCAGCCGGCGCCGGCGGCAGATGGCTCACCCAGCTCGACATGAGATCGAGCACGCGCTGGCCGGGCTCAAGAAAGCGACCATAGAGACGCTCGATCTCCGCCCGGCAGGCGGCATCGAGGTGGTGCACCAGCCGCGGACGGGCATAGAAGCGGGCATCGTCCGTCTCGTCCGCCCGGGAGAGGGCGCCCTCCGGAAGGTAGCAGGCGGCCGCCTCGGCCGGCGGCACCTGCATGCCGGGGCCGTCGAAGAGTTGCACGAAGCGGGTGCGTGCCGCATCCGCCGCGCTACGGCGCAGGCTGAGCCGCACCGCATGCCCGGCCAGGGGATGATTCGGGTCGATACGCAGACCTTCGCCATCGCAGGCCAGCAGGCGCACGGGGCGCAGATCGCGACTGCCTTCGGTGAGGCCAGCGAAGGCGAGGCGGGGGTAGAACCTGCCGACGACGGGCACGGCCTTCAGCCGCCAGGCGGCAAGCGGCAGGCTTTGCGGTTCGCGCCCCACCGGGGCGATCCAGCGCGCCGGCTCGAGCCCGACATCGGTCCCGTCCTCGTGGGCGTCGCGCGCCCGCAAGAGCGCGCCATCGGCCTGCAGGGCCGCCTCCGGCAAGACGATCCGGTCGTGGTGGGTAGCCCCGCCGCCCGACCAGGCGATGCCCGCCTCGATGGCTGTCATGGTCGATCTCCCGTCCCGTGCACGCACCACCGCGGTGCGTCCTGCACCAGATGCAAGCGTACCCCCGCCCGCGTGATGGCACAAACAGGCGAAGAATCATGCGGATAGACCATGGCACAGGTTTTGCTAAACAAGGGATGGATACGCTTGCAGTGGCTGCAATGCGGTCAGGGACAACGGCGTCCGGCAGGGGTGACTGCCCGGACGCCGTTTTTTTGGAGTGTAGGCAATGAGCAAACCCAAACTCGTGGTCGTCGGCAACGGCATGGCGGGGATGCGTACCGTGGAGGAGCTGCTTAAGCTCGCGCCCGACCTGTACGACATCACCGTCTTCGGCGACGAACCCCACC
>JBBIKZ010000188.1:0-2742 GCA_037445185.1 Hydrogenophilales bacterium | reverse complement strand
TCGAGGCCGAGAAGTCGTTCCGCAAGATCCTCGGCTTCAAGGAGCTGTGGATCCTGCAAGCCGCGCTCGGGCGCGATCGCGCCGAAGCCACCAACGCATCGAAGAACGCCGCGTAAGATGGCTCACACCGCCGCCGAAAGTTCCAACGATCGGCGGGACATCGCCGCAGGATGGCGCCGACCAGCTTGAGGAAGGGCACGTTCAGCAGCGTCATCGCGAACGCGATCAGGATCACGCGCAGAACGATGGCGCCGGCGGTGCCGTAGATGATGCCCTTGGTGCGCTGCGCCGGAGGGAGGGAGCTTGCGGCAGGCCAGGGCAATCACCACCGCGTTGTCGCCGCCGAGCAGGATGTCGATGATGATGATCTGTCCCAGGGCGACCCAGAACTCGGGGGAAGTCGGGAAATCCATTGGCTGCCTCGTTGTGTAGTGAAAGGCGCCCGACGGCCGGCGGCGGCACGGACTGGACCTTGCCGCCGGATGCGTGGTGCATCGGCGCAAAGGGGCAGTCAGGCCTTGGTCGGTCCGCAGGGACGGTGCAAAGGTCTTGCTCAGGCCGGTGCGGGCACCGGGCTCGGGTCGCCGGAAGCGTGAGCTTCGTCCTGACGACGACCCGAACGGTCGGACGCGGGGCCTGGCCGTCGCATCGTCCCGGAGAGCTACTCCCCTTCGAGTGCGGCGATTTTAGCGGTGGGGGCTGCCCGCCGGACCGTGTCCCGGGTAAGCACTTTCCACACCGGTGAGGCCGCGCTGGCTATCATCGCGCTCCCATGCCCGGCATCCACATCACCGACATCGCGGCGGCGATCAACCACTGGCGCGAGCGGGCGCCGTCGCCGGATGGTCTGTCGCTCGGCCCGGAACTGCGCGCCCTGGCGCAGGTGTACGCCCTGCTCGTCTACCACCGCCAGACCGAGGCAGACGAGGCCACAATGCCCGACGAGGCGCGTCAGGCCTGGCTGGCCTGGTTCGCCACCACCCCCGACACTCCGTGCATCGCCATCTGCTCGACCAGCCAGGGGGACGCGGTTTGCAAGGGGTGCGGCCGCAGCTTCGACGAGGTGCAACACTGGACGGCGATGGGACCCGCCGAAAAGCGCGCCGTCTGGTGGCGCATCACGCTGGAAGGCAGCTCCTGGCGCTTCAACCGCTACGCCGAACGGGCGATCGAATAGCCACAGCAACCCGCGCCAGCGGCGGCGCGCGGGGGCCGTGTGTTCAGGCCGGGATCGTGTAATTGGCCTGCGTCACGTTGTCGATGCCGCACTCCAGATCGCCGATCCAGCCGATGAATTCCTTGACGGCATCACCGGCCAGCGGTGCGCCGTGCTGCGGCACGATCATGCGGATCGGCAGCTGGCGGACCATGTTGGCCCACAGGCGCAGCACCTTCTGCGACACCATGTAGCGGCGGTGGAACGCCTCCATGCGGTGCAGGTGCGGGGCCAGGCTGGTGATGATCCTTGAGGCGTCGGTCGAGGTGCCCAGCGAGACGCCGAGGTCGCCGGAGAACAGGATCTTGCTCACCGGGTCCCAGAACTGGAAGTTGCCTTCGGCGTGCATGAAGTGCGCCGGAAGGGCCACGAGCTCGCCGCGGCCGAGCCGGATGCGCATGCCGGCGTCCGGGATGCCGACGATGCGGCCGGCGGTCTTGCCCGGCTTGCAGAAGTGGGGCGCAAAACGCTCCCACAGCTTGGAGATGTACAGCGTGGCCTGGGTGCTGGTCATCCAGCGGTCGAGCGAGGCGATGATGTCCGGGTCGGCATGCGACGCGAGGATCTCGGCGAGCTTGTTGAACGGGAAGTAACGCCCGATGGTCAGCAGCAGCTCGTTGTAGGCCATGTTGCCGCCCGGATCGATGATCGCGCCCTGGTCACCGTCGATCACCAGGAACTGATTGGCCTGCACGCCTTCGCCGCCCTCGTCGCTGAGGTCAGCAAACATGAGGCAGACGTGTCCGTTCTGATTGAATAGTTCAATGGCCATGACCCGGGAAGCTCCAGAAAATGCGGGCCCCGCGCCGGCAAAGGGCGCGCGGGGCAAGCGGTGGACTGTAGGAACCGGCTCCCTGCTCTCGCTTGATGTGTATCAAGCCGTGAGCGCCATGGTGGCGCATTCTTTCACGCGCCGGGGTAGTTTTTCGCCGAAAAAAGACCACAGTTCCGGACGGCCGGCTGAACCCGGGCGGGCGCAGTAATGCGAGCGGCCTACAAAAGCTTCAGGCCCGGCGCGCCAGCTCGGCGGCCTTGCCAACGTAGCTGGCCGGGGTCATGGCCAGCAGCCGGTCCTTTTCGGCCTGGGGAATCTCCAGGCCACGGATCAGCGTGTGCAGCGCCTCGGCGGTCACTGTCTTGCCGCGCGTGACTTCCTTGAGCTTCTCGTACGCACCCTGCACGCCAAATCGGCGCATCACGGTCTGGATCGGCTCGGCCAGCACTTCCCACGAGGCGTCGAGATCGGCGGCCAGCGCCTCTTCGTTGAGTTCGAGCTTGTTCAGCCCGGTCATCAGTGAGCTGTAGGCCAGCACGGCGTAGCCCATGGCCACGCCCATGTTGCGCAGCACGGTGGAGTCGGTCAGGTCGCGCTGCCAGCGGCTGATCGGCAGTTTTTCGCTCAGACTCATTTTCGACAGTTCGTTTTACGAACTGCTGCAGTTTCAATGAGTTAGTGGGCGCACTTGGGCTCTAGGCACTACAGGGTCGGTGTTGCCTCGGTGATCGGCGAGACGAGCCGCGGCGGG
>JBBIKZ010000187.1:0-2756 GCA_037445185.1 Hydrogenophilales bacterium | reverse complement strand
TTCCAGGAGGAACCGACATGAACAGCACCGTACTCGCCCTGCTTCTCCTCTCCGGCCTCAATGCCCTGCCCGAGCGGCCCCTGCCGCCGGCGCAGGAAAGTGCCTCGCTGCGGGCAGCTTCCCCCTTCCAGGCCACCGACCAGGCCACCCGTCTGGCGGACAAGGGACGGCTGCCCCAGGGGCGTCTGCAGCTGCGCATGGAGCAAAACGTGAAGATGGCTGCGAGGTGATCAGATCCGGTGCATGGCGATGGGCATGCGCCGGGCGCCGAAGGCGCCATCGTAGTGCTGGAAGCGGCCGGCGATGGCGGTCTGGCAGTGGGGACAACGGCCGTCATCGGTCAGACGATATTCGAGGATCTCGTACCAGTCGCGCACGATGAGCGCCGTGCCGCAGCCCGGACAGTAGGTGGTGCCGCCGTCCGGGTCGTGCACGTTGCCAGTGTAGACGTAATGGAGCCCGACCTCGCGGGCGATGCGGCGCGCACGGCTCAAGGTCGCGGGCGGCGTGGGCGGCAGGTCGCGCAGCTTCCAGTCCGGGTGGAAGGCGGTGAAGTGCAGCGGCACGTCCGGGCCCAATTCCTTCAGCACCCATTCGGACAGTTGCCGGATCTCGGCGTCCGAATCGTTGAGCGTTGGGATAAGCAGGGTGGTGATCTCGAACCAGACCTGGGTCTCGCGCTTGAGATAGACGAGGGTGTCGAGCACCGGCTGCAGATGGCCGCCGCAGTATTTGACGTAAAACGCATCGGTGAAGCCCTTCAGGTCCACGTTGGCGGCATCCATGACGGCGTAGAACTCGCGCGCCGGCTCCGGGTGGATGTAGCCGGCCGTCACCGCCACGCTCTGCACGCCCAGCTTGCGGCATTCGATGGCGGTATCGATGGCGTATTCGGCGAAGATGACCGGGTCGTTGTAGGTGTAGGCCACGCTCTTGCAGCCCAGCCTCGCCGCCGTGCGCGCGATCTCGGCGGGGCTCGCCGCATCGGCCAGGGTGTCGGTCTCGCGCGACTTGGAGATGTCCCAGTTCTGGCAGAACTTGCAGGCCAGGTTGCAGCCGGCGGTGCCGAAGGAGAACACCGAGGTGCCGGGGTAGAAGTGATTGAGCGGCTTCTTCTCGATCGGGTCGACACAGAAGCCGGAACTGCGCCCGTAGGTGGTGAGCACCATGCGGCCGCCTTCCATCTTGCGCACGAAGCACAGCCCCCGCTGCCCCTCGTGCAGGCGGCAGTCGCGCGGACAGAGGTCGCACTGGATGCGGCCGTCGGGCAGCAGGTGCCACCAGCGCGCCGGATGGCTGGTCTCAGGGGTTTTCATGCTCGCCTTCCTCGTATTTCTCCACCGTATAGCGCCACAGCCTGAGCTGCGGGTCCCAGAAGTCGGCCGGTAGCCCAGCCTTGCGCTTGAGGTGGGCCATGAAGACCCGCGGCTCGGGTAACTGCGCCCACACCTGGGGCAGAAAGGTGGCGCGGTGACGCCCGTATTCCAGGATCACCCCGTCCTCGCCCGGGCGCAGCTTCGCCAAGGCATCCGCCTCGTCGCTAAAGGCGATCGGCTCGGCCGGCGAGAGGACGGACACCTCCACGCGCGTGTCGTCGAGTTCCGGACGGGTCAGCGGCGGGAAGCGCGGGTCGCCAAAGGCGGCCAGGCGCGCGTTTTCCTCCAGATCCTCCGCCAGGCTGCGCCGCGCCTCCAGCGAGCCGATGCAGCCGCGCAACGCACCGTTGCGGGTGAGGGTGACGAAGACCGCCCCCGGTGCCTGCAGCCAGTCCGGACGGGGGGGGTCGGCGACCGTCTCGCCCAGTGCCCGGGCGATGGCGTTGCGGGCCAGGGTGGTCAGGATGCGCCCTTTGTCAGTGGACACGCGGCGCCTCCACCAGGGCGAAGGCGCCGTAGCCGACCACCCGGCTCTTGTCCCCGGCCGTGTCACCCGAGCTGCGCAGGTCGAGCAGATGGGGGGTGAGGCCATGCCGCCGGGCGGCGAGCAGCAGGCCGTTGATCGGATGGGCGCCGCAGGCCTGTTCGCCGGTGAGATCGGTACGCAGTGCCAGGATCGCCCGCGCCGTGGCCTGGTCGCTCTGCCGCGCCTCATCATAGGGCAGATAGTGCGACAGGTCGGAGCTCACCACGATCAGGGTCTCGTCGCCGCCCCACAACGTGTCCAGGGCCTCGGCGACCTGTTCCGGCGTGGCGCCACCGACGGCCAGGGGCACCAGGCGAAAGTCCCGGAGCACCGTCTGCAGGAAGGGCAGGTGTACCTCCAGGGAGTGCTCCCAGGCATGCGCCGCCTCGTTCACCTGGACCTGGGGCAGGGTCAGCAGCCGGGCCATGGCCGCCTCGTCGAGGGGAACGACCCCCAGGGGCGTCTCGAAGGCATCCACGGCCGGCAACGCCAGGCCGTCGACCCAGACGCGATGCACCGGCCCCAACAGCACCACCCGCCGGATGACCTCACTAAGCGGCGCCAGCAGGGCATAGGCCGAGGCGGCGACCGGGCCGGAATAGACATAGCCGGCGTGCGGCACGATGAGCGCCTTGGGGCGCAGGGATGGCGGCGAGGCCGCCTCCAGCATCCGCCGGATGTCGAGGGCGAGGCTGCGCCGGTCTCCCGGATAGAACATGCCGGCCACCGCGGCCGGTCTGATGGTCATGGTCATGGCACCTCCCGCGCATGAACAGGGTGTCTGGTTAAACCCAGATTGTCCATTAGGACGCGGGAAGGCGCGCCGCCCATGGTCGAGGCAGTTTGCGCGCGAC
>JBBIKZ010000186.1:0-2972 GCA_037445185.1 Hydrogenophilales bacterium | reverse complement strand
TTGGCCGACCTGTACGACCCACTCACCATGCCGGCTGCGCTGCTCAAGGCGCACCAAAAGCTCGACGCCGCCGTGGATGCGGCCTATGGCAAAAAGGCCTTCAAGTCCGACGCCGAGCGGGTGGCCTTTCTGTTCGAACGCTATCTCGCGCTCGCCGCGTTGCCGGCCGGCGGCGCTTGCAAAGGCAGGCGTTGAGCCGCAAGCCGGCACCACCGGACGGGATGCGCCGGTAGCTGGTGCCGCCCCCTCGGTCAGCCCGGCCGCCCGCTCACGCTGCCTGAAACACCTGCCGCAGCCGCTGCGCCGCGGCCACCATGTTGGCGAGCGCCGCCTCGGTCTCCGGCCAGGCACGCGTCTTCAAGCCACAGTCGGGGTTGACCCACAGCCGCTCGGGCGGGATGTCCGCCGCCGCGCGTTCGAGCAGCCGCACCATGTCGTCCACCTGCGGTACATTGGGCGAGTGGATGTCGTACACGCCCGGACCGATCTCGTTCGGATAGGCGAAGTCGGCGAAGGCCTCCAGCAGCTCCATGTTTGATCGCGCCGTCTCGATGGTGATGACGTCGGCATCGAGCTCGGCAATCGCGCTGATGATGTCGTTGAACTCCGAGTAGCACATGTGGGTGTGGATCTGGGTGTCATCGCGCACGTCCGCGGTGGCCAGGCGAAAGGCATCCACCGCCCAGCGCAGATAGTGCGCGCGCGCGTGCTGGCGCAGCGGCAGGGCCTCGCGGAAGGCGGGCTCGTCTACCTGGATGATGCCGATGCCGGCCGCCTCGAGGTCGAGGATCTCATCGCGCAGGGCAAGCGCGAGCTGCCGCGCGGTCTGCTCCCAAGGCTGGTCGTCGCGCACGAAGGACCACTTGAGCAAGGTGATCGGTCCGGTGAGCATCCCCTTGACCGGCTTTTCGGTGAGCGACTGGGCATAGGTCGCCCAGGCCACGGTCATGGGCTTGCGCCGCGCCACGTCGCCAAAGATGATGGGGGGTTTGACGCAGCGCGAACCATAGGACTGCACCCAGCCGTTGGCGGTGAAGACGAAGCCATCCAGCAGTTCGCCGAAATACTCCACCATGTCGTTGCGCTCGACCTCACCATGTACCAGCACGTCCAACCCCAGGCGTTCCTGCACCGCTATGCAGTGCGCAATCTCGGCACGCATGCCGGCTTCATAGTGGGCGTCGTCGATGCGGCCAGCCTTCCAATCTCGGCGCAGGGTGCGGATCGCCGCCGTCTGCGGAAAGGAACCGATGGTGGTGGTGGGCAACATGGGCAGGCGCAAGCGCGCGTGCTGCCGCTCGGCGCGCTGCGCATAGGGCGAGGCGCGGCGCAGGTGCTTGGGCTCGATGCCGGCCAGGCGCTGGGCCACCTCTGGCCGATGCACCCGCGGGCAGCTACGGCGGGCGGCGAGCTGCGCGCGGTTTTCCTCCAGGGCGTCGGCAATGGCCGCGCGGCCCGCCGTCAGGCCGCGCGCGAGCACGGCGAGCTCCTCCAGCTTTTGCCGGGCAAAGGCGAGCCAGGGCCGCACCTCGGCATCGAGACGCGTCTCGCCGGTGAGGTCGAGCGGCACATGCAGCAGCGAACAGGACGGGGCAAGCCACAACCGCTCGCCCAACCGCGCATGCACCGGCTCCAGCCGGTCGAGCCAGGCGGTGAGATCGGCACGCCAGACGTTGCGCCCATCGATCACCCCGGCCGAAAGCACCTTGGACGCCGCCAAGCCTACGGCGATGCGCTCGAGCTCCTGCGGTGCGCTGACCGCATCGACGTGTAGGCCGGCCACGGGCAGGTCCAAGGCCATCGGCAGGTTGTCCTCCAGGCCGCCGAAATAGACGGCGACCATGATCGCCGGGCCCGCCCCTTGCAGGGCCGCATAGGCTTGACCGAAGGCCTGCCGCCAGTCCGCAGGAAGGTCCAGCGCAAGAATGGGTTCGTCGAGCTGCGCCCACTGCACCCCGCGCGCCGCCAGGCGTGCGAGCAGGTCGCGATAGACGGGCAGCAGGCGCTCCAACAGCGCGAGCTTGTCGCCCTGCGGGCGCATCTTCGCCAGCCACAGCCAGGTCAGCGGCCCGACGAGCACGGCTTTGGTACGATGGCCCAGGCCGCGCGCCTCGTCGACCTGTTCGAAGATGTCACCGCGCGCCAGGCGAAAGTCCTGCGCCGGGGTGAGTTCCGGCACCAGGTAGTGGTAGTTGGTGTCGAACCACTTGGTCATCTCGCAGGCGTATGCGGGCGCGCCGCTGGGGGCGCGGCCGCGCGCCATGCGGAAGTAAGTGTCGAGATCGACCTCGCCTTCGCCCGCCTGAAAACGCGCCGGCACCGCCCCCAGACGTGCGCTCATGTCGAGCACGTGGTCATAGAGGGAGAAGTCGCCCACGGCTACGCAGTCACAGCCTGCCTCGGTCTGCATCGCCCAGTGGCGGGCGCGCAGGGCCCGCGCCGTCTCGATTAGCGCCTGGGCATCGCTATCGCCTCTCCAGTAGGCCTCGAGGGCCCATTTCAGCTCACGCTGCGCGCCCATGCGCGGCATCCCAAGTGTGTGGATGAGTGTCATGACGTTGGCCTCCAATAAACGTAGGGACACGGCACACCCAAGCGGGTCGCCCATCGGGCGGGGGTGGCCCCGGCTGGCGACACCTGGCGCAGCGCTGGCCCGCCCGCACTATGCGCCGGCTTCGCACGGCCCGGTGGGGGGAATCCGCCGGTGGCCTGCGCGGCCAGGCCTCGCGCTCGAGAAGACAAGCCGCCCGCATCGAGGGCCTGTGCCGATTGGATACAGTTTCCGCGCGCACAGACATGAATACAAACGAAATTTATTCACTTGTTAATGAGTGATATTCATAATTTAACCTAAAAACCTCAGTTGAACGCGCCCGAAGGCGGGTTTGTGCGTGTGGCTGGCAAGGCGCGACGACGCCGCGGGGTCGTTCCCCGCAAGGAGGAGCAACGCAGCCAGACGCGCGCACAGACCC
>JBBIKZ010000185.1:0-3023 GCA_037445185.1 Hydrogenophilales bacterium | reverse complement strand
CGCCGCCGCCTCGAAGGCCGCCTCCAGCGTCTCGCCCTCGGCCTCGATGCCGATGTCGGCCTCGTGATCGAAATAGCGGTAATCGGGTTTCATGGCCGGATGATGAGGGGGTGCAGACAGTATAATCCTAAAAACCTCAGTTGACCGCTCTTTGGCCTTCGCAAAGACGCATGGAACCTGACGTTTGCGCCTCCGAGCACGCTCACCCGGAAGGTGAGGCCGCTACGCGCCCGCTTTCGGGTCTGTGCGCGCGTCTGGCTGCGTTGCTCCTCCTTGCGGGGAACGACCCCGCGGCGTCGTCGCGCCTTGCCAGCCACACGCACAAACCCGCCTTCGGGCGCGTTCAACTGAGGTTTTTAGGATAATCAGGTTTTACCCGCTGAATTCAGGATAGCCGCATGGAAGCCGAACGCCTCAACCAACTGTCGCAAACCCTCGCCGATCTTGCGCAGCGCGCCCGGGCCTTACGGGGGTTTCTTTGACTATGCCGGCAAACGCAACCGGCTGGACGAGGTCATCCGCATCGCCGAAGAACCCGGCCTCTGGGACGACCCCCAGCGCGCCCAGGAGATCGGCCGCGAACGCAAGGCCCTGGAGGGGGTCGTGCTCGCCCTGGAGAGCATCGATGCGGAGCTCGCCGCCGCCACCGAGCTGTTCGAGCTGGCGCGCGAGGAAAACGACGACGCCACCCTGGAGGCGTTGATCGCCGACGTGGCGGGCATCGAGCAGCAGGTGGCGGCGATGGAGTTTCGCCGCATGTTCGCCAACCCCATGGACCCCAATCCCTGCTTCATCGAGATCAATGCCGGCGCCGGCGGCACCGAGGCGCAGGACTGGGCCGGCATGCTCGAGCGCATGTACCTGCGCTACTGCGAGCGCAAGGGTTTCAAGGCCGAGCTGCTGGAAGAGTCCGAGGGCGAGGTGGCGGGGATCAAGAGCGCCACCATCCGCGTCGACGGGGATTATGCCTATGGCTACCTGCGCACCGAGACCGGCGTGCACCGGCTGGTGCGCAAATCGCCCTTCGACGCCAACGCGCGCCGGCACACCTCCTTCGCCAGCGTGTTCGTCTACCCCGAGGTGGACGACTCCATCGAGATCGACATCAACCCGGCCGACGTGCGCGTCGACACCTACCGCGCCTCCGGTGCCGGCGGTCAGCACATCAACAAGACCGACTCGGCGGTGCGCCTGACCCACATCCCCACCGGCATCGTCGTGCAGTGCCAGAACGACCGCTCGCAGCACCGCAACCGGGACGAGGCCTGGAAGATGCTGCGCGCGCGCCTGTACGAGCTGGCGCTGCGCACGCGCCTGGCCGAACAGCAGAAGCTGGAAGAGAGCAAGACCGACATCGGCTGGGGCCACCAGATCCGCTCCTACGTGCTCGACCAGTCGCGCATCAAGGACCTGCGGACCAACGTCGAGGTCGGCAACACGCAGGCGGTGCTCGACGGTGACCTCGACGGCTTCATCGAGGCGAGCCTCAAGCAGGGGGTCTGAGGCCGGGCCTGCCGGGCACCGGCCGCTCCGTCACAAGGGCAGCCAGCGCCGGTCGCGGGTGTAGTGCATGTAGCCCACACTCGCCCCCGCGCGCCAGCCCACCCCCAGGCGGATGGGGGCGAGCACGATGTCGTCGCGACGCTGGTAGTTCATGCCCACGCCGGCCACCCAGTAGAGGCTGCCGTCCACGCCGGGGAAGCGCTGGTAGATGCGCTCCTTGTCCTTGAGGTTGTAGACCAGCACGAACACCTTGGCGGCATTCAGTCCCAGATCGAAACCGATGGACGGACCCTGCCAATAGACCTTGGCGGCCGTGCCGTTCTTGAGCGTGAGTTCACCCTGCCCGTAGACGAGGCCCACGGTGATGGCGCCGGCCACCTCCTCGCCGCGGATGTAGCCGACCGGACGGCCGTGGTCCCTGAAGGACTTTTCGATGACCTTGGCCAGCCCCTCGGTGGTCTGACCGAAGAATTCGATGGCCGCCTGCAGCACGGAGTCCTGGTCATAGGTCTCCTCCTCGGCGGCCCGTGCCGAGGGCAGCTGGAACAGCCAGACCAGGGCGAGCAGCAGGGTCAGCAGACGCGTGCAGAGACGATGGTGAGATGGGGCGGGATGGGGCATTATGACCTCCTCATGACGTTCGATGTCCCTACAGTGTTCACCCCCGACGGCCTCGGCGCAATGGAAATCTCACCGACCGGGTTGGTTGTCCCTGCTGCGGACGGCACCCGACCTGCAGTCGTGCGGGGTGCTGACCGCCATGCCTGACGCCGCGTTGCAGATCCTGCTCTGGCTGCTGGCCGGACTCCTGATCGTGCTCGGCCTCGCCGGCCTGATCCTGCCGGTGCTGCCCGGCATCCCACTGATGTACGCGGGACTCGTCCTGCTGGCCTGGGCGGGGGACTTCGTCCATGTAGGCTGGGTGACCCTCGCGCTGCTGGGTGTGCTCACCGTGCTGAGCTACGGCATCGATTTCCTGGCCACGGCGCTGGGCGCGAAGAAATTCGGCGCCTCCCCCCGCGCCGCCGTCGGCGCGGCCGTGGGGGGCGTGGTCGGATTGTTCTTCGGACTGCCCGGCATCCTGATCGGGCCCCTGCTCGGCGCCGTCCTGGGCGAGTTCAGCCGCAAGGCGACCCTCCAGCAGGCGACCCAGGCGGGCGTGGGGGCGACGCTGGGCCTGCTCTTCGGCGCCCTGTTGAAGCTGGCACTGGCCTTCACCATGCTGGGCGTGTTCGCGCTCGCCTGGGTGATCTGATCCTGATCATGCAGCCGGCAGATCGGGATGATCCGCTATCCCGACCGCCCGATCCTCGCTTCAGCGCGCCCAACCCGACGACAGGGGTGACATTCGTACTACACTATAATCCTAAAAACCTCAGTTGACCGCTCCTTGGCCTTCGCAAAGACGCATGGAACCTGACGTTTGCGCCTCCGAGCACGCTCACCCGGAAGGTGAGACCGCTACGCGCCCGCTTTCGGGTTTGAGCGCGCGTCTGGCTGCGTTGCTCCTCCTTGCGGGG
>JBBIKZ010000184.1:0-3057 GCA_037445185.1 Hydrogenophilales bacterium | reverse complement strand
CCGACAATGGCGATGTCAACATGAGTAGGCAATGCGTTCATCTCGCCCATCTCGACTGCCTCCCCCGTCGGCGGCCGGCGGCCGCTCGCGCATCCAGTCCTCGATCTCGGCGACGGTCTTGGGCACCGCTGCGGTGAGGACCTCGCAGCCCGACTCGGTCACCAGCACGTCGTCCTCGATGCGGATGCCGATGTCGCGGTAGGCCCTGGGTACACCCTTGTCCGCCCGGAGGTACAGGCCGGGCTCGACGGTGCAGGTCATGCCGGGCTGGAAGGGGCGCCATTGCCCGTCCACCTTGTACTCGCCGGCATCGTGCACGTCCATGCCCAGCCAATGGCCCGTGCGGTGCATGTAATAGGGCTTGTAGGCCTCGGCCTCGATGAGTCCGTCCAGCTCTCCGCGCAGCAGCTTGATGTCCTTGAGGCCCTGGGTGAGCACCCTGAGGGCGGCCTCATGCGGGGCGTTCCACGGGTTGCCGGGCCGCACCTGGTCGATGGCGGCGGCCTGGGCGGCCAGCACGATCTCGTAGACGGTACGCTGGGGGCCGCTGAAGCGACCGTTGACCGGGAAGGTGCGGGTGATGTCGGCGGCATAGCCGGCGTATTCAGCGCCGGCGTCGATGAGCAGCAGGTCGCCGTCGCGCAGGGGCTGGTCGTTGCTGACGTAGTGCAGCACGCAGGCGTTCGCCCCGCCGGCGACGATGGGGGTGTAGGCCGGCGCGGCGGCGCCCTGACGACGGAATTCGTAGATCAGCTCGGCCTCGATCTCGTATTCGTGGCGGCCTGGCGAGGTAGCGCGCATGGCACGGCGATGGGCGGCGGCGGAGATGTCGGCGGCCCGCCGCATGAGGCCGAGCTCGTGCGCATCCTTGATCAGTCGCAGTTCGTCCAGCAGACCACGCGCCTCGACGAGCCGCTCCGGCGCCCGCACCCCGGCCCGGCTGCGGCCGCGCACGGCGTTGAGCCAGGCGAGCACCCGGCCGTCCCATGCCGCGTCGCGACCGATGAGGTAATAGAGGGAGGGTTTGTCGGCGAGGTAACGCCCGATGCGCCTGTCGAGCTGATCGATGGGATAGGCGGCATCGAAGCCGAAGACCTCCGCTGCCGCCTTCGGGCCATAGCGGTAGCCATCCCAGGTCTCCCGTTCCGGGTGCTTGTCGCGACAGAACAGGATCTGCCGCAGCCGGCGGCCCGCCACCAGCACCAGCACGGCCTCCGGCTCGGGGAAGCCGGTCAGCCAGTAGAAATAGCTGTCGTACCGGTAAGGGTAGTGGGTGTCGCGGTTGCGCAACGCCTCCGGCGCCTGGGCGATGATCATGACCCCCTCGCCCATCTGCTCGAGCACGCGCCGGCGCCGCTTAAGATGGACGGTCGTATCAGGCATGGGCAGGGTCCCTCCGCAAGGCCGCGTCCAGGGCGTGCAGACGCTCGGGGGTGCCCACGTCCATCCAGCTTCCCCGATGGTGTTCGCCGGTCACCTGCCCCCGCGCCATCGCCGCCTTGAGCAGGGGCGCCAGCTTGGCCTTGTGGCCAGGGGGGATGCCCGCGAACAGTTCCGGTCGGTAGCAGGCGATGCCGGAAAAGGTGAGGGTCGGGGCGTGCCGGGCGGCACGTGCCGGGTCGTCCACCCGGCCGTCGAGCAGGACGAAGTCGCCCGCGGGGTGGTGCGGCGGATTGTCCACCAGCACCAGATGCGCCAGCCGCCCGGGGTCTGCCGCCATGGCGGCGAGGATGCCGGCGAGGCGCGAATAATCGAAATCGGTGTGGATGTCCGCGTTGGTCACCATGAACGGGGCGTCTCCCAGCAGCCGCAGGGCTTGGGCGATCCCGCCCGCCGTCTCCAGGGGCTCCCGTTCGGCGGAGTAGCGGATCGCCACCCCATAGGCCGCCCCATCGCCGAGAAAGTTCTCGATCTGCGCGCCCAGGTGGGCATGGTTGATCACCAGGTCGGTAAAGCTGGCGGCCCTGAGGCGCTCGATCTGCCAGACGATGAGCGGTTTGCCCCCCGCCACGAGCAGCGGTTTGGGGGTGTGCTCGGTCAGCGGACGCATGCGCTCACCGTATCCCGCGGCCAGGATCATGGCTTGGTATGGGGAGGCGTGGGCGCGCATGGGCGGTCAGAAGGTGTAACCGGCCTGAAGCGGGCGTTGTTCGATGGCGTCCAGCAGACGCAGCAGGGGGTGCAGTTCGCGGTAGCGCTCGCATGCCCGGCGCAGGTAGTGCATGACGAGCGGCATGTCCTTGAGGTAGCCATCCTTGCCGTCGCGGTGGTAGAGGCGGGCGAAGATGCCCAGCACCTTGAGGTGCCGTTGCACGCCCATCCATTCGAAATCGCGGTAGAAGGCGGCGAAATCGGCGGCAACCGGGAGCCCCGCCCGGCGCGCCGACTCCCAGTAACGGATCACCCAGTCGAGCACCCGCTCTTCCTCCCAATAGATGTAGGCATCCTTGTACAGGGACACCAGGTCGTAGGTGATCGGGCCAAAGACCGCGTCCTGGAAATCGAGCACGCCGGGATTGGGCTCGGTGACCATCAGGTTGCGCGAGTGCCAGTCGCGGTGCACGTAGACCCGGGGCTGGGCCAGATTGTTGGCCAGGATGGCGTCGAAGCTCTCCTCCAGCACCTCGCGCTGCCGGGGCGAGAGCACGTACTGGAGATGACGGTCCAGATACCAGTCCGGAAAGAGCCGCAGCTCGCGCAGCAGCAGTTCACGGTCATAGGCCGGCAACTCGCCCGGCCGGCTGGCGGCCTGGATGCGGACCAGGGCCGTGTTGGCAGCGCGATAAAGCCGGTCCGCGTTGTCGGGGTCGAGGGCGGCGAGATAGGTGCTGTTGCCGAAGTCGGTCAACAGCAGGAAGCCCTGCTTGAGATCCTGGGCGTGGATCTCCGGCGTATTCGCCCCCGCCGCCCGGAAAAGCGCGGCGACGTGGATATAGGGCCGGCAGTCCTCATGCTCGGGCGGGGCATCCATGACGATGTAGCTGCCACCCGCGGTGGTGGCACGGAAATAGCGGCGGAAGCTCGCGTCCGCCGACGCGGGTGCCAGTGCGTGCAGCG
>JBBIKZ010000183.1:0-3064 GCA_037445185.1 Hydrogenophilales bacterium | reverse complement strand
CAACATGAATCATGGCCGAGGCATCGCCACAGCCCGTGCGTCGCCGGCCAGCCGGTAGTCCGAACCGTGGCGAGGAATACATCCACCCCCAACGTGCAGGCGACCGACGGACGCGGCGATTCGGGCATAATGGCGGCGGACCGTCAGGTCCGTGCCGACCATTTAGAGGAGATAGACCGACATGCGCAAGACCCTGTTGACCCTGACCCTGGCCGCGCTGACGCTGCCCACGCTTGCCGATGAGGCACAGATGACCGAGCACGCCCGCAAAACCGCCCTGCAGTTGATCAAGCAGCTAGGTGGCGAATTGCAGAAGCAGATGGCGAGCGGTGGCCCAGAATCCGCCATCTCCGTGTGCAAGGAGAAGGCCCCGGCCATCGCCAGCGAGATGTCACGCACCACCGGCTGGCGTGTGACCCGGGTGAGCCTCAAGACCCGCAATCCGCTCCTGGGCACCCCCGACGAGTGGGAACAGGGGGCGCTCAAAATCCTGGAGCGGCGGCTGGCCGAGGGGGCCAAGCCGGAGACGCTGGAATTCGCCCAGGTCGTCGAGGAACCGGCCGGCAAGGTCTTCCGCTATTTGAAGGCCCTGCCGATGCAGCCAGTCTGCACCATCTGCCATGGTCGCCCCGAGAACATCCCCGAGGGCGTCAAGGCGCGTCTCGCCGCAGAGTATCCGCACGACAAGGCCACCGGTTACAGCCCCGGCATGATCCGCGGCGGCATCTCCATCAAGCGGCCGCTGTAACGGCCGTATCTGGGTCGGGTGTGGCGCTCACCCACACCTGGCCCGCCTCCACCCGCAGCGGGTAGGTGCAGATGGGACGCTCGGCCGGTTCGTTGAGGGGCCGGCCGGTGGCGAGATCGAAGTAGCTGCCGTGCAGCGAGCACTTGATCGAGCGGCCCTTGATGCAGCCGAAATAGAGGGAATAGTCCTCGTGGCTGCACAGTTCGTCCACGCAAAACCACGCCTCGTCGGTGCGGCAGAGCAGAAGCCTACGCTCGCCCACCTTGACGCGTTTCATCTGGCCTGGCGTGAGCTCGTCCTCCCGCGCCACGGCCTCGTAGGCAGCGCCCATCATTTGATCCTCGCCAGGGCCCGCCCGGAGTCCATCGCGGCGCGGGCCATGTCGGCGGCCTCCGCCAGGCTGCGGGCGCGGCCGACATGATGCAGGATGAGGGCGGCGCCGAGGACGAGCGTATCGTAGGTCAGTCCCTTTACCCCGCTCAGCGCGGCCAGGCCCGCTTCGGCTGCGGCGCGGGCGGTGGCTGTCACGTCCACCATGATGGCCACCTCGTCACCCGCCCGCTCGCTCTTGGGCAGGCCCTCCGGCAACGGCACCGCGCGCACGTTCTGTGCGATGCCCAGAGCCTGGGGATCGAGGTCGGCCTCCACCTCCTCGCCGCGATCGTGAAACCAATAGTATTTGCCCGGCTGGCGCAGGCTGGGGATCACCCCGCCCTCGACGCCGCGGATGATGAGCGCCGAGTCGAAGCCGGCGTGGCGAGCGAGCATGGCGTAGACGGGCGGATAGGGCTTGTGCACATAGCCGGTGACGAAGTGCGTGCGCCGGCGGCCGGCGATGGGGCGCGCGGCCACCTCGACGGTCGTGACCGCCTGGCGCTTGATGATCTTGCCGCGCAACGTCACCAGGTCGTGCAGCTTGGGACAGAAGCGCGCCTGGTCGATGTAGGTCCAGCCCAGGGCGGGGTCGGACAGGCGCTTGGCGGCCGTCTGCGGATCGAGGTCCACCTCCACGCCGGCCGCCTGCAGGACATGGCGCGCGGTGACACCGTACTTCGGGCCGACCTTGTCGACGCCGTGGTTGACCGCCGCCACGCCCAGCTCGGCGAGCAGGGGCGGCAGGAAGGGGGCCGCCGGCAGGCAGCGGTTGTAGCCGTCGTAAGGGTCGGCGATGTCGACCACCTCGTCCACCTCGGCGATCACCCGCTCGGTGGCCTCCAGGATAGCGTCCAGCACGCCCTTGTTCTCGTCGTCCGTCTCCCGCTTCATGCGCAAGGCGATGAAGAAGATGCCGCACTGCACCGGGTCGATCTGCCCATCCAGTATGGCCTTCATGCCCAGATAGGCCTCCTCGCGGGCGATGTCCTTGGACAGCTCCGGCCCGGTGGCGATGCGCTGGATGATGGAGTGCATGACCTGCTTGGGGTCGCTCACCTGACTTGCCGCCTGATTCATGATTGCTCCTGATTGCGAAATCATTATCCGACTAATTCGATCAACTTTCAGTCGCCGTCGTCAAGCCTCAAGTTTACGGTACAAGGTGCGCTCGCTGATGCCCAACAGCCTGGCCAGGCGTTTCTTGTCGCCGTTGACGCGTTCGAGGGCCCAACGGACATAGCGGTGCTCGACCTGGTCCAGCGGCAGGATCGCCTCCTCCGCATCCGCAGCGGCACCCTGTGGCCGGGGCGTCAGGTCGGCCGGCAGTGCCTCCGGTCGGATGACCTCGCCGTCCGTGAGCAGCACCGCGCGTTCCACGATGTTGCGCAACTCGCGGATGTTGCCGGGAAAGTCATAGGCCTGTAGTGCGGCCAGCGCCTCCGCGCTGAGCCTCAGCTTGCGGCCGTTCGCCAGCCCCTGCGAGCAGGGCCTCCAACAGGAGCGGCAGAACCCCCGGCCGCTCGCGCAGGGGCGGCAGGTGGATGGGGAAGACGGCGATGCGGTAGTAGAGATCGCGGCGCAATGCACCCGCCTCACCCTGTCTGAGGCGAGTCTGTAAGGGAGTCTGGCCAGCATCCTGGGTGCCGCCGGGGGTGCCCTGTTCCCCTTCGTCATGCCCTCCTCGACGGCACCCGGGGCGAGCCTCACGGTGTGGGACAGCGTCTCCAGCCAGCTCACCCTGTCGCTGATGTTCTGGGCGACACTGATCGTCATGCCCATGCCGCCGATCGTGTTCTACACCTCGTGGGCCTACAAGGTGATGTCCGGCAAGGTGACCGAACGCTACATCGAGGCCAACGACAAGGCGGCCTACTGACCATCGACTCCCCGAGGTTGGCAGGGGTTGGGGCGGGCCTGCCCGCCCCTTTTTTTGAGGAAAGA
>JBBIKZ010000182.1:0-3132 GCA_037445185.1 Hydrogenophilales bacterium | reverse complement strand
GTAGGTCATCGCCAGACCCCCCTCCACACGCAACGCCCTGCACCACGCAGGGCGTTGCCATTTCCATACCCCCACTGACCCTACCCCCCAACACCCCACACCACCCCTCACCCAGCACGAGGCGACATCACTGACGCACATCAGGGCTGCAGGTCATGGGACAATGCCAGCGATGTCCGCAACCACCCCTGGCAGCCGAACGCTCTATGCTTAGAGTGTTGATCAGCGTGGTCATGGCACAGGTAACAGGGGGTAGGCATGGATATGCGGCAACTGAGGCAACTTAACGAGTACTGCTACACCGTCCCGAAGGCGGACGGGGAAACCCGCTCGGAGGTGAGGTTGTACGGCAGCGCGCCGCTGCTGGAGGGCATGGACGAGATGGTGCTCACCCAGATCACCAATGTGGCGCGGCTGCCGGGCATGGTCGGCCCGGCCATCACCATGCCGGACGCGCACTGGGGTTATGGCTTCCCGATCGGCGGGGTGGCGGCCTTCGATCCGGACGAGGGCGGCATCATCTCGGCCGGCGGCGTGGGCTTCGATATCTCCTGCGGTATCCGCTGCCTGCGCACCAACCTGGATCTGGAGGAAGTCGCGCCCTTCCTGCCTGAGCTCGCCGATGCCCTGTTCAGAGACATTCCAGCCGGTGTGGGCGAGGAGGGCAATCTCAAACTCGGTCTCCACGAACTGGACCAGATCATGCTCGACGGTGCGCAGTGGGCGGTGAAACGGGGCTACGGCGTCGAGGCCGACCTGGCGTTCATCGAGGAGCAAGGCCGCATGAAGGGGGCGGTACCGGGCAACGTATCCGACCTGGCCAAGAAGCGTCAGCGGGGTGAGATGGGCACCCTGGGTTCGGGCAACCACTACCTGGAGGTGCAGGTCGTGGAGCGGATCCATGACCCGACAGCGGCCGAGGACTATGGGCTGCACGAGGGGCAGGTCGTGGTGTCCATCCATTGCGGCTCACGCGGCCTGGGGCATCAGATCGGCACCGACTACCTGGTGAGCCTGGCCAAGGCGGCCGCTCGCCTCGGCATCAGCCTGCCGGATCGGGAGCTGGCCTGCGCCCCCATCAAGTCCCCCGAGGGCCAGGAATACCTGGGCGCGATGAACGCCGCCATCAACGTGGCCCTGGCCAACCGGCAAATCCTCACCCATCTGACGCGACAGAGTTTCGCCGGCGTGATCCCGGGGGCAAGGCTGACCACCCTCTACGACGTCTCGCACAACACCTGCAAGCTCGAAAAGCACCTGTGGGAAGGGCGCGAGCGGCATCTCTACGTGCACCGCAAGGGGGCGACCCGCGCCTTGGGGCCCGGGCATCCGGCCATCCCCGAGGCCTACCGCGCCGTGGGGCAACCGGTGATCATCGGCGGCAGCATGGGGACCGGATCCTATGTGCTGGCCGGCACGGCCGAGAGCGAGGCCAAAGCGTGGTCTTCCGCCAGCCATGGGGCAGGGCGTGCCATGAGCCGCAAGCAGGCATTGAAGCACTGGCGTGGACGCGAGCTCATCGACGAGCTGAAGGCACGTGGCATCCTCATCCGCACCAAGTCGTTGCGCGGGGCGGCGGAGGAGGCGCCGGGGGCCTACAAGGATGTGGATCTGGTGGCGGAGGCCACAGAGCGCGCCGGTCTGGCCCGCAGGGTGGCCTTTCTGCGGCCCAAGGTGTGCATCAAGGGTTGAACCCAAAAACCGCAGTTGTCCGCTCTCAAACCTCCGGAAGGCCGCACCGGTGTTGCGAATTCCGCCTTCGATCAGCCTCACCCGCCGGGTGACACCGCTACGCGCCCGCCTTCCGCTCGGGAGGGGCGTCTGGCATCGAGGCTGCCTGGTCAAAGCGGACGTTAGCGACCATAAGCCTGAGCAACTTCACGCGCGGCGCAAGCAAGTCGTTCGGCTGCGCCGCAAGGGCCAAGGCGTGATGGCCATCGTGGCGCTCACGGGCCTGAGTACCGCCCCGCGCTCAAGCCCGACGAGCGGCGGGACGCCGACCTCAGGCACGCCATCGGCACCAAGTCCAAGCCGCGCGCCGCTGCCGAGCAGCACTTGTGCTTCATCGAGGCCAACCCGCAGCGCGTGCGGGCCTACTTCCAACACCCCCGCGTGCGCTACGCCGCGTGAAGGCGTATTCGTGCCGGATCAATAGGGGGCCACGTCCCCTGCCTCGCCGCTGCGTTCGGCGACCCGCAGCCACAGTCGCGCGCCCCGACTGCAGCAGGGTCAGGGTCAAGAGAGGGCGGCATCCAGCCGTAAATGCATCGAATCAGGTCATTCCACAGGCAGGTGATTGCATGCAGATCCAGACCACCATACGGGAAGCACGGGGGGTGCTCGCCCTCGAGGGTTCCTTCGACTTCAACACCCACAAGGACATTCGCCGGGCCTGCGACAACGTCCTCGGCCAGCCCGCGGTCAGGGCGCTCGAGCTCGACCTCGCCCGGGTGCAATATCTCGACAGCTCGGCCCTGGGCATGCTCCTCATCCTGCGCGACAGGGCGGAGGAACATGGCAAGCAGGTCATCCTGTCGGGGGCGACGGGGACGGTCCGGCAGGTACTGGAGATCGCCAACTTCGACAAGCTGTTCACGCTCCATGACTGATCGCGCCCAGGCCCGGCCGCCGGCCAGTACCGGCCTGATGAGACAAGGCCACAGATGAGCGAGCCGCCAGCCTCAACCCTGCCGGCCGCGACCCCGGATGAGCGCGGCCCGTCCGCCGGCATCATGACATTGACCTGAATCCGTGTTCATCAAAGTCAAAACCTCTCATGTGAGCGATCTGGCATGATTTTCCGCCGGACGGCCCGGTTTATGTGACTGCCGAGGGTCTTTTTCGGGGCGGCGCCTTGCCTTGGGACCCCGAAAGTCGGCGTGGGCGGGGCGGCGTTACCTCATTTTCCTGCTCCAGCACAAGCCCCGACCTTCCGCCTGCGCGGAACGGGGTATTTCGATGCGGAACACTTGCGGCCTCGGCCTGGGCCACCCAAGCCGCCTTGACCTGCTTGCGCGGATTCCACTTGCAGAGGAAGTCCAGTCTCCGCCCTTCGCTCGCCCATGCCTCGCGTTCTTCTGCCTTGGCAAACAGCACTCGCGCACTGTCAAAGCCGCTGTCTTCCACCATCAG
>JBBIKZ010000181.1:0-3143 GCA_037445185.1 Hydrogenophilales bacterium | reverse complement strand
TTGAAACGCATGGCCGTATTGCGTCCGCAGTAGCAGGTAACGGAGGAATTCGTGCGTCGATTGCCGAAATTCGTCAGCTCCAACCCGCTGCGCATGGATTTCACTGACTTCGCCAGCTCATGCCCGACAGGCTGCTAGGCTGGGCAGGTCCGGTATGCACTATGAGCACCCGCATCTGTTTCGTTCGCCATGGCGAGACGGACTGGAACGTCGAAAAGCGCATCCAGGGCCATCTCGACATCCCCCTCAACGCCACGGGCCGCGCCCAGGCCCTGGCCATGGCCTACAACGCCGCGCACCACCGCTTCGCCATGATCTACAGCAGCGACCTGAGCCGCGCCATGGACACCGCGCGGGCCATCGCCGAGCGTGAGGGGTTGGAGATCCGTGTGCTGCCGCAGATCCGCGAGCGCAACTACGGCATCTTCGAGGGGCTCACGGCGGCCGAGGCGGTGGTGAAATATCCCGAGGCCTATGCGCGCTATGTCGCCCGCGATCCCCACTACGATTTCGAGACCGGCGAGAGCATGCTCGCTTTCGCCGCCCGCGTCACCGAGGGCGTCAACTGGATGGTACGCCACCACGTTGGCCAGACCATTTGTGCCGTCTGCCACGGCGGCATGCTGGACATCCTCTACCGCAAGGCCACCGGTCGGCCGCTGGACACACCGCGCGACTTCGTCATCCCCAACTGCGCCCTGAACTGGTTCCACTTCGACGAGCACGGCTGGCACCTCGAGAAATGGGCCGACCGTCACCACCTCGAGCACGTGCTGGTGGAGACGCCGGAGTAAGATGGTGGCCTAGAACCCCGCCATCCCGGAGCCCAGGACTGACGCCACGGCATGCGCCGCCCCATCCGCCTCAAGATCTTCGGCATCACCCTGGTCCTGCTGGCCCTGATGGTGATCGTCACCTGGCTGTCGGTGCTCAATTCCCGCCAGCTCAACAACCAGGTGCGGGCACTGTCGGACTACTACCTGCCCCTGCAGGAGCAGGTGGCCAGCGTCGAGATCTTGATCCGCCAGCAGATGGTGCACATGGAGCGCATCCTGGCCGGCATGCAGGCGGCCACCCCCGACGCCGAATTCCTCGCCAAGGAGTCGCGCGCTTTCGACCTGCGCGGCATCAATGCCGACCAGATCGTGGACTCCTCGCTGCGACTGCTCGACGAGGCGAAGGCCGACCGCAGCATCCGCCTGGACGAGGTGACGCTGGCCGTGCTCGCGCGTCAGCTGCCCGCCATCCAGACCGCCCGCCAGCGTTTCCACGCCACCTTCCGCGAATTTCAGATCGAGGCTGAGGAGGGCACGCCGCGCAGCCAGAGACTCGTGCGCGCCGCCCTGCTCAGGGAAAAGGACAGCGTCGACAGCGAGATTGGCAAGGCAATCGAGCTGCTCAACACCCTCACGCGCGAGACCGCCGCCCGCGCCAAGGCCGAGGAGGCGAGGGCGGTCCGGCTCAACTGGATCATCACCGCCATCGCCACCGTGCTGGGCCTCATCTTCGCCTGGGCGGTGACCCGCTCGCTGGTCGAGCCCATCCGGCGCCTGCTCGGCGGCACCCAGGCGGTGGAGCAGGGCGACCTGGACGTGGAGATCCTGGTCAAGACGCGCGACGAGCTCGCCACCCTTGCCGAATCTTTCAACCACATGGTGGCCGGCCTGCGCGAGAAGGAGCACATCCGCGAGACCTTCGGCAAGTACGTCGACCCGCGCATCGTCCAGGGGCTGCTGGAAAACCGCCTGCCGGCCGAGGGCGGCGAGCGGCACACCATGACCGTGTTCTTCTCCGACCTGGCCGGGTTCACCAGGATGTGCGAGGGCCTGACACCGGACACGGCGGTGCGCTTCCTCAACCGCTACTTCGCCCTCATGGCCGAGGTGATCCGCGCCCGCCAAGGCATCATCGACAAGTACATCGGCGACTCGGTCATGGCCTTCTGGGGCCCGCCCTTCACCGATGCGGCGAGCCACGCCCGCCTGTGCTGCCTGGCCGCCCTCGATCAGGTGGCGCGCCTGACCGAACTGCAGCGCGAGCTGCCGGAACTGCTCGGCATCCGCCACGGGCTGCCCGCGATCGACGTGCGCATGGGCATCGCCACCGGTGACGTCACCGTGGGCAACATCGGCTCCGACACCTCGCGCGGCTACACCGTCATCGGCGACACCGTGAACCTCGCCTCGCGTCTGGAGCAGGCCAACAAGTTCTACGGCAGCCGCATCCTGGTGGCGGAGGAGACCCGGCGCCAGGCCGGCGAAGCTCTCGTCTTCCGCGAGCTCGACAGCCTGCGCGTGGCCGGCAAGACCGAGCCGGTGCGCGTGTACGAGCTCATCGGCGAAGCAGAACGGCTGCCCGCCGACACCGTCGGCCGGGTCAAGACCTTCGAGGACGGCCTGGCGCGCTACCGGGCACGCGACTGGGACGGCGCCGAGGCCCAGTTCCGGCAGTGTCTGGCGGCCGACGCCGACGACCGCGCGAGCCAGGTCTACCTCGAGCGCATCGCCCAATTTCGCGCCCACCCGCCGGCCGAGGACTGGGACGGCGTCTGGGCTGCCCCGGGCAAGTAGGTCGGCGCGTAGGTCGGACAGGAGGTCGGGCGTAGGGCGGGCGTAGGTCAGGCTTCAGCCCGACAACCGTAAATCGCAACAAAAAACCCGTCAGGCTGAAGCCTGACCTACGTCCGTCATGTGGCGTGGGAAGACGCGTAGGCCGGCCGTCGGGCCGACACCCTCGTGCCCCAGACTGCCGTGCGCAAGCAGGCGGTCATCCGACGTGTCGGGCCGATCGTTGTATAGTCGGACAAACGCCCCACAGGAGACCTGCATCATGAACACACGTCGCGCCCTCGCCCTCGCCGCACTGCTTGCCCTGGGCGGCATCGCCACCGCCCCGTCGATTGCCGCCTCGCCTGAGGTAACGGTGTTCGCCGCGCCCAACGGCCATGCCGCGCCGGCCGGCACCGCCTGCCGGGACAGCGCCGGGGATCGCATCCACCTCGCGCAAGGCATGCCGATCGACTGCTGCAAGGGACACAAGGGCATCTGCGGCTGCCGCGCCGGCAAGATCGTCTGCTGCGACGGCACCGTGAGCAAAGACCCCAATTGCACCTGCCATGCCGACTGGGGTGAGGAGAATTGAAC
>JBBIKZ010000180.1:0-3159 GCA_037445185.1 Hydrogenophilales bacterium | reverse complement strand
AGTCCGGACAGATTATTTGCTCTCTACACAGTCTTGACGTAGACCTTGCCGTCGAACACGAAGCGTGTGCCGAGGGGGAGTTGTGGGAACTTCATCCTGCGTCGTCCTGATCAACCCGACCCGTGCAGCGCGTAAGCCCTGGTGCGCGTGGAAGGTCGGTCTGCAGGCCGACCACCCGCCATCGTATGTTGATCGACTCTGTAGATCGATACATATACAACAATCAATTTCACAGGTTAGCTGGGCAGGTCTATTTTGACGATGTGTCAGGTCACTGTGTGCACCGCGCCGTCGGGTCAGATGTCGGCTGCGCCGACCGTTGGGCCGGTCCGAGTCTGATAGATTGCAACCGTGCAGCAGCGCGCACCGGACGCCTTGACTTTCAACCTGCCTAGGAGACGACCATGCAAGGAAAATGCCCCTTCCACACCCAGGCGGCCGGCGACGGCCCCAGCAACGCCCAGTGGTGGCCGCACCGCTTGAACCTCAACCTCCTGCGTCAGAACTCGCCCAAGTCGGACCCCATGGGGGCGGACTTCGACTATGCGCGCGAATTTGAGAGCCTCGACCTGGCCGCCGTCAAGGAGGACTTACGTAAGCTCATGACCGACTCACAGGACTGGTGGCCGGCGGATTTCGGTCACTACGGGCCACTCATGATCCGCATGGCCTGGCACAGTGCCGGCACCTACCGCATCAGCGACGGGCGCGGCGGCGCCGGCACGGGGCAACAGCGCTTTGCCCCGGTCAACAGCTGGCCCGACAACGCCAACCTGGACAAGGCGCGGCGGCTGCTTTGGCCGATCAAGCAGAAATACGGCCGCAAGATCTCCTGGGCCGATCTGATGATCCTGGCCGGCAACGTCGCCCTGGAATCGATGGGCTTCAAGACCTTCGGCTTCGGCGGCGGCCGGGTGGATGCCTGGGAGCCGGATGAATCGGTCTACTGGGGGCCGGAGGGCAAGTGGCTGGAGGATAAGCGTTACTCCGGCGATCGCGAGCTGGATAACCCACTGGCCGCCGTGCAGATGGGCCTCATCTACGTCAACCCCGAGGGCCCGAACGGCAACCCCGACCCGGTGGCCGCGGCGCGCGACATCCGCGAGACCTTCCGTCGCATGGCCATGAACGACTACGAGACCGTCGCCCTCATCGCCGGCGGGCACGCCTTCGGCAAGACCCACGGTGCCGGTCCGGCCAGCCACGTCGGTCCCGAGCCCGAGGCCGCGCCCATCGAGGCGCAGGGTCTGGGCTGGATCAGCAGCTACAAAAGCGGCAAGGGGCCGGACACCATCACCGGCGGGCCCGAGGTCACCTGGTCGCAGACGCCCACCCAATGGAGCAACCACTTCCTGGAAAACATCTTCAAGTACGAGTGGGAGCTGACCAAAAGCCCCGCGGGGGCCTGGCAGTGGGTGGCCAAGGATGCGCCGGAGGTGATCCCGGATGCCTTCGATCCGAGCAAGAAGCATCGGCCGACCATGCTCACCACCGACCTCTCCCTGCGCTTCGATCCGGCCTACGAGAAGATTTCGCGCCATTTCCTCGAGCACCCCGAGGAGCTCGCGGATGCCTTCGCCCGTGCCTGGTTCAAGCTCACCCATCGCGACATGGGGCCCAAGGCGCGCTACCTGGGCCACGAGGTGCCGAAGGAGGAGCTGATCTGGCAGGACCCGGTGCCAGCGGTCGATCACCCCCTGATCGACGCCGAGGATATCGCCGGGCTCAAGCGCAAGATCCTTGCCTCAGGGCTCACGGTGAGCGAGCTGGTCTACACCGCCTGGTCGTCCGCGTCCACCTTCCGCGGCTCCGACAAGCGTGGCGGGGCCAACGGCGCGCGCATCCGGCTCGCACCGCAGAAGGACTGGGAGGTCAACCAGCCCGCCCAGCTCGCCCGCGTGCTCGAGGTCATGGGCAGCCTGCAGCGCGAGGCCAACGCCCAACTGACCGGCGGCAAGCGGGTGTCGCTCGCCGATCTCATCGTGCTGGGTGGCTGCGCCGCCATCGAGCAGGCGGCACGTGCGGCGGGGTTCGATGTTACCGTGCCTTTCACGCCGGGCCGCACGGACGCCTCGCAGGAGATGACCGATGTCGAGTCCTTCGCCGTGCTCGAACCCATTGCCGACGGTTTCCGCAACTACGTCAAGGGTGCCCCCGGCACGCCGGCCGAGGCCCTGTTGGTGGACAAGGCGCAGCTCTTGACCCTCACCGTGCCGGAGATGACCGTGCTGGTGGGCGGCATGCGGGTGCTCGCCGCAAACTACGGCGGCAGCCGGCACGGGGTGTTCACCGACCGGCCCGGCACGCTCACGAACGACTTCTTCGTCAACCTGCTCGACATGGGCACGGTGTGGCGGCCCGTGGATGAGAAGGCGCAGGTATTCGAGGGGCGCGAGCGCAGGAGCGGTGCGCTCAGGTGGACGGCGACCCGCGCCGATCTCATCTTCGGCGCCAACTCCGAACTGCGTGCCGTGGCCGAGGTCTACGGCTGCGCCGACGGGCGGGAGAAGTTCGTGCGCGACTTCGTCGCCGCCTGGAACAAGGTCATGGTCCTCGACCGCTTCGACCTCTCCCGTCGACAAGGGGCGTGAAGCCGTGTGGGGGGCAGAGGTCATGCCCTCCCCCACTGCGCATGCGGGGTGGTGCGCCCGCACCGCCCCGTCTGTCGTATCATGGCCACGTCGCAGCCGAACCGGAAGAAGGTCATGCCGACCGTGTACGACTACAGCGCCCGTCGCATCGGCGGCAGTGAGCAGCCCCTTTCCGACTATGCCGGCCAGGTGCTGCTGATCGTGAATGTGGCCAGCCAGTGCGGTTTCACGCCGCAATACGCCGGGCTGGAGGCGCTCTGGCGCAAATACCGGGACCGTGGCTTTGCCGTGCTGGGCTTTCCCTGCAACCAGTTCGGCGCCCAGGAGCCGGGCAGCGAGGCGGAGATCGCCCAGTTCTGCCGCAGCCGCTACGACGTCACCTTCCCCCTGTTCGCCAAGATCGAGGTCAACGGCGAGCGGGCCCACCCCCTCTACCAGCATTTGAAATCGGCCGTGCCGGGCGTGCTGGGCACCGAGGCGATCAAATGGAACTTCACCAAATTCCTGGTCGATCGCCAGGGCCGGGTCGTCTCGCGGCATGCCACGACCACCGCCCCGGAGGACCTTG
>JBBIKZ010000179.1:0-3160 GCA_037445185.1 Hydrogenophilales bacterium | reverse complement strand
ATTATAACTTTGGGATGCCCCATGACCGCCCCGCCCGGATGCCGGCCAGGCCACATGGGGGATCACCGCCGCCAGGCGGGCTGCCGCGCAGGCCGGGCGCGGCGGCAGCGCGGCCGAGGCGCACGGATGGCGATGCCTTTACGCCCTTGGGAGAACGGGCGGGGAGGGACGCGTCAGTGGGCGTTGATCACCGCGCCCACGACCTCGGCGCCGGCCGCGGCCAGCATGCCCTTGATGGCGGCAACCTCGTTGACGCGGGTGCGGTTCTTGCGCACCGAGATGAGGGCGCCGCCCACATGGGCGCTGACGGCCTGGAAGTCGGCCGACTGTTCGGCCGGCGGGGTATCGATGAGGATCACGTCGTAGTGACGCGAGAGCAGCGCGATCAGATCGCCCAGGTTGGAGCGGGCGAGCAGCTCGGACGGATTCGGCGGCTGGGTACCCGCCGTGAGCACGGACAGATCGACGAACTGGGGGATGCGCGTCAGTGCGGACAGGGTCGCACGCTCGGCCAGGATGTCCGACAGCCCTGTCTTGTTGTCCAGGTTGAAATAGGTATGCAGCTGCGGGGTGCGCAGGTTGGCATCGATGAGCAGCGTGCGTTCCCCCAGCTGGGAGAAGACGATGCCCAGGTTGGCGGCGAGATAGCTCGTCCCGTCACCGGGATTCGCCCCCGTCAGGGTCAGGACCCGGCGCTTGTCGTCGAACCAGCGCAGCATCAGCTGGCTGCGCAGGGCACGCAGGCTCTCCACCTGAGGGCTGAACGGATGGTAGGCAGCCACCAGGTCCTTGCTGAACCCCCCCTCACCCGGACTCAGGTAGGGATAATCGAACTGCCGCGCCAGCATGTGCTGGATGTCGGCGTCCTTGACCAGACCGAGCTTCACCGCCGCCTCGCCGAAGCGGAGGTTTTCCTCCTTCTGCAGTTTGAGCACCCGCTCGGCGTCCTGGGCGTTGATCTTGCCGCTTTCCAGCAGCATGAGGCCGATGGTCTTGGCCGTTCCGGCCGTACTGTCCTGGACGCGCTCCACAAGGGGGGATGTGTTCATGGGTTCGTATCCTCGCAGGGTTAAGGCGCTGCCGGGGCAGGTTTGAAACGGGTGGCGCCTAGCAGACCTCGCCGCGCCGTGCCGTTGCGTCCAAGCTCGCCCAGGACCGGGATGCCAAGCATCGCAGCGACGTCATCCGCAGAGCGCACACGGCGGTCGAGCATCTCCATCAGGAAAGCGAGGCCGATGCCCAACAGACCGCCCAGAAACACGGCCAGGATGGTATTGAGCACGATCTTTGGGCTGGAGGGCTCGGTGGGGGGGACGGCCGGATTGAGGATGGCGATGTCGGTCTGGGTGTTCTCCGCCTCCAGGGAGGTCTGGGTGTAGCGTTGCAGCGCGGTGTCATAGGCCCGCTGCGCGTTCTCCACATCGCGCAGGAGCACCGTCAGATCATCGCGCTGCTTCTTGAGCTGCAGAACCTTGGCACGCTGGGCGGCCAGCGAACTGCGCAGATCTCCCTCCCGCTGCATGGCCGCCCTGGCCGTGGCGGACATGCCCTTGGCCGCGGTCGCGATCTCGTTGTTCAGCTTGGTGCGCAGGCTCTCCACCTCGGCGCTGGCGCTCTGGTACTGGGGATGATTGGTGCCGACCTTCTCGGCCAGCTCCGAGAGCTTCGACTCCGCGCGCGCGAGGTCGGCCCGCAGCCCCGCCACCACCGGACTGTTCATCACCTCAGGCAGGGACTCTCCGCTTTGCCTCTGGCGCGAGAGACTGTCATAGGTGGCCGATTGGGCCGCCACCAACTGACTCGAGAGCTCTGCCAGCCGTGCCGTTTCCACGTCCAGACGCTCGTCCGAGGCCACCAGTCCATGCTCACGCTGGTAACGCGACAGCCTCGCCTGCGCCTCTTCGAGGTTGTTGCGCAGCGATGCGATCTTGGTCTCGTACCATGCCGTGGTCTGTCGGGCCGGCTCCACCTTGAGATCCAGGTTGGTCTGGATGTAGGCCTGGGCGAAGGCGTTTGCCGCGATGGCGGCGAACTGAGGGTCGGTGCCGCTGAAATTGACCTGTATCACGCTGGATTCGCGCGAGGGTTCCACCTCCAGCCTCTTGAGCAGGAGGTCGGCCAGCCAATGCTGGATGCTGCCCCGCCCCTGGGTTTCGGACATGAAATCCGCACGGGCCTGGGGGTTGTCGGCCAGTTTCAGGCCTTGCGCCACGCGCAGGGCGACATTCTGGCTGCGCAGGATGTCGACCTGGGTGGCCACGTATCCCGGCAGCATCTGTGCCGGCAGCATCATGCCGGTGACGGGGTCCTTGGCCTTGGCATCGACGAGCAGGGTGGCCGTCGCGGTATAGCTCTTCGGCAGCACGAGGCTCACCGCCACCGTCGTGGCCACCGTTACCGCCAGGGCAAGCAGGACGATCCAGGCCCGGGCCTTGAGGATGAGCAGGAATTGGGTGAAGTTCATGACCTCCCTCCGCTCAGAACAGGCTCTCGCGCACGAAGATGACGTCATCCGGCTGCAGGAGATCGGCCAGACCGGCCTGGATTTCCTCCATGCGGCCTTCCGCCGATCGGCGCAGGATGCGCAGCCCCTTTTGGGTACCGCGCTGGGTGAGGCCGCCTCCGACGGACAAGGCCTGCACCACGCTCATGTTCTTCTCCAGGCGGAAGCTGCCGGGCCGCTGGACCTCGCCGTAGATGTAGAAGCGGGGTTCGCGCGCGACGTAGAGGATATCGCCGTTGGCCACCGGCAGGTTTAGGCTCATCCCGCCTTCGCGGAACAGGGCGTTCAGATCGATCTCCTGCCGCTGCGCCTTGCCGCCACGGTCGCTGATCAGCACCAGGGTATCCGCCCCGGTGGGGGTGACTCCCCCGGCCAGGGCCAGGACATCGGTGATCCGGCTGGCCTTTTGTAGGGGAAATCGCCCCGGCCGGTTGACATGTCCCAGCACCGACACCTCCTGGCCACGAAACTCAAGCACCACCAGGTTGACCTGGGGATTGCGGATGTAGCCGCCCTGCTCCAGGGCCTTGGCGATGCGTCTGGCCGCCTCGTCGGCGGTCGCACCGGCGACGGCCACCTCGCCCACGAGGGGGAAGCGCACCGCGCCGGCCTCCGTGATGCGGGTCTCGGTGGTGAGATCGGGATGGTTGTAGACAT
>JBBIKZ010000178.1:0-3167 GCA_037445185.1 Hydrogenophilales bacterium | reverse complement strand
CCGAGATCCGCCATGTCCATGACCGGCCCCGCCCTGCTCGATCACCTGGAGGGGGCCATACGCGTCAGCCTGACCCTGCGGGGTGAGCGCATCGCCCGGGTCGACATCGCCTCCTCCCGCCCCCAGCTCGCCCAGCGGCTGCTCAAGGGCTGCTCGGCCGGCGAGGTAGCGCAGCGGATCGCACGGCTCTATACCCTGTGCGGACGCGCGCAACGCCTGGCCGCGGAGGCGGCGCTCGAGGCGGCGGCCGGCGAGACGATATCGGCGGCACGGCTGGCGCGACGGGAGCGCGAGGTGCTGGCCGAGCAGGCACGGGAACATCTCTGGCACCTGCTGCAGCCGTTGCCCGGTCAGGCGGGCACGGCCCCCGATCCGACACCCCTGCGGCGCATCGCCCAGGACGGCGAGTCGGCCGACACCCTGGCCGCCTCCCTCAGCCAAGTCCTCACCGAGCAGGTGTTGGGCGAACCGCCCACCCTTTGGCTCTCGCGCGATGCGGAAGCCCTGCGGCGCTGGTGCGAGACGGCGCCGACGGCACCGGCCCGGCGGCTGGCGCAGCTGCGCCGGGAGACTGATCCCGCCGTCTGGCGCACCCCGCTGCTGCCCGCCCTGGCGGCCTGGGGGGCAGACACGATGCGCAGCCTCGCCCTGCAGGCACTCGGCGAGCCGAGTTTCTGCGCCCGCCCGCTCTGGCGGGGCCGACCGGCGGAGACCGGGGTCCTGTCCCGCCTCGGCGACGATCCCACCCTGTCGGCCTGGCTCAGCGGCATGGGCCGGGGCAGTGCCACCCGGCTGCTCGCCCGGCTGGTGGAACTGGCTCGGCTGGCGACCCGGCTTGCCGCCGGCGGACCGCCCGTGGTACGCGCCTGGCCGCTGGGCGAGGGGATGGCCGTGGCCGGGGTGGAGACCGCCCGCGGCCTGTTGCTGCACGTCGTGCGGCTCGAGGCCGGGCGGGTTGCCGACTACCGCATCCTGGCCCCCACGGAATGGAACTTCCATCCCGAAGGCGCCCTCGCAGAGGCATTGGCGGCGATGCCCGGCGGGGCGGAGCCGGCACGGCTCGCCCGCCAGGTGGTGGCCTCCCTCGATCCCTGCGTGGCCTGCCGGCTGGAGCTACGCCATGCATGAGATGTCGTTGGCGGAAGGCGTCTTGCAGATCATCGAGGCGGCCGCCCGGCAACAGGGTTTCACCCGCGTGCGGGAGGTCCGGCTGGAGATCGGCCAACTCGCCGGGGTGGAGGTGGAGGCCCTGCGTTTCTGCCTGGTTTCCGTCCTGCACGGCAGCCTCGCCGAGGGCGCCCGGGTGGAAGTGGAACACACACCCGGCGCAGGCTGGTGCATGCTATGCGGCATGACGGTGCCGATGACGGCATTGTTCGACCCCTGCCCACGCTGCGGCGGCCATCAGCTGACCCCGACCGCCGGCAGGGAGTTGCGGGTCAAGGACCTTCTGGTGGAATAGGAGCGCGCCTCATGTGCAACGTATGCGGCTGCGGTCAGGGCGAGACCCGGATCGACGGCCAGGACCACGACCAGGATCACCCCCACGTGCACACGCACCCCCCTGTGCACGAACACCGGCATGACGGCGGCACCGCGCACGGTCATGCCCACGCTCACGCGCACCGTCACGCCCATACCGGCCATGACCCTGTGCATGACGCGCTGCACGACGCGGACACGCCGCACGCGCACGCCCACCCCGCCGGCGGCGAACTGCACTACGGGCTCGGCCCGGCGCACGCCCACGCCCCCGGCCTGAGCCGGGCGCGCATGGTCCGCATCGAACAGGACATCCTGGCCCGCAACGACGCCTACGCCGCCGCCAACCGCAAGCGGCTCGCCGAGCACGGCATCTTTGCCGTGAATCTGGTCTCCAGCCCCGGCTCGGGCAAGACCACTTTGCTGGTGAAGGCCATCGAGGCCCTGCGCGGTCGGGTGCCGCTGGCGGTCATCGAAGGCGACCAGCAGACCAGCATGGATGCCGACCGCATCCGCGCCACCGGGGCGCCGGCCGTCCAGGTCAACACCGGCAAGGGCTGTCACCTGGATGCCCACATGGTCGGCCACGCCATCGAACGCCTGAACATGCCCGACGACAGCCTGCTCATGATCGAGAACGTGGGCAATCTGGTCTGCCCCGCCGGCTTCGACCTGGGCGAGGCGCACAAGGTGGTGATCCTGTCGGTCACCGAAGGCGAGGACAAGCCGTTGAAATATCCGGACATGTTCCACGCCGCCAGCCTCATGCTGCTCAACAAGGTCGACCTGCTGCCCTACCTCGCCTTCGACGTGGCCCGCTGTGTGGCCTACGCACGGCAGGTCAACCCCCGGCTCGAGGTGCTCGAAGTCTCGGCCACGAGCGGTCAGGGCATGGCTGCGTGGCTGGACTGGCTCGCCGCCGGGCTCGCGCGCGCCCGCGAGGCGCGGCTGCAGAACGTGGACCTGCTCCGGCGCCGCATCGCCGAACTGGAGGCAGCGCTGGCGGCGAAGCGCTGACGCACCCGTTGGATGGGCCTCATGACGGCACCCCCCTCCACCGCTCTGCAACGCCGGCTGCGGGTGACGGGCGTGGTCCAGGGCGTGGGCTTCCGCCCCCACGTCTGGCGCCTGGCGCACGAGCTGGGGCTTGCGGGCTGGGTGCGCAACGACGCGGGCGGCGCGGACATCCTGCTGGAGGGGGACGCCGGGGCGGTCGAGGCCTTCACCCGGCGTCTGCCCGCGGAGCTGCCGCCGCTGGCCCGGCTGCGCGCGATCACCTGGTGCGACGCGCCGCCGAGCGGCCACCCTGCCGGCTTCGTCATCGCCGCGAGCAGCGGTGGCGAAGCCGCCACCATGATCGGCCACGACACGGCGGTCTGCGCCGACTGCCTGGCCGAGCTGTTCGACCCGCATGAGCGCCGCTGGCGCTATGCCTTCATCAACTGCACCCACTGCGGCCCCCGCTACACCCTCACCCGCGGGCTGCCCTATGACCGGGCGCAGACCAGCATGGCCGCCTTCCCCCTCTGCCCGGCCTGCGCACGCGAATACGCCGACCCGGCCGACCGGCGCTTCCACGCCGAACCCACCGCCTGCCCGGTGTGCGGGCCGAGGCTGTGGCTCGAAAACCCCCCGGCCTTCGGCCACCCCCCTTCTCAGGGGGGCAATCCCCCGGCCTTCGGCCA
>JBBIKZ010000177.1:0-3175 GCA_037445185.1 Hydrogenophilales bacterium | reverse complement strand
CTAGGAAGCCAACCGCAGGTAGGTCTCTAGTGTCGCTTGCAGCATATCCTGCAAAGTGGGTAGGGGGCTCGAGGTAGGGACGCGCATGCCGCCAGCGATGGCCCGGCATCGGTGCACGAGCGCCTCCAGATCACCCACGGGCACTGCGCCCTGAGGGTAGAGCCGGCGCAGCATCTCCCCCACGCCACCGTGCGCATATCCGACCACCGGCACCCCCATGCTCAGGGCCTCCAGCGCCGTGCGGCCGAAGGATTCGGGCTGTTGGGAGAGCGAGAGCACGATGTCGGACACCGCCATGATCTCGCGCAGATCACCGCGATGGCCGAGGAAGCTGATGTCCTGCTCGAGCCCTGCTGCCGCCACCTTGCGCTGCAATGCCTCCAAGTATCCTCTTTTCTTCGCCGCCGCACCACCGACCACGAGGCCATGCACCGGCTCCCCTGCGGCCTCGAGGCGGGCGATGAGTGCGATGAAGTCCTCATGGCCTTTGAGGCGGGTGATGCGGCCGGGCAGGGTGAGGACCTTTTTGCCCGCCAGTTGGGGATATTGCGCACGCCAGGCTGCCAGCCATTCGGGCGGCGGCTTGTAGCCGTGCGGATACTCGGCGGGGTCCACGCCGCGCGGGATGATCCGAATGCGCTCGGGGTCGACGCCGGGGTAATGCGTCAGGATGTACTCCTGTGCCGTCTGCGACACGGCAATTACCATTTCCCCTTTCACCATTACCGCGCTGTAGGGGTTGACGGAGTAGAGCCCGTGCACGGTGGTCACAAAACGCGGCCGGTCGGCTGGGTCCATCCCGCGCCAGGCGAGATAACAGACCCAGGCCGGCAGGCGCGAGCGGGCGTGCAGGATGTCGACGCGCTGGTCGCGCAGGAAACGGCGCAGCCTGGGGATGAGGCGCAGGGTCCACAGGCTCTTCCTGCCGATGTCCCAGGTCAGGTGTTCGCTGCCCTCGCGCTCGAGTTGCTCGACCAGGCGTCCGCCGGCAGAGATGACGATGGAGCGGTGGCCGTGTTCGACCAGGTATTTGCCCACCTCCAGGGTGCCGCGCTCGACCCCGCCGGACTCCAGGGCGGGCAGGACCTGCACCACCGTCAACCGCCTCTGCGCGGGCTCAGCCATCCCAGCGCTCCAGGATCGAGCGGGCACAGCGTTGCGCCTCATTGAACTCCGCTTCGGGTCGCGCGAGGGCATGGCCTGTCCGCCAGCGGCCGTAGGGGGTGACGAGACCCGCCTCGATCAGCGCGGCGAGGTCGCGGGCGAGGCGAGAACCCGGTTGGGCAGCGAGATCGAGCACGCCGACGTGACAGCCGGCGGTCAGGGTCTCGTAGATCATGGAGCCGCTGTCCGGGCTGACCCAGGCCTGGGCGCTGCGCGCCAGTCTCTCCTCCAGCCAGTCGGGCCCGGTCTGCGTATGTGGGCGGATGACGAGCCCAGGGATGACGCCCAGTGCCGGGAGAAAACCCGGTGGTGTGCGGCGCGAGGTGGTGAGCGTCCAGGCAACCTCGGGCTGGGCGGCGACGATTTCGCGCACCTGGTGCGCGATGCCGGCGTCGTCCCAGCGATAATGCCGCGACGGCCCGCCGATGAGGATGAGCCCCTGCGCTGCGTCGTGCTCGCCGGCCGGCACGACGGCGTTGAGCACACCGCGGGTGACGATGACGTTGGCGCGTGCCGGGGGGGCGTCGTGCCGCGGGATCAGGCACAGGTCGAACAGGGCGAGCGGCAGGCTGGGCCGCATCAGCACGACGATGCGCCCGCCGCGCGCCCGCCGGGCGGCCAGGGCGGGCAAATGGGTGGCGTGTCCGGCGGCCAGGATGAGATCGGGGTCGGGCAGATGCCGCCCGGCCGGGAAGCGCCCCAGCAGCCAGTCGAGCCAGGCAGTCGCCCTGGGGCGAACGGAGATGTCGTGGCAGACGGCATGCGTGAGCCGCTGCAATGCCCGCACGAGCCCCAAGCTCTGCTTCTCGTGGCCGGCTTTGCCGTCGGCCAGTCGCCAGAGGGTGAGCGAGGGGTATCCTGTAAGGGTCATGAGCGGCACGGTGAGCAGGCGGTATTGTACGCCGGAACGGCCCGTCGCCCGCCCATGGCCCGTGCCGGAACTTGCAGCGACCCGGTGGCGAATTCTGGACAACAGGGCTGGAAGTGCGGCAAACTCGCGGCCTATTCACGATACACGGCCAGCTCAGATGCCCCCGAGAAGGCACCCGCTCAGCCCCGCTCCGGCCAAGAAGACCCCAGGCAAGATCCTGGTCCTGCACGGTCCCAATCTCAACCTGTTGGGCACCCGAGAACCCGAGCACTACGGCAATCAGACCCTGGCCGAGATCGATGCCGCCCTGCAGGAACAGGGCCGCGCCGCCGGCGTGACGGTGGAATGCTTCCAGAGCAATGCCGAACATGCCTTGATCGAACGCATCCACGCCGCCCGGAGCGAAGGGGTGGGCTTCATCATCATCAATCCCGCTGCCTACACCCACACCAGCGTGGCGCTGCGTGACGCCTTGGCGGCGGTGGCCATCCCGTTCATCGAGGTACACCTGTCCAATGTCCACGCCCGAGAGCCTTTCCGCCGGCAGTCCTATTTTTCCGACCTGGCGGTGGGGGTGATCTCCGGCCTGGGGGCCATGGGCTACCTCTTCGCCCTGGGCTATGCCCTGCACGCCCTGGAGGAGGATTGAATGGATCTGCGCAAGCTCAAGAAACTCATCGACCTGGTGCAGGATTCGGGCATCGCCGAACTGGAGATCTCCGAAGGGGAGGAGCGGGTGCGCATCACCCGCGCCATGCCCGGCGCCGCCGTGAACTACGCGCCGCCCCCGATCTACGCCCAGGCCCCGGTACCGGTCGCACCGGAAGTGACCAACGGCTCGGCGCCCTCCCAGGAGGCGGCCCAGCCCGAGGGTCATGTCGTCAAGTCGCCTATGGTCGGCACCTTCTACCGTACCCCCTCGCCAGGTGCCAAGGCCTTCGTGGAAGTGGGGCAGACGGTCAACGCCGGCGACACCCTCTGCATCATCGAGGCGATGAAGCTCATGAACGAGATCGAGGCCGACCGGGGCGGCATCATCAAGGCCATCCTGGTGGAAAATGGACAGCCGGTGGAATATGGTGAACCCTTGTTCATCATCGGATGACGCGGATGAACGCGAGTTTTCCGATGAGGCTGTCC
>JBBIKZ010000176.1:0-3181 GCA_037445185.1 Hydrogenophilales bacterium | reverse complement strand
ATTACTTGTCCAGCACCGCTGCGGCCGGTTCTGCCCCCTCTACCAAGGGGGGCACCGCGGCGCGTGGGGGTGATGCCGACCCCATCAGCGAGACCTTAAGGCGCCTGCTGGCCGGCCAGATCGTCGCCATCAAGGGCCTGGGCGGCTTCCACCTGGCCTGTGACGCGCGCAATGCAGAGGCCGTGCGCCGGCTCAGGGCGCGCAAGGGCCGCGAGGAAAAACCCTTCGCCGTGATGGCCGCCAACCTCGCGTCGATAACGGCGTGGGTGGAGATCGACGCCGCGGCGGCGGCATTGCTGCAATCCGCCGAGCGGCCCATCGTGCTGTTGCGCAAAAGACCGGGGGCGGACGCCGCGCTGGCCGGCATCGCCCCGGGGCTCGCCTGGCTCGGCGTGATGCTGCCCTACACGCCGCTGCACTGGCTGCTCTTCCACGAGGCGGCCGGCCGGCCGGCAGGGACCGGTTGGATGCGTGAGGCGCAGGACCTCGTCCTGGTGATGACCAGCGCCAACCCCGGCGGCGAGCCCCTGGTCATCGGCAACGAGGAGGCGAGGACGCGGCTTGCCGGCATCGCCGACGCCTGGCTCATGCACGACCGCGACATCGTAGTGCGTTGCGACGACAGCGTGGCGCGGGCCGGCCCCGCTCACCCGGTCCTGTTCATCCGCCGCGCTCGCGGCTACACACCGCGCGCCATCCGCCTCGCCGCCGCCGGTCCGTCGGTCCTGGCCCTGGGCGGGCATCTCAAGAACACGCTCTGTGTCACCCGCGGCGACGAGGCCTACGTCTCCCAGCACATCGGCGGCCTGGACAACCCGGCCACCTGTGCGATGCTCGAGGAGGTGGCGCAGCACCTGCTCGAGATCCTCAGGGTGCGCCCGGCGGCGGTGGCGCACGACCTCCATCCGGACTTCCACGGCAGCCGCCACGCCCTCACACTCGCCGCGCAGTGGGGGGTGCCGACCATTGCCGTGCAGCACCACCACGCCCACATCGCCGCCGTCACGGCCGAGCACGGCGTGCGGGGGCCGGTGCTGGGCCTCGCCCTGGACGGCGTCGGTCTGGGCACGGATGGCACCGCCTGGGGGGGTGAGCTCCTGCGCGTGGACGGGGCGGAATGCCGGCGGCTCGGCCACCTGCGCCCGCTGCCCCTGCCCGGCGGCGACCGGGCGGCGCGCGAGCCCTGGCGCATGGCCGCGGCCGTCCTGCACATGCTGGGACGCGGCGACGAGATCGCGCGCCGCTTCCCCGACCAGCCGCACGCAAAACGCCTGCAGGCGTTGTTGCAACAAGGCGGGCATGGCCCGCCCACGACGAGCCTGGGGCGCTGGTTCGACGCGGCGGCAGGCCTGCTCGGCGTGTGCGAGGTCATGTCTTTCGAGGGCCAGGCCGCCATGCTGCTGGAGGGGCTGGCCGAGCAGGCGGGCGATGTGTCGCCTATGCCCGGCGGCTATGTCCTGCATGCGGATGGGCGCCTCGATCTGTTGCCCCTGCTCGCGCGTCTGGCGGAGGAGACCGATCGCCGCCGCGGCGCCGCCCTGTTCCACGCCACCCTGGCCGAGGCTTTGACGGCCTGGGCCGCGCGGGCGGTGGAACGGGAGGGGCTGGACACGGTCGCCCTCGGCGGGGGCTGCTTTCTCAACCACATCCTGTCGCGCCGCCTCACCGCCCTGCTCGGCGAGCGGGGCATCCATATCCTGACGGCGGCCGAAATCCCCCCCAACGACGGGGGGTTGAGCCTGGGCCAGGCTTGGGTTGCAATGTGGCATCTGAACGGCGGTGGTGCTTGAGGACCTCCACGGTCCCCACAGGACTCACACGCGCGCGATGAAAGGAACGTCCGATGTGTTTGGCCATACCGGCACGGGTGGTGCAGATCGTTGCAGGCGACCAGGCCATCGTCGATCTGGGCGGTGTGCGCAAGGAGATCTCGCTCGCCCTGGTCGAGGGTGTGGCGGAGGGTGACTACGTCATCGTCCACGTCGGCTTTGCGCTCACCCGCCTCTCACCCGAGGAGGCGGAGCAGACCCTGGCCCTGATGGCCGAAGCGGGTCTGGCGGTGCAGGCTCAGGACAGATGAAATACGTCGACGAGTTCAGGGACGGCGCGCTCGCCCGCGGCATCGCCCGCGCCATCGCCGCCGCGGCCCGGCCGGATCGGCATTACCGCTTCATGGAGTTCTGCGGCGGCCACACCCATGCCATCTCGCGCTATGGCGTGACCGACCTGCTGCCCGAGAACGTGCGCCTGATCCACGGTCCCGGCTGCCCCGTCTGCGTGCTGCCCATCGGCCGCATCGACCAGGCCATCGAGCTCGCGCTCACGCACGGGGTGATCCTGTGCAGCTATGCCGACACCCTGCGCGTGCCCGCGTCCGGGGGGCTTACGCTCATGCGGGCACGCGCGCGCGGCGGCGACATCCGCATGGTCTATTCGGTCGCGGACGCCCTGCAGATCGCCCGCGCGCATCCGCACCGGGAGGTGGTCTTCTTCGCCATCGGCTTCGAGACCACCACACCGCCCACCGCTGTGGCCATCCGCCAGGCCCATGCGGAGTGGCTCGGGAACTTCTCCGTGCTGTGCTGCCACGTGCTCACCCCGCCGGCCATCCTGAGCATCCTGGACGCCCCCGAGGTGCGCGCGCTCGGCAGCGTGCCCCTGGACGGATTCATCGGCCCCGCCCACGTCTCCACCGTCATCGGCAGCCGGCCCTATGAGTACTTCGCCGAGGAATACCGCAAGCCGGTGGTGATCGCCGGATTCGAGCCCCTCGACGTGATGCAGGCCATCCTCATGCTCGTGCGTCAGGTCAACGCCGGCGTGGCCCGGGTCGAGAACGAGTTCACCCGGGCGGTGACGCGCGAGGGCAACGCCAAGGCGCAGGCCCTGGTGGCCGAGGTGTTCGAGCTCAGACGCAGCTTCGAATGGCGCGGCCTGGGCGAGGTGCCCTACTCGGCGCTCAAGATCCGCGCGGCCTATGCCGGGTTCGATGCCGAACGCCGCTTCGACCTCGGCTACCGCCCGGTGCCGGACAACAAGGCCTGCGAGTGCGGCGCCATCCTGCGCGGCGTGAAGCGTCCCGTCGACTGCAAGCTGTTCGGCACCGTCTGCACCCCGGAGACGCCCATGGGCTCCTGCATGGTCTCCTCCGAAGGGGCCTGCGCGGCGCACTACACCTACG
>JBBIKZ010000175.1:0-3206 GCA_037445185.1 Hydrogenophilales bacterium | reverse complement strand
CCAAGCGCCCCCGCCCGGCCGCCCGAAGGGGGCGCTCATCCTCCCCCGGGGAGGTGGTCGCGCAGCGACCGGAGGGCTCACCCAAGCGCCCCCGCCCGGCCGCCCGAAGGGGGCGCTCATCCTCCCCCGGGGAGGTGGTCGCGCAGCGACCGAAGAGTCGTTTCATTCTCTCCCGCGTGGAGCATGTTTCGTGCTGACGGGAGGGCGGTCCGGTGACCGCTCATGTCATCGCCGTCGTCAACCAGAAGGGCGGCGTCGGCAAATCGACCCTGGCCATGCTGCTGGCCGGCGCACTGGCCGAATCGGGAGGCAAGGTCCTGGTCGCCGACGCCGACCCCCAGAGCACCGCCCTGCGCTGGGCGAGCGCAGGCTCGGGCTTTCCGGCCGCGGTCGAGGACCTATCCGGTGAGGAGGGCAAGCTGCACAAGCACCTGCGCAAGCGGCTTGCCGACTACGATTACATCGTCATCGACAGCCCGCCGCACGCCAGCGCGCCGGTCACGGAGAGCGCCTTGCGTCTGGCCGACCTCGCCCTGGTGCCGGTCATCCCCTCGCCGCCCGACCTCTGGGCCAGCCTGCGCACGCGCGACGCCATCGCGCACGCCCGGCACAAGAACCCCGCGCTCGCCGCGCGCATCGTCGTCAACCAGGCGCAACTGAACACCCTGCTGGCGCAGGAGGTGCTCGCCCTGCTGCCCGAATTCGGCATCCCGCTCCTGGCGGCGCAACTCAAGAGCCGCACCGCCTACCGCCAGGCCGCTGCGCTCGGTACCACCCTCAGCGCCCTCGGCCACCGCGCCGCCATCGCCAGCCTGGAGGTGGAGGCGCTCGTCCGCGAGGTGCGGGCGCTGCTGGATCCGCGTTGAAGCGGGCGTATGGACCGGAGGGCGTGCGCATCGGCCAGGTCGATCACGACCCGGACGGCCACAGGCTGTGGCGCCCACGCGCAGTGCCAGCCTGCCCTGTCAGGCGGTCAGCAGGCCGGCGATGCGGGCCTCAGGCGGATCGGGCGCGGCGCGCGGCGAGCCGTTTGATCCGAACCCGCTGATCGAAGTAACGTAGCGCTTGGTAAGTCAGCAGACCGAGCAGCGCCATCCCAACCGTGAACGCACCATACGAGATCGGCCAGGGGATGCCTTCGGTCATCATGGTGAATTCGGACATGCCGCCTATGCCGGCGATCAGGTTGAGCGGCATGAAGATCGCGCCGATTGCGGTGAGTCGGGAGACCCGTTTGTTCTGATTGATGTTGATGAAGCCGACTGTGGCATCGATCAGGAAGTTGATCTTGTTGAACAGAAACGACGTGTGACCGTCGAGCGACTCGATGTCACGCAGGATCTGGCGTGCGTCCTCGTGTTGCTCGGGCAGCAGCAGTCGTCCGCGCATCAAGAAGGAGAGCGCGCGGCGTGTATCGAGCACGTTGCGGCGGATACGGCCGTTGAGGTCCTCGCTCTTGGCGATCTCGGCCAGGATCTCGGCGGCCTCGTCATCGGAGACCTGCGGCGTGAGGACCTGGCGATCGACCTGTTCGAGCTCGGCGTAGATCTCCTCGAGCGTATCGGCCGAGTATTCGACATCGGCGCCATAGAGGTCGAGCAACACGTCTTTGCCATCCGACACATAGCCCGGCTGGGTGCGTGCGCGCAGGCGCTGCAGGCGGAATACCGGCAGTTCCTCGTTGCGCACCGAAAATAGGACGTTGTTGTGCAGGATGAAGGCCACAGCGACGTTGCGCGTCACGCCCTGGCGCGTGAGCAGAAAATTCGAGCTCAGATGCACGGCCCCGTTCTCATCGACATAGAAACGTGCCGATTCCTCGATGTCGGTGACGTCTTCCGGGTCGGGTATGAAAAGATCGAAAGCCTCGCCCACCCAGGCGCGCACGCTGGCTGACGGGGCGACCAGATCGATCCAAATCGGGGAGATACCGGACAGATCCTCGCGTCGGACGATACGCACCTGGGATAGGCGGCCGTTTCTGAGCTCGAAGGCGGACACCACGCCGTTTTGCGCACCGTGCAGCGGGCGGGCGCTCAGCAGTTCGGCACGCAGCTCGTCGGGCAGGAATTCGAGCACCAGCTCGCCGCGCTCTTCCTCGACCTGCTGCCAGGTCGTGGCACGGTCTTCTTCCGGCAGGACTTCGATCAGACGGGCGATCTCCGCGGCTGACAAACGGCGCAGAAAGTTGTGGAGCTCGACCAGATGCTGACGGTGAACCAGGTCTTCGACCACCTCGTGGCGCGGCCCTTCTAGCTTTTTGACCAGCGCCTCGACACGCCGCTGACGGGCGAGCAACAGCTGCACATCGGTCAGATGCTGTTCGAACAGGCTTTGCGCACGCGGGCGCGTATCGGGGTCGAGGGTAGGGCTCATAGCCTGATTATCCTAAAAACCTCAGTTGACCGCTCCTTGGCCTTCGCAAAGACGCATGGAACCTGACGTTTGCGCCTCCGAGCACGCTCACCCGGAAGGTGAGACCGCTACACGCCCGCTTTCGGGTCTGTGCGCGCGTCTGGCTGCGTTGCTCCTCCTTGCGGGGAACGACCCCGCGGCGTCGTCGCGCCTTGCCAGCCACACGCACAAACCCGCCTTCGGGCGCGTTCAACTGAGGTTTTTAGGATTATCCCGTATTTGCCGGGTGGATGCGCACGGGATCGGGCAGGCTTTGAACCCAGATTTGTCATTAGGCCGGCCAATGCCTACGAAGATCACCCCGGCGTGTGTGAAGCTTGTCCCCATCGCCATGCCACCACGGCCTGCGCGCGCCAGGACCTCCGTCTGGCGGCAGTATCAAGCCCGTTCGCTTAGCCCTCGAGGTCCACCATGGGCTCGTTGCCCGTGCGCGAATCTGCTCTGGGTTGAACATATCCTCTTCCCGTGGCAGGGAGAGGATGCGTCGCATAGAGTCAGCGAGTGTCCCGTAGCCCGAGAATAGCTGGATCGTTGGCTATGCAGACGTATCCTCATGTTGCGCGGTGTCGGCCGCCCTTTTGCGCCTTGACGTTCGCTGCGCGCACGTTACCGTGGAAGTCGGCGCAAGCCGGCCGCGATGCTCCCCTCTCCCGCGGGCGGGAGAGGGGTTGGGGGTGAGGGAACCGTTCATGGCCGGCGCGGCGCTTTCATACACAGGGCCGGCCTTACCTTGAACCTAAAAACCTCAGTTGACCGCTCTTTGGCCTTCGCAAAGACGCATGGAACCTGAC
>JBBIKZ010000174.1:0-3338 GCA_037445185.1 Hydrogenophilales bacterium | reverse complement strand
GCTCACATGAGAGGTTTTGACTTTGATGAACACGGATTCAGGAACGATTATGATTTATGGTATTTATCAAGTCCGACAGGCTGCTAGGGGAGACGATGAAATGAACATGATCTCGGACGCACGGCTGCGCGAACTCTACGAGGCGATGATCCTCGAGCACAACCGGCATCCGCGCCATTACCCGGAGAACCCACCGGACGCGAACCACCACGCGCACGGCTTCAATCCGCTTTGCAACGACGAGATCGAGGTCCACCTCAAGGTCAAGAACGGGGTGATCGAGGCGGCCGGCTTCGAAGGCGCTGGCTGCGCGGTCTCGGTGGCCTCCGCCTCGATGATGATGGAGGCCATCCAGGGCAAGCGGGTGGAGGAGGTGCGTGACCTGTTCACGCGCGTGCACGCCATGCTTGTCGAGGACGGCTCCGCTGAGGGGGTGGGCAAGCTGATGGTGCTCGCCGGGGTGAAGGAATTCCCCATGCGGGTAAAATGCGCCACGCTGGCCTGGCACACCCTGCTCGCCGCGCTGGAAAACCGTCCCGACACGGTCACCACCGAGGATGCGGTGCCCTACTGCCCGCAGCCCATGGAACGCACGGCGGCATGAAGCACTTCGACCTGCTGCGGCCCAAGGCGGTGGAGGATGCGTTGCGGGAGCGGGTGATCGAGGCCCTGCGCAAGGTCCACGACCCGGAGATCCCGGTCAACATCTACGACCTGGGCCTGATCTACGACCTCGACATCGACGCCCAGGGCCAGGTGGCGATCCGCATGACCCTGACCGCCCCGGGCTGCCCGGTGGCGCAGACCTTCCCGGGCGAAGTCGCAGGCGCGGTGGAGGCGGTCGAGGGGGTGTCCCGCTGCAACGTGAGCCTGACCTGGGACCCGCCCTGGACGCCCGAGCGCGCGAGCGAGGCGGCACGCCTGCAGCTGGGGCTGTTCCCATGAGCGATTGGCAGCGGGTGGCGCCACTGGCCGACTTCCCGGTGGGCAGCCGCCGTGTGGTCGACGTCGACGGCGTGCGGGTGGCGGTCTTCCACCTGCCGGAAGGCCTCTACGCCATCGAGGACGTCTGCAGCCACGACGGCGGCGAGCTTGCCAGCGGTGCCCTCGAGGGTTGCGAGATCGTCTGCCCGCGCCACGGTGCGCGCTTCGATCTGCGCAGCGGCGCGGTCACCGCCCCGCCGGCCTATGCGCCGGTGGCGGTGCTGCCGGTGCGCGTCGATGCCGGCTGGGTGGAGGTGCGCGACGACCGGTGGGATTGAACCATGCAATGTTGGCGCGCCTTGGGTTAGGCTCTGGCCAACCAAGCTTGCGAGGTCTATCCATGTCGAGCGCTGCATTATCCCCGCCGCGAATCTACGCGGCATTGGGTCTGATACTGGCCCTGATCCTGGCATCGGCCGCCCATGCCCAGACCACCTGGCAGGTGCCGCACGGCGGCGAGTTCCCGGTGCCGGAGTCACCCCCGCTCACGGCCCAGGCCCGGGCGCTGCTGGACGCGGTCAACCAGCGCATCGTCAACCTCGACTCCGAGCAGCTCTACGCCCTCCTCACGCAGCGGCCGGAGACGGTGGTGATCGACGTGCGCACGCCGGCCGAACTCACCCAGCTCGGCGGGCACATCGAGGCGACGCACTTTCTCAACATCACGCGCGGCTGGCTGGAGTTCCAGATCGAGTCCCTGGTGCCCGACAAGGCCACGCCCATCGTCGTCTATTGCGGTGTCAACCAGCGCAGCCCCTTGGCGGCCGACACCTTGATGCGCATGGGCTACCGCGAGGTCTACAACCTCTCCGACGGCTACTTCGGGTGGCGCGAGCGCGGCCACCCCGTGCGCTACCCCGACCGCGCCCCGCAATCGATGCTGTATGCGCTGCCGCAGGAGGTGATCCCCGGGGTGTGGTCCGCCATCGGCGCCACCGCACCCGGCACCTACGACAACTCGGGTCACAACAACAACCTCTCCTTCATCGTCACCGACGCGGGGGTGATCGTCGTCAACGCCGGCGACAGCTGGCTGCTCGCCGCCAGCCTGCACGACGAGATCCGCAAGCGCACCGACCAGCCGGTGAAATACGTCGTGCTGGAAAACGGCCAGGGCCACGCCATGCTGGGCATGCGCTACTGGCAGGCCCAGGGCGCCAAGGTCATCGCCCACCGCGACGCCGCCGCCTACATCGAAAAGAACGGCCACGAGATCCTGGAGACCATGCGCCGCCGCGCGCGCGACAAGGCCTTCCGCACCGAGCTCTCCAAGCCCGACATCGTCTACGAGGACCGGCTCGACCTGTCCATGGGCGGCTGGAAGATCGAGGTGCTGCACCTGGGCAATGCCCACCACCACGGCGAGACCATGGTCTGGCTGCCGGAGAAGAAGCTGGTCATCGCCGGCGACACCGCCTTCCACGTGCGCATGCTGCCCGTGTTCGAGGACACCGATACCGCGCGCTGGCTCCGCATCTGGGACGAGTTCGAGAAGCTGGGCGCCGAGATCGTCATCCCCGGCCACGGCGGGCCGACCGACATGGCCACCGTGCGGCGCTGGACGCGCGACTATCTCATCGACCTACGTGCGCGCGTCAAAGCGGTGCTCGACCGCGGCGGCTCGCTCGACGATGCCTACAAGATCGACCAGTCGGAGTATCTGCACCTGCACACCTCCGAGGAGCTCGCCCGTGTCAACGCGGGACGGGTGTACCGGGCGATGGAGTTCGAAGATTGATCGCTCTGGTCTGCCCTCGTTAGATAAGCGCCGTGCCGGCTAGTAACGCCCGCGGCGCAGACTGAGCCAGTTACAGCCGGCTCCTACGGTTTGCCTGAACCGTTACCGCTCGGTAAACCCCCACAGTGGGGGCCGGTTGTTGTCGGGAGGGTGTTCGTGCAACAGAGCCCCCACGCCGCGCTGGAGGGTGCGTATTTCTCTCTGTGCCGGGGCGGACGCCCGGCCATGCACGGTTGGCGGCTGTTGCGACTCTACAGAGGCGGGAGCTATCACGCCGGCGCAGCCTTGTCGCTGTAGCCAGCCGTCATGGTGGACAGGCACTGGGTGTGGTTGCGCAGGCTGACAGGGGGGAAGAGCGGACCAAAGCAAAAACCGGAAACGGCTTAAGGGTATGGGGTTGATGACACTGTCGATAATTTTGACACCTTGATCGGTGAATGGTCGCAAGCATCAATTAAATCAATCCTGAATCCGTGTTCATCAAAGTCAAAACCTCTCATGTGAGCGATCTGGCATGATTTTCCGCCGGACGGCCCGGTTTATGTGACTGCCGAGGGTCTTTTTCGGGGCGGCGCCTTGCCTTTGGACCCCGAAAGTCGGCGTGGGCGGGGCGGCG
>JBBIKZ010000173.1:0-3359 GCA_037445185.1 Hydrogenophilales bacterium | reverse complement strand
CTCCGGTCGCTGCGCGACCACCTCCCCAGGGGAGGATGAGCGCCCCCTTCGGGCGGCCGGGCGGGGGCGCTCATAGGATGACTTCGCCGTGCCAGCCGAGTGGCGACAGCCCCCGCGCCAGGGCGCCGTCGCGCAGGTGGTGCAGGAACTCCGCCGGGCCGGCGGCGTAGAGGTCGGTGTGGGTGAGGTCGCCATGCGCGGCGAGGATGCGCTCGGTGACGTGTTGGATGCCGCCATCGACGTGCAGGGGGACGTAGGTGAAGTTGTCGAGGGCATCGGCCCAGGAACGGCAGAGGTTGTCCTGATAATGGCCGAGCGTGTCCGACACCCAGTAAAGATGCATGCTCTCCGCCATCTCCAGCGACATGGCATGCTGCACCAGACTCTTGATGGGGGCGAAGCCGTCGTCCCAGGCGACGAAGATCACCGGCCGGCGCGAGGCCATGTTGATGACGAACACCCCCTGCGGCCCATCGATGCTGACCGGGTCCTCCTTGCGCAGGTCGTCGAACACCTTGCGCGCAAAGGGGCGGTTGTCGCGGCGGATGTGCAGCTCGATGTGGCGGTCCTCGCAGGGGCAGCTGGCGATGTAGTAGTCGCCGGCGACGCCGTCGGCGGTGATGCGTACCTGCTGTCCGGCCAGGAAACGCAGGCGCTGGCTGCGCGGCGTGGTGAGGTGCAGGGCGGCGATGCGTTCGTCGAGGCGTTCCACCGCCTTGACCTTGGTGGCGATGTGCTGCGGCTGGATATCGGTGGCGCCGGCCACACTGGCCTCGATGACGATATCCGTCACCGCCGTGTTGGAGCACATCAGAAAGGTGTTGCTGGCCTTCTCGGCCTCCTTGAGGACGAAGTCGTGCGGGTGCACCTTCTTGATCTCGCCGGAGACCAGACGCGCCCGGCACTCGCCGCAGTTGCCGTTGCTGCAGCCATAGTTGAGCGGGATGCCGGCGCGCAGGGCCGCCTCCAGGATGGTGTCCGTGCCCTCGACGAAGAACTCGTGGCCCGAGGGCTGTATCTTGACTTGCGCCGACATGATGCGCATCGCGCTCTCCTCCGCCAGCAGGATCCGTCCCCGCTCCGCCTCCTTGGGCGCGGCCTGGATCTGGTTTCGCAACCACTGTTTGAGTGCAGTCACCGCCTGGACGGTGTCCGGCCCGCCGGACTCGGCCACGTCGTCGAGCTTGCGCAGCGTCCAGTCGAACAGTTGCTCATAGTGCATGAGCAGGGACTTGGCAGCGGCGAACTCGCTGGACAGGTCGAACAGCCGGTCGGCCAGCACCTCCCGGTCCGGCAGCGCACGCTCGAAGATGCGCTTGGCGAAGGCCTTCTTCTTGATCTCCTCGACCCGCCTATATTCGCCGTCATCCTCCCACTGCACGTCCGGGAAGATGCGCAGGAGCTCGTCCATCTCCACCTCGCCGTCGTAGGTGTGGAGCTCGCCGGCCTTGATCATGCGTTGCAGGGTCGTACGCGAGACGCCGACCAGGCGAGCGACGCGGGACAGGGAGAAGGTGTGCGACATGACCAGGATGATAGTACTGAATGCGCGGATGGGAGGTTATTTTGCATAGTCGCGGGGATGGGGTTAAATCCCATCACCCATCACCCATCACCCAAGCGATGTTGAACCTGGTCACCCGCCCCTGCCCTGCCGCAGCCTTCGAACGCCTACGCCAGGCGGGCCTGCCGCCGCTGCTGGCGCGGCTGTATGCCAGCAGGGGGGTGACCCGCCAGGAGGAGTTGAAGACCCGCCTGGCGGAGTTGCTGCCCCATACCGAACTGCACAATTGCGAGGCCGCCGGCGCGCGGCTGGCCGATGCCATCCAGCGTGGGGAACGGCTGCTGGTGGTGGCGGACTACGACGCCGACGGGGCCACCGCCTGTGCCGTGGCGATGACGGGTCTCAAGGCCATGGGGGCGCAGGTGGACTACCTGGTGCCCAACCGCTTCGAATACGGCTACGGCCTCTCGCCGGAGATCGTGCGGCTGGCCTTTGAGCGCCGACCCGACCTGATCATCACGGTGGACAACGGCATCGCCGCCCATGCCGGCGTGCAGGCGGCGCGCGCGCTGGGCATGGAGGTGTTGGTCACCGACCACCATCTGCCGGCCCAGAGCGGGGACTTGCCGCAGGCCCTGATCGTCAATCCCAACCAGCCCGGCTGCCCCTTCCCAAGCAAGAGCCTCGCCGGCGTGGGCGTGATGTTCTACGTGCTGGTGGCCCTGCGGGCGGAGCTCAGGCGGCGGGGCTGGTTCGCCGGCCACCGCACCGAGCCCAACCTGGCCGAGCTGCTCGACCTCGTCGCCCTGGGCACGGTGGCCGACGTCGTGCCGCTCGATGCCAACAACCGCCTCCTGGTCGACCAGGGTCTGCGGCGCATGCGAGCCGGCCAGGCGCGGCCCGGCATCGTCGCCCTGTTTCGCACCGCCGGACGCGACCCGGCGCGCGCCAGCGTCTACGACCTCGGCTTCGTGCTGGGGCCCCGCCTCAACGCCGCCGGACGTCTGGCCGACATGAGCCTGGGCATCGCCTGCCTGCTGGCGGAGGATGCCGACCGGGCACTGCCCCTGGCGCGTGAGTTGGACCGCCTCAACCGGGAGCGCCGAGAGATCGAGTCCGACATGCAGGACCAGGCCCTGGCCTGGCTCGCTGCGGTGGACGTGGCCGAGGGCTGGAGCCTCACCCTCTATGACCCCGCCTGGCACCAGGGGGTGGTGGGTCTGCTCGCCTCACGCCTCAAGGAGCGCCATCACCGTCCCACCCTCGTCTTCGCCGACGGCGGCGATGGGCTGATCAAGGGCTCCGGCCGCTCCATCGCCGGGCTGCACCTGCGCGACGCCCTGGATCGGGTGGACAAGCGTCATCCCGGCCTCATACGCAAATTCGGCGGCCACGCCGCCGCCGCCGGGCTCACGCTCAGACGCGACGACTTCCCCCGCTTCGCCGCCGCCTTCGAGGCGGTGGCGCGCGAACTGCTCTCCCCGACCGACCTCGAACGGGTAATCGAGACCGACGGCGCGCTCCATCCTGAGGAATATCGACTAGAGCCGGCCCTCGTGCTGCGCGAGGCGGTCTGGGGCCAGGGCTTCCCGCCCCCGCTGTTCCATGGCGAGTTCCGCGTCGACAGCCAGCGACTGGTGGGCGACAAGCACCTCAGATTGCGTCTGTCCGGCAACGGTCTCGCCGCCGAGGCCATGCTGTTCAACCATGACAGCCCGCTGCCCGAGGGCATCCAGGCGACCTACCGACTGGAGGTGAACGAGTGGAACGGCAGGATGAGCCCGCAGTTGACGCTGGAGCACTGGTGCCCGCTGGGATGAAACGGCCCCCTGACGCGCCTCGCTCGCTTCCCCCC
>JBBIKZ010000172.1:0-3380 GCA_037445185.1 Hydrogenophilales bacterium | reverse complement strand
GCTCATCATCGCCGCCATGATGCGTAAGCTCATCCATGTCGCCTTCGGCGTCTTGAAGTCAGGCAGACCGTTCGATGAAAAACTTCATTCAGGTCTCGCTTCGGCTTGACAGGCATAACAGTATCTACAGGATCATCGACGATCCGTATTGCGGCGCACAGCTGATTTGAGGGCCAACTCTATAAGCGTGGCGGCCGGAGCCGAAATCCGCGTGTAAGCAGAGTTCAACACTGCACTCGCCCGCCACCCCCCAGCCAAAGCAAGCGCAGACCCAGCGGATATAGCGGATTTGTTCCCTCTCGCTCGGTTGGCCGCGTACTGGCGGGCGGATTGGGCCTGGCCGACTGCCTGGCGGAGATCGAGGCACCCGCCTGCCGGGTGATGCCGTTTCGAGGGGGTGGGAACGGGCCCTGCCCGCGAATGTCGGCGTTGATCGCGGACAAGGCCCGCTCCTACAGATTCGCTGGGCGCCGCATGCCAGCCGTCGAGGTCTCCGGCATTCGGCTAGAGATCGACGATCACCTCCATGGCCCTGCCGTCGCGCAGGATGCTGAGCCGGATGCGTTCGTTGCGGCGGAAATCGTCCAGACGGGCCAGCAGCCGGCTGGCGCTGTCCACCTCCACGCCTTCCACGCGCTGGATGATGTCGCCCGGATAGAAGTGTCCCTCGGCATCGACCCGGCTGCCGCGCAGCCCCGCCGCCTCGGCCGGGGAGTCGGGTTCGACCCGCAGCACCACGACACCCTTGACCCCCAGTCGGCGGGTGATCTGGCGGTTCAGGTTGTCGTCGATGGCGATGCCCAGGGTGGGCCGGGTGTAGCGGCCGGTGGCGATGATCTCCGGCACGACCCGGTTGACCGTATCCACCGGCACGGCGAAGCCGATGCCGGCGGAGGCGCCGGAGGGGCTGTAGATCGCCGTGTTGATGCCGATCAACCGGCCGGCGGAATCGAGCAGCGGGCCGCCGGAGTTGCCGGGATTGATGGCGGCGTCGGTCTGGATCAGGTGGTCGATGGTGCGGCCGTTGCCGGAGATCGAGCGGTCCAGGGCGGAGACCACGCCGGTGGTGAGCGTCCAGTCCAGACCGAAGGGGTTGCCGATGGCGAACACCTTCTGCCCCACCTGCAGGTCGGCGCTGCTGCCGATGGGCACCGGCGGTGGCCGGTCCATGGGTACCCGTATCCTCAGCACCGCCAGGTCGTGCTCCGGGCTCACACCCACCAGGCTGGCGGCATAGTCGCGGCCGTCGTTCAGACGCACGCGCGCCCCGGAGGCGCCGGCGATGACGTGGAAGTTGGTCACCACATGGCCGAGATCGTCCCAGAAGAAACCCGAGCCGCTGCCGCGCGGGACGTTGAAGACGTTACGCGTCCAGGGGTCCATCACCTGCCGCTGCGTGGTGATAAACACCACCGAGCCCTTGGCCCGTTCGAAGATCTCGATGGTGCTCTTCTCATCGGCGGCGAGGTCGCCACGCGGGGTGACCGCCCGCGGCACCGCCGCCGGGCCGGTGAGGGTCCGCTCGATCCAGGGCAGCAGCTGCCAGATCAGCAGCACCGCCACGACGGCCACCGTGATCCAGAACAGGCGGCGCAGAAAGGTGTCTTCTCGGTTCATCTCTGACGGGTCGGTCGATTTTATCCTATCCTACCTGCTCGCCTGCTGGCTGGGTGCGGGCGTCTCCAGCCCGCCCCCCAGGGCCTGATACAGGCGCACCGTGCTAGATAACCAGGCCCTGCGGGTCTGCACCAGCGCCTGCTCGGCCGTGTAGAGGTCGCGCTGGGCATCCAGCACGTCCAGGTAGTTCGTGAGGCCGGCCTTGTAGCGGGCCTCGGCAAGCCGCAGGCGCTCGGCCTGGATGCGTGCCTGGGCCTGTTGCGCCGTGAGCTGGTCCGCCAGGTTGCGCCGGGCGGCCAGCCCGTCGGCCACCTCGCGGAAGGCCTGTTGGATGGCCCGCTCGTACTCGGCCACGGCGGCGAGCTTGCGGGCCTCGGCCAGGTCCACGCCGGCTTGAACGCGGCCGGCATCGATGAGCGGCCATCGCAGGGCCGGTTGGAACAGCCAGGTGCCGCTGGCGGCGTCGAACAGGTCGGTCAGGCCGCGGCTGGCGAGCCCCAGGGCGGCGGTGAGGGTGACGGTGGGGAAGAAGGCGGTGCGGGCGGCATTGAGGTCGGCGTTGGCGGCCTTGAGCCGCGCCTCCGCGGCCAGGATGTCGGGCCGGCGCAGCAGCACCTCAGAGGGCAGGCCCGGCGCGAGGTCGGCGACGAGCCCCTGCGCATCGAGGCCGCGCCCCGCCGACAGGGCTGCCGTTGTGGTGCCCGTGAGCAGGTCGAGGGCGTTTTCGGCGGCGGCGAGCTGGCGTTTGAGGGCGGCCAGCTCGGCGCGGGCGAGGGCGAGCGCCCCGTCGGCCTGGAGCAGGTCCAGGTCGCCGGCCAGGCCCACGTCCCGCCGTCGCGACACGATCTCACGCGCCTCGTTGCGGCTGGCCAGGGTCGCCTCGGTGAGCCGCAGCCGCTCGGTGATCTCGAGCTTGAGCAGGTAGGCCTCGGCCACGTCGGCAATCAGGGCGAGGCGCACGGCACGCGCCGCCGCCTCGGTGGCGAGATAGCGCTGACGCGCGGCCTCGTCGAGGCTGCGCACCCGCCCCCACAGATCGAGCTCGAAGGCGGGGGTCTGCAGGCCCACCTCGAAGTGGCGGGAGACATCGCCATCGTTGCGTTTGGCGGCGATGGCGGCGGCAACGTCGGCGCTCGGGCGCTGGGCGGCATCGACGATGCGCAGCTGCGCCCGTGCCTCCACGATGCGGGCGGTGGCGAGGCGCAGGTCGCGATTGTGACTGAGGGCCGCCTCGATCAGGGCCTGTAGCGCCGGATCCGGGTAAGCTGCGCGCCAGTCGGCCGGCAGCTCGAGCTGCGCCTCGCGCTCGACCCCTGTCGAGGCGGGCCAGCTGGCGGCGATCGGCGGCTGCGGCCGCTCGTAACCCGGCAACTGGGCACAGCCGGTGAGGCCCACGGTCAGGGCCGCGAGCAGGACGGCAGCATTACCCCGCATGCGCCGACTCCCCTTTCCCCGCCCGCTCCGGGAACAGCCGCCGCACGATCAGGTAGAACACCGGCACCATGAAGATGGCCAGCAGCGTTGCGGCCAGCATGCCGCCGATGACACCGGTGCCCACCGCGTTGCGGCTCGCCGCCCCCGCCCCGGTGGAGATGGCGAGCGGCAGCACGCCCAGGATGAAGGCGAAGCTGGTCATCAGGATGGGCCGCAGGCGCAGCCGGCAGGCCTCCAGGGTGGCCGCCGTCAGTTCCATGCCCTGCTGGTGGAGCTGGCGGGCGAATTCGACGATGAGGATGGCATTCTTGGCCGCAAGGCCTATGATC
>JBBIKZ010000171.1:0-3404 GCA_037445185.1 Hydrogenophilales bacterium | reverse complement strand
CTAACATGAGCGAAGCGAATGTTAAGGCCCGTCGGGCCGGCCGGAGCCAACACCGCCCAACGCAGCAATCGGGGCGCGCAGTAGTTTTTTCGAGGTGCCCTACAGCGTCTGGCCGGTGAGCCGCGCGAGCGCCTCGCGGTACTTCTCCGCCGTGCGCACCACCACCTCGGCCGGCAGCTCGGGCGCGGGCGGGCGCTTGTCCCAGCCCGAGGCTATGAGCCAGTCGCGCACGTACTGCTTGTCGAAGCTGGGCGGGTTCTCGCCGACACGGTACTGATCCGCCGGCCAGAAGCGGGAGGAGTCGGGGGTGAGGGCCTCGTCGATCAGGGTGAGTTGGCCGTCCTCGGTGAGACCGAACTCGAACTTGGTGTCGGCGATGATTATTCCGCGAGTGAGCGCATACTCCGCCGCCTCCCGATACAGGGCAAGGGCCGCCTCCCGCACCCGCGCCGCCAGCTCGGCGCCCAGTAGCGCCTCGCAGCGGGCGAAGTCGATGTTCTCGTCGTGGCTGCCCGCCGCCGCCTTGGTCGAGGGAGTGAAGAGCGGCTCGGGCAGGCGCTCGGCCAGCCTGAGACCGGGCGGCAGCCGTATGCCGCACAGGCTGCCCGTGGCCTGGTAGTCCTGCCAGCCGGAGCCGACCAGATAGCCGCGCACGATGGCCTCCACCGGCAGGGCCTGGAGCCGCCGGGCCACTACCGCGCGGCCCGCCACCTGGCTGCGCTCGTCCGGCGCCACCACGTCCTCGGGGGCGTCGCCAGTCAGGTGGTTGGGCAGGATGTGGGCCAGGCGCGCGAACCAGAAATTGGACACCGCGGTGAGCACCCGCCCCTTGTCCGGGATGGGGGTGGGCAGCACCACGTCGAAGGCGGAGAGGCGGTCGGTGGCGACGATGAGCAGCCGCTGCGCGTCCACGGCGTAGAGGTCGCGCACCTTGCCGCGGTGGAGGAGGGGCAGGGAGTGCAGTCGGGTCTCGAACAGGGGGGTGGACATGGCAGCGGGTCTTTAGGCGGAGGCGAGGCGGATTATCGCGCAAAGCGCGAGCCACGGCCGCTGCACAACACTGTAAAATTTTCCGACACGACCCCCGCGCCCCTCCCCGCGGGGGCGACCAAATCCTGCCGCGCCTGTCGCATCGGCCACACCCGGGCCCTCCCCGCCATCGCCGGCGCGGCAAACAAGATGCTATGAAACAATGAGTTACAGCATGCAGCCGGTAGGCATGGGGCTTGCGTGAGCGGGGTACGCACAGCCAATCGGTGTCCGACATGCCCTCCACACCCCCCGCCTCGGCGCCGCCCTCCTTGCGGGCCTCGCCACCACCGCCCACGCCACCCTGCTCTGCAACGGCGCGGGGTACACCGGCCCGCTCAAAGTCAGCGACATGAGCTTCCGCGGCAGCAACGCCGACATTGTTATGGCGTGGTCATCGCCAACGACGATGGCAGCAATGTCTGGCCGGGCTCCAGCTGGACCCTGTTCGCCAAGGACGATGTCGGCGGCAGCCTGACCACCGGCGTCGTCAATGACATCCGCTTCACCCTCGACGCCCTGCCCGATACCGAGTCCAAGGCCGGCACATGGATCCTCACCTGGACGCAGGTGGGTGAGCCCGGCTACGACCTAACCATGGATGTTGTCGCCGTCCACAAAGGCGGCAACCGCTTCGCCTCCTATCTGTTCGAGCAGGAGACCTTCACCGGCAACCCCACTACCGCCTCGGGCACCTGGCAGATCACCTATACCAACAAGGGCGGACAGATCCCGACCTTGTCCCACCTCTCGCTCTACTACCGCAATGCCACCCATAGCAGCACCAGCGGTGGCGGCGCCAGCACCGGCAACGGCGTGCCGGAGCCGGGCGTGCTGGGCCTGTTGGGCCTGGGCCTGCTGGGCCTCGCCGTGATGCGCCGCCGTCAGGTCGGCTGAGGGCTCCTCCCGACAAAAGGCGCGCCGCGGCGCGCCTTTTGTTTTGCGCCCGGCCGGGGCTGGCCGGGCGTAGCGTTACAATTGCCCGCATGTCCGCCGTGACCGACCCCCTGCTCGCCCGCCGCTTCGGCAATCTGGCCGCCTCCCTGTCGCTCATCGCCGGCATCGGCGCTCTCTATGCCCTCGTGCCCTACTACCGGGACTATTTCGCCGCGCGGCCGCCCTGGCTGGCGAGCGGTGGAGCTGGTGGGACGTGCTGCTGCTCGCCACGGTGGTCTATGTCAGCCTGCTGACCTTCTGGTACCTGCTCGAGCCCGCGCCCCGCGCCTATCCAAGTCGGTGCGCTGCCTGCAGGCGCTGCGGCGGCTCCTCACCGCGCCGGCGGCGGTGTGGCGGCAGGGCCTGCCGCGCGAGGAGCGCCTGGGGCTGCTGAGCGTGCTGCTCAAGGGTTATTTCGCGCCGCTGATGGTGGTCTGGTTGTTTGACCACAGCGCCCAGCTACTGGCGCACGGACGCGACCTGCTCACTGCGCTGGACGACCCCGCCATCGACGCCCTGACGCTCTTCAACGCGCACGGCTACTGGCTGCTGTTCAAGCTGATCCTGTTCTTCGACGTGTTCTTCTTCACCGTTCCGTCAGACTTACTCATTCCTGCCTAAACAGGAACAAAGCTGACTTCCTGCTTCGCCGAGGCCGGTTTCGTCTTGAGCTTGCGCCCAAGGCCAGAGCCTTCCTCTCCACAGGCTGACGCCGTGGAACTCACGGCCATGTTCTTCAAATTGATTGCCGCATTCACATCGCGGTCGTGAATCACGCCGCAGGCCGGGCACGTCCATTCGCGCACCGACAGCGGCAGATCGTCGAGCTTGTGCCCGCACGCCGAGCACATCTTGCTGCTGGCGTAGAAACGATCCGCCACCACGATCCGCCCGCCGCGCATCGCCGCCTTGTACTCCAACTGCCGCCGGAACTCGAAGAAGCCCATGTCGGCAATGGCTCTGGCCAGACGGCGGTTCTTCACCATGCCGCGCACGTTCAGATCCTCGATGCCGATGGTGTGGAACCGGCGCGTGAGGTTCGTCGTGAGCTTGTGCAGGGCATCCGAGCGGATCGCCGCTATCCTGGCGTGAAGCCTCGCCAGCTTGGCCTGGGCCTTCTTGCGATTGGCCGATCCCTTCTGCTTGCGGCTCAGGCTCCGGGAGAGTCTGCGCAAGCGATCCAGCAGCGCCTTGTGGGGCTTCGGGCCGGGGATCGCCTCTCCCGTCGAGAGCGTCGCCAGCGCACTGACGCCCAAATCCACACCCACCGCGCCTTGGTTTTCGGCCTTGGGCAGGTGCGAACTGTCGGGCGTATCCACGGCGATGCTGACATACCAGCGGTCGGCCACACGGGAGACCGTGGCCGACATGATCTTGCCTGTGAAGCGCAACGTCTCGCGCATGCGCACCCACCCGAGATTGGGGATGCGTATGCGCGA
>JBBIKZ010000170.1:0-3469 GCA_037445185.1 Hydrogenophilales bacterium | reverse complement strand
ACCCCGCGGTCGGGCAGGGTCCAGTCGGCCACCATGTCCTCCTTCATGTCCAGGGCGAGCCTCTGCAGCTCGAAGCCGCTCATGCCGGCGGCGTAGAGGGCGCCCACCACGGCACCGGCACTGGTGCCGACGACGATGTCCGGCACGATGCCCTGGGCCTCCAGGGCCTAGATTACCCCGATGTGGGCGAAGCCGCGCGCGGCGCCGCCGCCCAGGGCCAGGCCGATCTTGTGCGGCGGCTTGGGGGCGGGCGTCACCTTGGGCGCGGGCGGCGTAGGCGGCGGGGCGGGCGGCGCATCCGCTGAGCAGCAGGGCGGCGAGAACGATCGAGCGGCGCATGGTGGTGGGTGTGAGACCGTAGAGGCCCCCATTATCCGCGGCCTCCCCCAGCCCGCGGAGGACAACGGCGATACAATCAAACCAGCCTGCCATCTCGTCAGCTTCGGCCCTCATGGCCCTGCCTCGCCCCCACTGCCGCGCCGCCTATCCATGGATGCGCAGCGGCCCTAACATTCGCGCATCCACACCCAGCCCCAGGAGATCCGCATGCCTCACCCCCTAGCCGGGCAGCCCGCCCCCCCCGAGAGCCTGATCGATGTCGAGGCCCTGCTCGAGGCCTATCACGACCGCCCGGATCCGGGCGATCCGGCTCAGCGTGTCGCCTTCGGCACCAGCGGCCACCGCGGCAGCGCCTTGAAGCGCAGCTTCAATGAGGCGCACATCCTGGCCATCACCCAGGCGGTGTGCGAGTACCGCGCCGCCCAGGGCATAGCCGGGCCGCTCTTCCTCGGCAAGGACACGCACGCCCTGTCCGCACCGGCGCAGCGCACGGCCCTGGAGGTGCTGGCCGCCAACGGCGTTGAGACGCATCTGCAGCGCGAGCACGGCCATACCCCGACGCCCGTGATCTCGCACGCGATCCTGACCTGGAATCGCGAGCACCCGGAGGCGAGGGCTGACGGCATCGTCATCACCCCCTCGCACAACCCCCCCGCCGACGGCGGCATCAAGTACAACCCGCCGCATGGCGGACCGGCGGACGCCGACACCACCGGCTGGATCGAGGCGCGCGCCAACGCCCTCCTCGCGGCGAACAACGCAGAAGTCAGGCGCATCCCTTACGCGCAGGCCCTGGCCGCACCCTGCACCCACGCCGTCGATCTGATGAGCCCTTACGTCGAGGGCCTGGGACAGGCCATCGACTTCGACGCCATCCGCAAGGCCAAGCTCAGGATCGGCGTCGATCCCCTGGGCGGGGCCGCCATTGCCTACTGGCGGCCCATCGCCGAGCGCTACAGGCTCGACATCGAGGTGGTGAACGCGCGCATCGATCCCGCCTTCGGCTTCATGACCCTGGACCACGACGGCAAGATCCGCATGGACTGCTCCAGCCCCTATGCCATGGCCGGCCTGGTCGCCCTCAAGGACCGCTTCGACATCGCCTGGGGCAACGATGCCGACGTCGACCGGCACGGCATCGTCACCCCCTCCCTGGGGCTCATGAACCCCAATCACTACCTGGCGGTGGCCATCCACTACCTGCTCACCCACCGGCCGCAGTGGTCCGAGGCGGCCGCGGTGGGCAAGACCCTGGTGAGCTCCGCCCTCATCGACCGGGTGGTGAACGGTTTGGGCAGGCGGCTCATCGAGGTGCCGGTGGGCTTCAAGTGGTTCGCCCAGGGCTTGCTGGAGGGGCGCTTGTGCTTCGGCGGCGAGGAGAGCGCCGGGGCGAGCTTCCTCAAGCGCGACGGCACGGTGTGGACCACCGACAAGGACGGCATCCTGCTCGGGCTACTGGCTGCGGAGATGACGGCGGTGACCGGCGAGGACCCCGGCCGCTATTACCAGCGGCTCGCGCAGGAATACGGCGCGCCGTTCTATGTGCGCATCGACACCCCGGTCACCCCCGCGCAAAAGGCCGCCTTCCGGCTGCTCACCCCGGAGCGGGTCAAGGCCGCCACCCTGGCCGGCGACCCCATCACCGCCCGGCTGACCCGCGCCCCCGGCAACGACGCCCCCATCGGCGGCCTCAAGGTGACGACCGAGAACGGCTGGTTCGCCGCGCGCCCCTCGGGCACGGAGGACGTCTACAAGCTCTATGCCGAGAGCTTCCAGAGCGAAGACCACCTGCAGACCATCGTGCGCGAGGCGCAGCAGATCGTCAGCGCCGCGCTGGCCGGCTGATCGCGCGGCGGTTGCGAAGGTCGGGTTTCAACCCGACTCCCGACGACACAGGATCACCCGCCCTTCCGCCTCAGCGCAGCGGCAGCGTGAAGCTGAAGCTCACCGACGGTTCACGGTAGTAGGGGGTGTACTAGGTCGGGCCGTGATAGACCCGGCGCTCGTACACCACCGGCGACTCATAGACCACCACCGGTGGCCGGTAGATCACGACCGGCGGCGCATAGACCGGGTGATGATGCTTGTGCGCTCGCCAATGCGGTCCCCGGCCATGGTCGCGGAAATCGCGGTATTCGTGGTGATCGCGGTATTCCCAGCCGCGACCGTGATCGGCCTGGGCGGGCAGGGTGGTGGCGAGGCCCCAGACGCCAGTCAGCGCGATGAGCAGCGTGCGAGCGATGGCTTTCATGTCCGTCTCCTGTGCAAAGAGCCCTGCGCAAGCCGCCTCCCCCCGAGGCGGCCGCTGTCCGGTGCTCGTATGGTCAGCCTAGGAGCCTGTCGGACTTGAGCGATCGTAGCGAGCCGGGTGGGAGAACGAGGACAGTTTTTCACGATTTCGAGGCGCATAGTGGGCCTATGCAACGAGAAATCGGGGGAAAATGGACCGCTCTTCCCACCGGCGCAGTAGATCAGTCTCAAGTCCGACAGGCTCCTAGGGGAGGCGGGTTACTGGGACGGTTCCAAGTCGTAACCAATTGTTACCCTTCGAGCTGGGTCGCGTTGAGGCATGCTGTATGGGTGCGTGTAACGAGCCCGAAGGCAGCAGTTCAGGGGCGGGTTACCAGGGCAGCGGGCCGCACTGCCGGATATAGGCCTTGCGCTCGCTGGTGGCGCGGGCCTTGTTCTTTTTCCGCGTGTCAACGGCATCGGGCGGGGACGACTCCAGCATCTTGATTACCTCAAGCTGGCGAGCGCATGCCAGGGCTTGTTTTTCCGCCTCGGCCTCGCGCGCACGCCGCGCCGCCTCCTCCCTGGCCTCGCGCTGGCGCAGTCGCTCGGCCGCGGCGAGATCGGCCTGCGCGCGTGCCCGCGCCTCGGCCGCGGATGCGGGATCGGGCACCGTCGCCGGTGGGGCGACAGGCAGTGTCTCGAAGCCGGGCGGACAAGGGGCGGACTGATAGAGGATGCGATCGTCCAACCGGCATTTGCGCACCGCCTCGGCGGATGCGAAACAGGCGGGGATCAACAGGAGCAGCGCCAGGGCGATCTTGCGAGCGAGCGGCATGTCACGGGCCTCGGGTCGGATTAACCCCCATGATCCTAAAAACCGCAGTTGGACGCGCCCGAA
>JBBIKZ010000169.1:0-3474 GCA_037445185.1 Hydrogenophilales bacterium | reverse complement strand
GGTTCAATCCACTTCCTCGATCCAGGCCATCTGGATGGCCTCGAGGATCTTCTCCCCGGAGCGGTTGGGATCGTCGTCGAAGCCGGGCAATTCCATGACCCAGCGATGCAGGTCGGTAAAGCGCACGTACTGGGGATCCACGTCGGGATGGCGCTCGGCCAGGGCGATGGCGATGTCCAGGGTGTCAGTCCATTTCATGGCGTGATTCTCGATCTTTGGGCGAGGCGCGGTGGGCAATCAGAGTATAGACGAGCATGACACGTCGCTCACGCGCCGCCACGCGCGGCGTCAATGCCCTTCCTTCACCATGTTGATGGAGTACTTGGGGATCTCCACCACCAGGTCGGCATCGCCGATGAGCGCCTGGCAGGACAGTCGCGAGGTGGGTTCCAGGCCCCAGGCCTTGTCCAGCAGGTCCTCCTCCGTCTCGGTCGCCTCCGACAGGCTCTCGTAGCCCTCGCGCAGGATGACGTGGCAGGTGGTGCAGGCGCAGGATTTCTCGCAGGCATGCTCGATCTCGATGCCGTGGTCGAGCAGCGTGTCGCAGATGGACACGCCTTTCTGGGCATCGATGACGGCGCCGTCGGGACAGAGCTCTTCGTGGGGCAGGACGATCAGTCGAGGCATGCCGCGATACGGGTCTGGTGGTGTCGTTGACTGGACAGGGCGGCGAGCACCCCATCCCAGAAACGGATGCGCGCCTCGATCGCCTGCCGCGCTGCCGCCTCGGCCTCGGCGATCCTGACCGGGTCCCCGGCACACAGGCCATCGAGCAGGCGGATCGAGAGCGGGGCGTGGAAGTCCTCGTCGAGGTGGATGTGGCGCCGCAGGTAGTAATGGAAGGTGGGGGCCTCCTGCTCGCTCACCGCCATGCGGGCGAGGAAGGCGCGGAACATGTTGGGGATGACGTGCTCGCGGCCGAGGGCGAGCGCCGCGGCCACGGCATGCGGCTTGCCGCTCGCGATGAAGGCGAAGGTCACGCGCGTGAATTCGAGTGCAGGTCCCGGCACCAGGCCGGAGGCGAGGGCCGCCTCCAGCCCCTGGCTGCGCACCAGCTCGACGAAACGGGCGGGCCGGTCGGCGTCCGCGCCGATCTCGCGCATGGCAGCGAGATAGAGCTCGAAATGGCTGGCGAACTCGCCCGGCTGCCCGGGGGCAGCCGTGTCGGTCTCCTCCTCGAGGACCAGCTCGTTGATGAAGCGCTGCACTGCCGGATCCCGGCCCGGCGTCCAGGGCCAGCGCGCCGGGGCGACGGTGTGCTGCAGGTATTTGATCAGTGACATGAAATCCCACACCGAATGGACGTGCTGCGCCATGAACACGCGCAGATCGGCCAACGTCTGCACGGCGGCGTAGATGGGGTGGTTGTCCAGCCGCTGGCGCAGTTCGGCGACGACGCGCGGGTCGAACGATTCAGACATCGATTTCCTCCAGACGATGGCCCTTGAGCGCCCGCTTCACATTGGCATCCATGCGGCGGGCAGCGAATTCGACGGTGCCCTGGTTGAGGGCATCGCTGGCCTGACGGATGGCGCGCAGGTCATCGCCGGCTAGGGCTGCCTCCAGCGCGTGCATCAGGGCCTCTATGGCGGCACGCTCCGCAGGCTCGAGCAGCGCCTCGCCGTCCTCGGCCAGGGCATTGCGCGTGGCCTCGACGAGACGCGCGCCGTCCACCTTGGCCTCGGCCAGGTTGCGCGCGGCCATGTCGTCGCTGGCATGGACGTAGGAATCTTGCAGCATGCGCGCCACCTCGTCGTCGGTAAGCCCGTAGGAGGGTTTGACCTCGATGTGCGATTCGACGCCGGTGCTCATCTCCCGCGCCGTGACGGAGAGCAGGCCGTCGGCGTCCACCTGGAAGGTGACACGGATGCGCGCGGCGCCGGCCACCATGGGTGGGATGCCCCTGAGCTCGAAGCGGGCGAGCGAACGGCAGTCGGCCACCAGCTCGCGTTCGCCCTGCACCACGTGGATGGCCATGGCGGTCTGGCCGTCCTTGTAGGTGGTGAATTCCTGGGCGCGCGCGAGCGGGATGGTCGAATTGCGCGGGATGATCTTCTCGATGAGCCCCCCCATGGTCTCGATGCCCAGGGAGAGCGGCACGACATCGAGCAGCAGCCAGTCGTCCTGCCCCTTGTTGCCGGCCAGCACATTGGCCTGCATGGCCGCGCCGAGGGCCACGACCTTGTCCGGGTCGAGGTTGTTGAGCGGCGTCTGGCCGAAGAACTCGCCCACCGCCGCCTGGATGCGCGGGATGCGCGTGGCGCCGCCCACCATCACCACCCCTTTCACGTCCTCCGGCTTGAGACCTGCGTCGCGCAACGCCTTGCGGCAAGGCGACAAGGTCTTGGCGACCAGGCTCTCGGTCATGTCGTTGAAGACCTGTTCGGTCAGCGACAGGTCGATCAGCTCCCCACTGGAGAGCATGGCGGTGATGCGCACCTCCGGATGTTCGCTCAGGGCCTCCTTCGCCTCGCGCGCCTTGGCCATGAGCAAGGCCTTGTCGTGATCGCCGATGGCGTGTAGCCCACTCTTTTCCAGCATCCAGCAATAGACGCGCCGGTCGAAGTCGTCGCCGCCCAGGGCCGAGTCGCCGTTAGTGGCCATGACCTCGAACACCCCCTTGCTGAGCCTCAGGATGGAGATGTCGAAGGTGCCGCCGCCCAGGTCGTAGACCGCGTAGATGCCCTCGGCGGCATTGTCCAGACCGTAGGCGATGGCCGCTGCGGTCGGTTCGTTCAACAATCGCAGGACGTTGAGCCCGGCCAGCCGCGCCGCGTCCTTGGTGGCCTGGCGCTGGGCGTCGTCGAAATAGGCCGGCACGGTGATGACCGCACCGATCAACTCGCCGCCCAGGGCGGCCTCGGCGCGGGTCTTCAGCACCTTGAGGATCTCGGCCGAGACCTCGACCGGGCTTTTTACGCCGGCGACGGTCTTGATTTGCACCATGCCCGGCGCATCGACGAACTGATAGGGCAGGGTCGCCACGTCCGGCAGGTCCTTCAGGCCCCGCCCCATGAAGCGCTTGACCGACACGATGGTGTTGTGCGGGTCGCGGCTGGCCTGGGCCTGCGCCTCGTAGCCCACCGTGGTGCCGCCGTCCTTGTGGTGGCGCACCACCGAGGGCAGCAGCGGCCGGCCATGCTCGTCGTTGAGCACCACGGCGATGCCATTGCGCACCGTGGCGACCAGGGAGTTGGTGGTACCCAGGTCGATGCCCACCGCGAGCCGGTGTTCGTGCGGTGCGGTGGAGAGTCCGGGTTCGGCGATCTGCAGCAAAGCCATGTCTAGTCCTGGGGTGGTGTTACACGTGTGCGGCCTCGGGGCCGACGGCGAGGGCTGGGGCCCGACCTAGGAGCCTGTCGGACTTGAGCGATCGTAGCGAGCCGGGTGGGAGAGCGAGGACAGTTTTTCACGATTTCGAGGCGCATAGTGGGCCTATGCAACGAGAAATCGGGGGAAAATGGACCGCTCTTC
>JBBIKZ010000168.1:0-3481 GCA_037445185.1 Hydrogenophilales bacterium | reverse complement strand
GCACCTAATGAAACCGGACAAATCTCGTGCTACAAGTCCGGACAGATTATTTGCTCTCTACACGTGTCCTGGCCCCAATAAGAAAATTATGATTCAATAAATTAGTTTGATTGCTGGTAACGCAACACCATGGCCGACCGCCGTCTGCAAGTCTTTTATACCGTGGCCAAGCAGTTGTCCTTCACCAAGGCCGCCGAACTGCTGTTCATGACCCAGCCTGCCGTCACCTTTCAGGTCAAGCAGTTGGAAGAGCACTTCAACACGCGGCTGTTTGAGCGCTCGCACGGCAAGATCTCGCTCACCCCCGCCGGCGAGCTGGCCCTGGACTACGCCGAGCGCATCCTGAACCTCACCGCCGAGATGGAGGCGCGCATCTCCGAGCTGACCGGTCAGGTGAGCGGGCCCCTGCTCATCGGTGCCTCCACCACCATCGCCGAGTACATGCTGCCCCGCCTGCTGGGCGAGTTCAAACAGCGGCATCCCGAGACCCAGGCGCGGCTGACGGTGGCCAACTCGGAGACCATCGAACGCAAGGTCGCCGACCACACCCTGGACATCGGACTGATCGAATCGCCCTCGCACCACCCCAATCTCATCACCCAGGTCTGCTGCGAAGACGAACTGGTGATGATCTGCGCCCCCTTTTCCGACCTGGCCAAACTGCCCACCGTCACCCCGGAGCAGGCCGCCTCGCACCCTTACATCAGCCGGGAGACGGGTTCCGGCACACGCGAGTGTATCGACGAGTTCTTCCGCAGCAATGGTGTGAATTTGGACGAGATGAACCTGGTCATGGAACTGGGCAGCCGCGAGGCCATCAAGGGCGCGGTGGCCGCCGGTCTCGGCGTGGCCATCGTCTCCGGCACCACGGTGGCCAAGGAGGTGCGCCTGGGCGAGCTGGTCGCCATCCCCCTGCAGCCGCCCCTGCGGCGACAGCTCTCCCTGGTCTATCCGCAGGAAAAATTCCGCAGCAAGCTGCTGCAGTCCTTCATCGACTTTCTGAATTCCAGTCCCCTGGTGAAGAACCAGATCGACGTCTCCCTCTGAGCGGACATGAACCAGGATGAGCGCCGGCTGCTGCGCCTCTACCGCAGCCTGTCCGCGACGCAGAAGGCGGGTCTGCTCGATTATGCCGCCTACCTGAGCCAGCGCGCCGAGTCGGAGCAGGAGGACGCCAAGGCGCCGCTGCCCATCCCCCGCCCGCCGCAGGAGTCGGTCATCAAGGCCATCCGGCGGCTGAGGCAGACCTATCCCATGCTCGACGCCAACCGGCTGCTGCACGAAACCTCGGGCCTCATGGCCCAGCATGTGGTGCACAAACGCCCGGCGCCGGAGGTCATCGACGAACTCGAGGCCCTCTTCCGGCGTCTGTACGAGGAGCACAGCAAAACCTGACCCTCCAAACGGTGGCGTGTGCCGGATGGCTGCGGGACAATATGCCATCAACCCCGGAGGCCCTCATGAGCAACGCCGATCAAGCCGAACTGGACAAATTCAGCCAACTCGCCCACCGCTGGTGGGACCCGGGCGCCGAATTCAAGCCCCTGCACGACATCAACCCCTTGCGTCTGGCCTGGATAGACCGTCTGGCCGGGGTCGCCGGCAAACGGGTGGTGGATGTCGGCTGCGGCGGCGGCATCCTGGCCGAGGCCTTGGCCGGACTCGGCGCCGAGGTCACCGGCATCGACCTGTCGGAGAAGGCCCTCAAGGTCGCCAAGCTGCACCTGTTGGAATCCGGGCTCAAGGTCGAATACCGTCTGCAGTCCGCCGAGGCGTTGGCGGACGTATGTCCCGGGCAATACGACGTGGTCACCTGTATGGAGCTGCTCGAGCACGTCCCCGATCCGGCCAGCACCGTGGCCGCCTGTGCACGGCTGGTCAAGCCCGGTGGCTGGGTCTTTTTCTCCACCATCAACCGCAACCCCAAGAGCTATCTGTTCGCCATCATCGGCGCGGAATACATCCTCGACCTGCTGCCGCGCGGCACCCACGACTGGGCGCGCTTCATCAAGCCCTCCGAACTGGCCGCCCAGGCCCGTCAGGCCGGGCTGGAACCGGTCGAGATCACGGGCATGACCTACAACCCCCTGACCAAGGTCTACCGCCTCGAACGGGATACGGACGTCAATTACCTGATGGCCTGTCGCAAGCCGGGGCAGGCGTGACGCGGGTCGTGCTGTTCGACCTGGACGGCACCCTGGTCGACACCGCCCGCGATCTCGGCCTGGCCCTCAACGAGATGCGCGCAAGGCGCGGGCTCACGCCGGTGGAGGGGGGCCTGATCCGGTCCCAGGCCTCGCACGGCGCACGCGGGCTGCTTGGGATCGGCTTCGGGCTCAAACCCAATGACGTAGGCTACGAGGCCATGCGTCAGGAATTCCTGGACATCTACGCCGGCCGCCTGACGACATCGTCCACGCTCTTTCCGGGCATGGCGGAGGTCCTCGCAGCCATGGAGGCAGAGGGCCTCACCTGGGGGGTGGTGACCAACAAACCGGCCCGCTTCACCGAGCCGCTGCTCGAACACCTCGGGCTCGCCCGCCGCGCCGCCTGCATCGTCTCGGGCGACACCGGCGCACAACCCAAGCCCCATCCCGATCCGCTACTCCATGCCTGCAGGCAGACCGCCACCCCGCCGCAGGACTGCCTCTACGTCGGTGACGCACAGCGTGACGTCGAGGCCGCCACGGCAGCCGGCATGCCCACCGTGGTCGCCTTGTACGGTTACATCGCCGCGGATGACCGTCCCCACGAATGGGGTGCTTGCGGCTACATCGACCAGCCGCTCGACCTGCTCCGGTATCTGGATCTCGCGCCCCGATACCCATGACGGTCATGAACTTTTTCCCCCGCCTGGTATCATAGGAACACCTTGGGGGCGACCTGGCTTCGACGTGGGTTGCAAAGCAGACAAGGGCATACCGAGGACCAGTCACCTCGTAAATCCGCTGGAAAGCAATAGTCGCCAACGACGAAACCTACGCTCTGGCCGCCTAATGGCCAGACTCCTCACCGGCTCTCCCGTGGGCCGGGCAGGGCAACCTGCTGAGGGGTCATGCACACGGGATCGCGCTGCCCCGGGCCGCTTGGTGCAGCGTTAAAGCAAGGCGGCTCGCCTGGGTCTAGCCTGTTCGGCCGGCGTGATCCGGGCTAAAACCGAAAAGACCGGACTAAGTATGTAGAACTTGCTGCAGAGGACTTGCGGACGCGGGTTCGATTCCCGCCGCCTCCACCAAATACCCATCCAAAGCTGTTTTCAAGCATCCGGAACCCCTAGGAAAATCAAAGACCTATGGGTTTTTTTGTTTCCGTTGGCGTTCGGTTTCATCCGTTGACATCCCCCCAATTTTGGGGGGTATCCATAGGGGTATCTCGCTACCCCTGGGGGTATCTCATCACGGAGGAACCGAATCATGACCCTGACCGACGCCGCCATCCGCAATGCCAAGCCGGACGACAAGCCCCGCAAGCTTGCCGACGG
>JBBIKZ010000167.1:0-3501 GCA_037445185.1 Hydrogenophilales bacterium | reverse complement strand
GTTAGCCTACGCCGAAACTCGCCATGGCAGGATATTGTCCATGGCTCGTTTGCTCGGTCGCTGCGGCTGCCTCCGCCTTGCACTCGGGCCGCTCGCGACGGTTTTTCGAGGTGCCCTGTAGGCGGTCAGACCGCGTGATAGGCGCGGCTTTCGGCCTTGACCGTATCGACCAGCACGCGCACGTGCTGCGGCGGGGTGAACTGGGAGATGCCGTGGCCGAGGTTGAAGACGTGGCCGTGCCCGGGGCCGTAACTGGCCAGGATGCGGCGGGCTTCCGCGGCGACGGCCTCGGGGGTGCCGAACAGTACTGCCGGGTCCATGTTGCCCTGCAGGGCCACCCGGTCGCCGACGCGCCGGCGTGCCTCGCCGATGTCGATCGCCCAGTCCAGCCCCACGGCATCGCAGCCGCAGGCGGCGATGTGCTCCAGCCACAGGCCGCCGCCCTTGGTGAAGACGATGCGGGGCACGATGCGGCCCTCGTTCACGCGTTTGAGCCCGGCCATGATGCGGGCCATGTAGGGCAGGGAGAACTCGAGGTAGGCGGCCTGGGTGAGCATGCCGCCCCAGGAGTCGAACACCATCACTGCCTGGGCGCCGGCCTCGATCTGGGCGTTGAGGTAGTCGGTCACCGCCCGGGTGTTGACCTCCAGGATGCGGTGCAGCAGATCGGGGCGGCTGTAGAGCAGGGTCTTCAGTTTCAGATACTGGTCGCTGCCCTCGCCTTCGACCATGTAGCAGGCGAGGGTAAAGGGGCTGCCGGAGAAGCCGATCAGGGGCACGGAGCCGTCGAGCGCCCGGCGGATCTCGGCGACCGCGTCGAGCACGTAGCGCAGGTGGTCGTGCGGGTCCGGCGCCTGGAGGTCGCGGATCTCCCATTCGTCGCGCAGCGGGCGTTCGAACTTGGGCCCCTCGCCCGGCGCGAAGTAGAGCCCCAGGCCCATGGCGTCGGGGATGGTGAGGATGTCGGAGAACAGGATGGCGGCGTCTAGCTCGTAGCGGGCGAGCGGCTGCAGGGTCACCTCGGTGGCCAGGCTGGGGCTCTTGCACAGGGTCAGGAAGTCCTGGGCGCGCTCGCGGGTGGCGCAGTATTCGGGCAGATAGCGCCCGGCCTGGCGCATGAGCCAGATGGGGGTGTACTCGGTGGGCTGACGCAGCAGGGCGCGCAGCAAGGTGTCGTTCTTGAGGGGGGCCATGGTTACGTCCCGGGATCGATGGCTGGCATTATCCGGGATAGGGCGTTGCGACGTCGACTCCTGCCAGGTCGGGCAGCCGAGGGTCGGTCTTTGACCTGAAGGGACCCATGTGACGCTTCAAGGGTGTCGGCCTGGAGGACGACCTACGCCCGACCAAAGTCCGACACATGCCCAGCCTGGGGGACGATCGGCCATCGCAAGCATCTGGCTTGATGCCGCAGCGCTTGTGCGAGAGATCGTCGCGCGGCAGAAAAAATACGCGCATGCTCAGGCGGCCAGCAGGCGCTTGACATAGGCCAGGGCTAGCCATAGCCACAGCAGCACGAAGAAGGTGACGTAGGGGACGTGCCGGTCGATGATCACCGCCGGCAGCACGGCGCGCACCGCCCGCAGGGCGGGCCGTGTGACTACCTGGAAGATGCGGTAGATGAAGTTTTCCTCGCGCCGGCGCCCGGCCAGCAGGCCGACGATGCCCTGGCCCAATAGGCTCAGGCCCGCCACCTCGACCAGGGCGCGCAGTACGGTGACGAGAAAGAGCAGGCTCTCGTTCATGCTCGGGTTCACGCTGTGGAAATGGGATTGTAGACGAGCCCGGTGATTGCCCGGGCGGCCGGGCCATCGGAAAATCGCGCCTCAGTCGCGCGCGCATCACAGGCCGGATCGTCCCTTGCCCGCCCCCCGGACGAGGCGAACGCGTCGGTATGGCCGGGGTGTGGCAAACCCTCGGGGCGCGCCTGCATGTCTGTTGTTTGTGAGTGATGATGAATTTCGATGCCTGGCGCCACTGCCTGCGCGGTCGCCTGTTGTCGCGTCTGCGGCGCACCGACGCGGCCCTGCGCGCCTATCGGGACGCCCTGGCCGCCGACCCTGCCAGCCTGCGCGCGCTGGCTGCCCTGGGCTATCTGCACGCCCAACGCGGGCAGTACGACCTGGCCGAGCCCTATCTCACGCGGGCGGCCCAGCTCGACCCGGGGCACGCCGAGCTGCGCTTCAACCTGGGCTTTGTGCAGGACAAGGCCGGCCGCCACGCGGCGGCGATCGAGTCGTTCGAGGCGGCGGTGCGGCTCAACCCCAAGCTCGACCGGGCCTGGTACGGCATGGGGCTCGCCCAGGCCGCCCTCGGCCGGCACGAGGAGGCCGCCCGCTGCTTCGGCAGGGTTACCGAGTTGCAGCCCATGAACGGGCACGCCTGGTATGCCTTGGGCATGGCCTGGCACCACAGCCGCGCGCCGGACAAGGTCAAGGAGGTGGCCGAGCACCTGGCGCGCTTCGACCCGCGGATGGCGCGCAAGCTGATCCAGGACGCCGGCCGGGCCGACCTCGCCCACCTGGTGCGCCATCTGACGGACTGGGGGCGCTCGTGAGCGCCTACTCCCGCAGCCGGGCGGCGTGGTCGGTGCGCTCCCAGGGCAGCGCCATGTCCAGGCGTCCGAACTGGCCATAGGCCGCCAGGCGGCGATAAAAGCCGCCACGGTGGATCGCCGGCAGCTGGCGCAGGCCGTAGGCGCGGATGATGGCGGCGGGGCGGAAATCGAAGAGGGCCCGGATGCGTTCGGTGAGGACCTCGTCCGGCAGGCGGCCGCTGCCGAAGGTCTCCACCTGCACGCTGACCGGCCGGGATTGGCCCGGCGAATAGGTGAGCTGCACCTCGCAGGCCCGGGCCAGGCCGGCCGCCACCACGTTCTTGGCCGCGTGACGCGCGGCATAGACGCCCACCCGGTCGATGCGGGTGGGGTCCTTGCCCGACAGGGCGGACTCGCTCTGGCGGGAATATTCGCCGTAGCTGTCGATGGCGTTCTTGCGGCCGGTGAGGCCCGAGTGTACGGCCGGGCCGCCGTCGATGAGCGGGCCCTCGGGATTGACGTAGATCGCGGTGTGGCGATCGGGCCGGATGTCCTCGTCCTGGAAGGCGGGCTCGACCACCAGCGCCACGAGGTCGTCGCGCAGGCGCTCGACGGCCACCGCCTACCCCTGCCGCTGGCCGGCCACCACCGTCAGGCTGTGGATGCGCGCCGGGCGCCCGGCGCGGTATTCCACACCGACCTGGCACTTGCCGTCCGGCGACAGATAGGTGAGCTGCCGCTGCTGGCGGACGGCGGCCAGGCGGCGGGCGAGCTGGTGCGCGAGCCAGATGGGCAGCGGCATCAGCACCGGGGTCTGGTCGCAGGCGTAGCCGAAGCAGTTGGCCATGTTGTGGGCGGGGATGCGCTCCAGGGCGGCGTCGTCGAGCGCGCGCTCGTCGTCTAGGCGGGCGGCAGCTCGGTGAGGCTGGTCATGACGGTGCAGTCGTCGGCATTGAACCTAAAAA
>JBBIKZ010000166.1:0-3504 GCA_037445185.1 Hydrogenophilales bacterium | reverse complement strand
GGGCTCGTCGCGCACCGGGTCAGAACAGGGCGAGCTGGCCCGGCGGCGCGGCCGGCCGGAACAGGTCGCAGCGCAGCGGCGGCGGCTCGGTATCCAGCCCTAAGCGCTGCCGGGCCAGGTCGAAGCGCCGCGCGATGAGCTCGGCATACACGCCCGTGCCCTGCTGGCGGGTGAAAAAGGCCGCGTCATAGTCGCGGCCGCCGCGCATCTGCCGCACGAGACTCATGACATGGTCGGCGCGCAGGGGAAAGTGCACGGCCAGCCAGTCCCGGAAGAGGGGAGCGACCTCGTGCGGCAGGCGCAACAGGACATAGCCGGCGCTGCGCGCGCCGGCCCCGGCCGCCGCCTCCAGCACGCGCTCCAAGTCGCGGTCGGTGAGCTGGGGGATGACCGGCGCCACCAGCACGCTCACGGGGATACCGGCGGCCGCGAGCCGTGCCAGTGTCGTGAGCCGCCGCCTGGGACTCGCGGCGCGCGGCTCCATGCGGCAGGCGAGCTCGGCATCGAGGCTGGCGAGCGAGATGGCGGCATGCACCAGGCCGTCGCGGGCGAGGTCCGCCAGCAGGTCGAGGTCGCGCTCCACCAGCGCCGACTTGGTGACCAGGGTCAAGGGGTGGCGGCACTCGGTCAAGACTTCCAGCACCCGGCGCGTGAGCCGGAGCCGGCGCTCGACCGGCTGCCAGGGATCGGTGTTGGCGCCGAGGCACAGGGGCGCCGGGCGGTAACCCGGGCGCGCGAGCTCCGCCCGGAGACGTTCGACGATGCCCACCCGGGCATGGATGCGGGTTTCGAAATCGAGGCCGGGCGACAGGCCCTTGTAGGCGTGAGCGGGGCGGGCATAGCAGTAGATGCAGCCGTGCTCGCAGCCCTGGTAGGGGTTGAGCGAGCGGTCGAACGGGATGTCGGGGGAGTCGTTGCGCGTGATCGCGCTCGCCGCCGGTTCTTCGATGATGCGGGTGTCGGGCGATGGCGCGGGGTCGTCCTCCCGCCACCAGCCGTCCTCCTCGGCCAGGCGGGTCCAGACCTCGAAGCGGCCCTGCGGGTTGGAGACCGCGCCGCGGCCCTTGGTCATGCCGTGGGGCGCCTCGGTTGGCGAGGCGGCCGGCTCACCGGTATTCCACCAGTTCCGCCAGCGGCAGGCGCCGTTTCTCGCCGGCCGGCTCGGTGCAATAGCCGAGCGCCAGGATCAGGGCCACCGCATAACGCCCCGGCTCCAGGCCGAGGAGCCTGGCGACCTCGTCGGGCCTGAAACCGCCGATGGCGCAGCTGTCGATGCCGATCGCCGCTGCCGCGGTCATCATGTTGGCCGCGGCGATGTGGCATTGGGTCACGCTCCAGGCGGCCACGTCGGTCGCGGCATAAAAGCCGCGGTAGTTGGCCAGCGCCCCCGCCAGCTGCTCGCCCGGATATTCGCGCGCCAGGAGGCGCTGCACATAGGGACTGTCCGGGTGCAGGTCGGCGAGCTTGGCCAGGATGACCACATCACAGCTCGCCGTGCCCACCTGCGGCTGGTCGAAACAGGCCGCCTGCAGGGCGAGCTTGTCCTGCGGGGAGGCGAGCACGACGAATTGCCACTGCTCCAGGCCGAAGGAAGAGGGGGAGAGCCTGCCCGCTTCCAGGATGAACGCCAGGTCCTCCCCCGAGATGCCGCGCTCGGGGTCGAACTGGTGGCAGGCGTGACGACGGCGGAAGATCTCCAGGAGTTGGGCTTTCATATCGGGGGGCATGGCATAGAATCCGGATATTCTACCTTCTGGCGCAGGAGGTGCCCGGTGCTGTCCGACAGGTACAAGACAGATACGGCTGGCTTCTACGACTTCAAGGTGTTGCTGTTCCTGCCTGGTCAGAGCCCTGCCGGCATCCGTGCGCGGCTTGGCTTCAGGGATGGCGTCCTGGAGTTCAACGGCCCCGGTATATGGATCACCCTCCTGGCCGAACAGGTCCGCCTCGCCCCAGGTGGATTCGACGGGCGGCAATGGCTCCTGTCGTGGCAGACCGAAGCCGGGCCTGCCTCGGCGCTACTCACCGGCGAGGCCGACCTGCGGCTCATGCGCGGCATGGCGCCGCCCGTCCTGGCCGAGCAGATCGACCAGGGACTCAAGGCGATCCAGCGGCGCGACCGGCGTTTCCGCTGGTTGGTCGCGGCGATTCTGGTCGCCGTGTTGCTGCCCATTCTGGCCGTGGCGCTGGTCTGGCTCAACTCGGCGCGTATCGCCGGCTGGGCGGCCGGTCACATCAGCCTCGAGGACGAGCAGCGCCTGGGGCGGCTGATCTTCGCCCAGATGCGGCCCGGGCTCGAGCTCGTCGAGGATGGGCCGGCCTTGCGCATGCTGCGCGAGCTGGGCGGCCGGCTCACGGTCGGCTCGCGCTACGACTACCGCTGGTATCTGGCCGAGAGCCCGGAGGTCAACGCCTTCGCCATCCCCGGCGGGCACGTGGTGGTATACACGGGCCTGCTGCGCCTGGCGCAAGGCCCCGAGGAGGTGGCGGGGGTGCTCGCGCACGAGGTGCAACACGTGGAGGCCAGGCACACCCTCAAGAACCTCATCCATGACCTGGGCTGGCGCGCCGTGCTGTCGATAGCCCTGGGGGACCTGGGCGGTGGCATCTGGGCCGGCATGGCCCACCGCCTGGGTACGCTCAAGTACAGCCGCGATCTGGAGCGGGAGGCAGACCTCAGGGCGCTGGAAAGCCTGCGCCGGGCCGGCATCGCCCCGGAGGGGCTGGCCAGCTTCTTCGAGCAGCTCTCGCGCCTGGAGGGGATGGGTGTGGCCTTTCTCGCCACCCACCCCTCCAGCGAGGAACGCCTGCACAACTTGCGTGCGGCCATCGCCGCACAGGGCGGCTACCCCGTCCGGCCCCTCGCCTACGACTGGGATGCGATCCAGCGCAGCCTGCGCGACTAGACGAGGAAGGGCAGGAGGAAGACCAGGACGATGTTGAGCAGACCCAGCGTCAGGTTGGTGCCCACCAGGATGCGGATGCGATTGAGGGCGGCCCCGCCGGCCTTCCAGTCCTGATCCGTTACGGCGCGGCGCAGCCGGGCATAGGGGACGAAGTAGAGATAGACGAAGATGGCCGCCATCAGATAACCCACCCCCAGCATGACGTGGATGTGCACGGGCAGGCCGGCCATCCCCCCCATCTGTTGGATGATGCCGTGTCCGGTGACGATGAGCAGGATCACCGACAGCCAGACCCAGGGAAAGAAGCGTCCGAACACCCCGTTCCACAGGGCGAGTCGCTGCGGCGGCTCGAGCTGGGCAGCCGCGACGGGGCGCAGGCAGAGGTAGGCGAAGAACATGCCGCCGACCCACAGCACCGTGGCCAAAACGTGCAGCAGATAGAGCAGTTTCATAGCTGGTACTCCTATGGGCCAGCCCCCGGGACTGGCAGCGGTCATGCCGTAGGCTCGATCTTCCGCCCCATTATGGCACGACCGGACCAAGAATGGGCTATCGGGCCATGAGATCAGGCACCCAGGCAAGAAGGCCCCGAAAGGGG
>JBBIKZ010000165.1:0-3594 GCA_037445185.1 Hydrogenophilales bacterium | reverse complement strand
CGATCACGGCATAGCTCAACAGGGTCAGCCTACCGAGCTCCTGGTTGAACTCGGCGGTACCGGCCGGGCTCACCACGATCCAGGTCGCCAGCAGGTAGTTCATGACGGTGGAGAAGAAGAAGGCGCCCCCCAGCATCCAGGTGGCGGTGCGCAGCCTCGCCTCGAAGGCCGCCAGGGTGCCGCGCTCGACCAGCCTTTGCTGGATGCGCTCGACGTGCATGATGGCCGGATTCATCAGGATCAGCCGCACCAGCGGGCGACGGGTGAAGGCGGAGGCAACCACGATCAGGCCCAACACGCCGGGGATGGCCGCCTCCTTCACCGCCAGCCAGCGTGCATCGAGCTGCAGCAGGCCGATGCCGCCGGTGAGCAGGATGCTGACCAGACCCAGGACGGCGAAGAAGTTGACGCCGCGGCGGGCCAGCAGATCGCGCATGCCCCAGCCCAAGGGGAAGGCCAGGGCCAGCAGCAGGGCGTAGACGGGCCCCAAGCGCTGCGGATCGCTCAGCTGCATGAGGATCAGGGCGGGGATGAGCAGGGTGACCAGCAGTTCGACCCAGGGGCTGGGTCGTGATGCAGTGGCTTGCATGGGCATCTTTCCTCCGTGTCAGCGTATCAGGACCGCACGACCGGGTTGCCGGCGGCGATCCAACGGGTGATGCCGTCACGCACGTTGTAGATGCGGGTGTAGCCCTGCTCGGCCAACTCGCGCGCCAGGCTGTCGGTGCGGTTGCCGGTGCGGCAGATGAGCGCGATGGGGGCATCCTTGGGCACCTCGGCCTGGATGCGCGGCAGGAGCTCCGGATTGAGCCGGCCGCGCGCATCGACATAGGTGAGCAGGCGGCTGCCCGCCACCACGCCGGTCTGGCGCCACTCCTCGGGCCGGCGGACATCATACAGGGGCACACCCTGGTCCAACAGGGCCTTGAGCCCATCGTTGTCGACATTGGTATAAGGCGGTTCGGCACAGCCAGCGAGACCCAGGGCGGTACCCAGCAGGGCGAGTATGACGAGGATACGTTTCACGCGTGTTCTCCCATGTGAAGTGCATTGCGGTTCATGCCGGCGTGACCGGCGCCCAGGGGATAGACCCGAGTACCGGCCTCGGGTTCGCCCATGCCTGGGTGCAGGTGTCGGCGTCTGCTATCCATCGGTTCAGGTACGACCATAAGTCTCCGGCACACAGGCTCAGTTGCCGTAAACCCAGATTTGTCATTAAGCCGGCCTGTGCCTACGAAGATCACCCCGGAGTGTGTGAAGCCTGTCCCCATCACCATGCCACCGCGGCCTGCGCGCGCCAGGGCCTCCGTCTGGCGGCAGTATCAAGCCCGTTCGCTTAGCCCTCGAGGTACCCCATGGGCTCGTTGCCCGTGCGCAATTCTGCTCGCCATACGACTCGCCATCAGCGCGTGCCCTAATGACAAATCTGGGTTTATATCTCCGCCTCTGGTTGCCCACAACCGTAGGGTGACACCGCACACGTCTTCCGGTCGACACGGTGGCTGGCTTTGTCGCTGCGCTCATGCTCGCTTGCCGTTCAAGTCCAACAGGCCACCCCTGCGCAAAAAAGTGAGATGCATGACCATGAACGGTTCCCTCACCCCCAGCCCAGAATCGCTTGACTTGATACACGGTTGCTCCCCCGCGGGCGGGAGAGGGGAGCATCGTGATCGGCTGTCGCCGACATTCACGTAACGGCGACATTTGGCTCGTTTTCGCTTCGCCTTGCCACGGCGCCCCGTAGCGTCGTCCGAGGGGGCCCCGCGCACGCGGGGATCGGGCAGCGGAGGGCATGTTGGCGATTGCGCCGGGGGCGCTCGCACCGGGCTGCGCGGCCGCATCCCCGGGGGGCCTGCTGCGTGCCATGCAGTCGCCTGCCCGGCAGCATCGCCGCTCGTGCGCGAGCGGCCCATTCTTCGCTGCGCCCGGCAGCGGCACTGCGTGCCTTCCTGCGCCCTACGGGCTGGTCGCGCCAGCCACCTTGCTCAACCGGCCTGCGCCCTTGTTCAGCGGCGGTGTTTGGGTCGAAGTGGGGCGGCCACGACGCGGCGCCCTTCATCGGCGCGACGCTCTTGGCACGCTTTTCAACCTCGACCGGTTGACCGAAGCCGAAACGAAGCTTCGGCGCAGCCGAGATCGAGTGCAGCAGACTAAGTCAACACCGCCCGACACAGCGACCTGGCCGCGCAGCCGGGTTTTCGGGGCAGCCCAGCAGCCCCCTACGGCTGAGTGGCTCAGGACCCGACGAGCCGGACCTCAGCCGCGACGCTGCGCCAATGTCTGGCGCAGCTCGGCGATTTCCAGCCGCAAGGCGCGCAGCTCCGCATGCAGGTCGGACTCGATGTGCGCGCGTGCCGCCTCCACCGCCGCCACCGTGTCCTGGTGTTCCACCTCGCTCACCGACTGCATGGCGTTGACGATGATGGCGATGAACAAGTTCAGCATGGTGAAGGTGGCGATGAGGATGAAAGGGATGAAGAAGGCCCAGGCATAGGGGAAATGCTCCATCACCGGACGGGCGATGCCCATGGACCAGCTCTCCAGGGTCATGATCTGGAACAGGGTGTAGAGCGAGCGGCCGATGTCGCCGAACCATTCCGGGTAGGTAGTGGCGAATAGGTTGGTGGCGATGACGGCGAAGACGTAGTAGATCAGCATCAATACGAGGGCGATGGAGCCCAGCCCCGGGATGGCCGACAGCAGCGCGCCCACGACGCGGCGCATGGACGGCACGATGGTAAGGATGCGCAGCACCCGCAGCACGCGCAGCGCGCGCAGCACGCTGAACTGGCCGGTGGCCGGGATGAGCGCGATGCCGACGACGATGAAGTCGAACACGCTCCAGGGATCGCGGAAGAAGGCCCAGCGGTGCACATAGAGGCGGATGGCGATCTCGACCACGAACACGGACAGGATGGCCTTGTCCAGCGCCAGGATGACCTCGCCGGCCACGGCCATCACCGAAGGCGCCGTCTCCAGTCCCAGGGTGACCGCGTTGACCAGGATCAGGGCGAGGATCGCCTGCTGTACGCGGCCATGCTGGATGAAGGCCGCGAGACGGTCGCGCAGGCTGGGGGAGGTCAGGGCGGACGAATCAGACACGGGGCTCATGGGACAAGCACATCGATCGACAGGGCATGCGGTATTCCGTTCCCGAGACACGGGCCGGGCAAGGCTTCCACCCCAGCGGGGGCCAGGCCGGCCCGGCGGGCACGCTCAAGCTATGAACAGCTCCTTGCGTTGCGGCAGGTTCAACGAGCACTGCGTGGCATCGTAGCCGGAGCCTTCCAGCCGCTTGTAGATCGCCTCCAGGGCCTGGTCTTCGGTGCGGAAAAAGTTCTCCTCGCCGATGTAGGCGTAGAGATCCGTGCGTTGCATCACCTCCAGCACCTGCTTCTTGAGGCCCGAAAAGACCAGGGTCACCCCATTGTCGTGCAGACGGTGCACCAGGTGGTGGATGAGCTCCTCGCCGGAGGCGTCCAGTTCGTTGATGCCGTCACCCACCACCAGGACATAGCGGGCCGCCGGACTCTCGGCCAGCGCGCCGAGGATGGCGTCCTCGAAATAGGACACGTTGGCGAAATAGAGCGAGCC
>JBBIKZ010000164.1:0-3679 GCA_037445185.1 Hydrogenophilales bacterium | reverse complement strand
GCCCCCTTGACAAAGGGGGTGGCGGCGAAGCCGCCGGGGGATTCCGCCCCCTTGATAAAGGGGGGCGCCGCGCCAGCGGCGGGGCAGTCACTCATACACCTCCGCCTCGCTCAACGGCTTGCCCGCCCTGTCCTTGTCCGACAGCAGGGGCTCGCCCTCGAGAGGCCATTCGATGCCGATGGCCGGGTCGTTCCACATCAGGCAGCGCTCGTGTTGCGGGGCATAGAAATCCGTGGTCTTGTAGAGGAAATCGGCATACTCCGACAGCACCAGGAAGCCATGCGCGAAGCCGGGCGGGATCCACAGCATGCGTTTGTTGTCCTCGGATAGTTCCACCCCCTCCCAGCGGCCGAAGGTGGGCGAGCTGCGCCTTAAGTCCACCGCTACGTCGAACACCGCCCCGCTGACCACGCGCACGAGCTTGCCCTGGGGTTGCCGGATCTGGTAGTGCAGGCCGCGCAGCACCCCGCGCGCGGAGCGGGAGTGGTTGTCCTGCACGAACTCGGTGGGCAGGCCCAGCTCGGCGAAGCGCTGTCGGTTGTAGCTTTCCATGAAGAAGCCGCGCGCGTCGCCGAAGACCCTGGGCTCGAGGATCAGCACGTCGGGCAGGCCGGTCTGGATCGCGTTCATCAGAACACCCGTTCCTTTAGCATGGCGAGCAAGTACCGACCATAGGCGTTCTTCCTGAGCGGCTCGGCCAGCCGCTCGACCTGCGCGGCGTCGATATAGCCCTGGCGATAGGCGATCTCCTCCGGGCAGGCGATCTTGAGGCCCTGCCGGCGCTCGATGGTCTCGATGAAGTGCGAGGCCTCCAGCAGCGACTCGTGCGTGCCGGTATCGAGCCAGGCATGGCCACGGCCCATGATGACGACGTTCAGTTCGCCCAACTCCAGATACTGGCGGTTGACGTCGGTGATCTCCAGCTCGCCGCGGGCCGAGGGCTTGAGCCCCCGGACGATCTCCACCACGCGATGGTCATAGAAATAAAGCCCGGTGACCGCATAGCGCGACTTGGGACGGGCGGGCTTCTCCTCGATGCTCACAGCACGGCCCTCGCTGTCGAACTCGACCACCCCGTAGCGCTCGGGGTCGTGCACCGGGTAGGCGAACACGGTCGCGCCCCGCTCGCGGTGGGCGGCCGCCTGCAGGTCCTGCGCCAGATCGTGACCGTAGAACAGGTTGTCGCCCAGCACCAGGGCGCTCGGATCCTGGCCGATGAAGTTGGCGCCGATGAGAAAGGCCTGGGCCAGTCCCTCCGGCGCCGGCTGGATGGCGTAGTAGAAGCTCAGGCCCCACTGGCTGCCATCGCCCAGCAGCTGCTCGAAGCGCGGCGTGTCCTGGGGCGTGGAGATCACCAGGATGTCGCGGATGCCGGCCAGCATCAGGGTGCTGAGCGGGTAGTAGATCATCGGCTTGTCGTAGACCGGCAGGAGTTGTTTGGACACCGCCAGGGTGGCGGGGTAGAGCCGCGTGCCGGAGCCGCCGGCCAGGATGATGCCCTTTCTCATGCCCCCCCCCGCTGCGCGTAGTTTATGTCCAACCAAGCACGGTACTCGCCGCTTGCCACCCGCTCCACCCAGTCCATGTGGTCGAGATACCAGGCCACCGTCTTGCGGATGCCGGTGGCGAAGGTTTCGGCCGGCCGCCAGCCGAGTTCGCGTTCGAGCTTGCGTGCGTCGATGGCGTAGCGACGGTCGTGCCCCGGGCGGTCGCGTACCAAGGTGATGCGCCGCGCGTGCGGCCCGGCCGGGTCGGGCCGCAGCGCGTCGAGCAGGGCACAGACGGTGTGCACGATCTCCAGGTTGGTCATCTCGTTCCAGCCGCCGACGTTGTAGGTCTCGCCCACGCGGCCGCGGGTCAGGACTTCGCGGATGGCGGCGCAGTGGTCGGTCACATAGAGCCAATCGCGCACGTTCAGGCCATCGCCATAGACAGGCAGGGGCTTGCCCTGCACGGCGTTGACGATCATGAGCGGGATGAGCTTCTCCGGAAACTGATAGGGGCCGTAGTTGTTGGAGCAATTGGTGGTGAGCGTGGGCAACCCATAGGTGTGGTGATAGGCGCGCACCAGATGGTCGCTCGCCGCCTTGGAGGCCGAATAGGGGCTGTTCGGGGCGTAGGGCGTGGTCTCGGTGAAGGGCGGGTCGTCGGGCGCGAGCGAGCCATAGACCTCGTCGGTGGACACGTGCAGGAAGCGGAAGGCGGCCCGCTCCGCCTCCGGTAGCCCCTGCCAGTAGCCGCGCGCCTCCTCGAGCAGGTGGAAGGTGCCCACCACGTTGGTCTGAATGAAGTCCTCCGGCCCGTGGATGGAGCGGTCGACATGGCTCTCGGCGGCGAAGTTGACGATGGCCCGCGGCCGGTAGTCGCGCAGCAGGCGCCCGACCAGCACGCGGTCGCCGATGTCGCCCCGCACGAAGACGTGGCGCGGGTCGCCCTCGAGCGTGGCAAGGTTCTCCAGGTTGCCCGCGTAGGTGAGCTTGTCCAGGTTGAGGACGGGCTCCTGACCCAGCCTCAACCAATCCAGGACGAAATTCGCGCCGATGAAGCCGGCGCCGCCGGTGACCAGGATCATGCTCGCAGAATGAATTGGGTTCGAAGTAGCAAGACTTTATATCAAAGGCCGGCACGACTCCCGACCGGCTGGAACACACGCATCAGCCCTCGACATACCCCTGCGGATTCATGTGCTGCCAGCGCCAGGTATCGGCGCACATCTGCTCGATGCCGCGCTCGGCGCGCCAACCGAAGAGCCGCTCGGCGAGCGTCGGGTCGGCATAGCAACAGGCCACGTCCCCCGGCCGCCGGGGCGCGATGCGATAAGGCACCTCGCGCCCGCTGGCGGCGCTGAAGGCGCACACCATGTCCAGCACGCTGTAGCCCTTGCCGGTACCCAGATTCACCGTGGCCACGCCGTCGTGGCCGTCCAGATAGCGTAGCGCTGCGACGTGCCCGAGCGCGAGATCCACGACGTGGATGTAATCGCGCACCCCGGTGCCGTCCGGCGTCGGGTAGTCATTGCCGAAGACGTTCAGGTAAGGCCGCCGCCCCACCGCCACCTGGGCGATGTAGGGCATCAGGTTGTTGGGCACGTCGTTCGGGTCCTCGCCGATCAAACCGCTCTCGTGCGCCCCGACCGGGTTGAAGTAGCGCAGCAGCGCGATGCGCCACTCGGGGTCGGAGACGTGCAGGTCGCGCAGGATTTGCTCGATCATGAACTTGCTGCGGCCGTAGGGGTTGGTGGTGGCGCCCACCGGGAAATCCTCGCGGATCGGCACCGCGTGCGGGTCGCCGTAGACGGTGGCCGAGGAGCTAAAGACGATGCGCTTCACCCCGGCCTCCGCCATCGCCTCGCACAGGCGCACCGTGCCGGCGACGTTGTTGTCGTAATAGGCGAGCGGCCGGGCGACCGACTCCCCCACCGCCTTGAGGCCTGCGAAGTGCACCACGGCCTCCACCGGGTGTCGGGCGAGGATGTCGCGCAGGGCGTCCCTGTCGCGGATGTCGGCGCGGTAGAAGGTGAGCTTCCTGCCCGTGATGCGCTCCACCCGGCGCAGGGCCTCCTCCTTGCTGTTGCATAGGTTGTCCACCACCACCGGCTCTATGCCGGCCTGGAGCAACTCCACACAGGTGTGGGAGCCGATGTAACCGGCACCGCCGGTGACCAGTACCTTCATCTGTA
>JBBIKZ010000163.1:0-3713 GCA_037445185.1 Hydrogenophilales bacterium | reverse complement strand
GCCATCAGTTGATGCGCTTGATGCGATCGAGGGCCTCGGGATAGCTGGTGGGATCGACGGTGCCGTAGAACTGCAGATAGGCCTCCAGGGCGTCGATGTCCTGGGCACCGCCCAGGGGGTCGGTCCCTTCCCTGAACACCGTGAACAGGTCGCCGCCGTCGGCCAGGAAGGAGTTCATGGTGACGCGATAGCTGGCGCTCGGGTCGAGGGGGACGCCGTTCAATTTGATGCTGGCCGGGTCGATCTTGTCGCAGGCCGGGCCGGCCGCGTTCCAGGTGTAGGTGAAGCCGCGCGAGACCTGCAGGATGCGGTTGAAGGGCTGGTCGTTGGGGCAGCCGGTGAACTGCTGTTCCAGCAGGCGCTCGATCTGCGCACCGGTGAGGGTCTTGGTCACCAGCGAGTTGCCGAAGGGCTGCACGGTGAAGGCCTCGCCATAGGTGATGTTGCCGTCGCCCTCCCTGCCGCTGGCGGCGAAGGGGATGTCGGCGCGGATGCCGCCCGGGTTCATGAAGGCGATCACCGCCTCGCCGAAGCCAAGCTGGCGGGTGGCGTGCAGCTGGGCATCGGCGATCAAGTCGCCGAGGAAGGACTCGCCGGCGGCGTTCTGCGTGCGGCTGAGGCCGGCGGTGTGGGTGCCAATGACGCGGTTGCGCAGCGGCGCGGACAGGGCATCGTATTTGTCGACGATGGCCTTGACGTCGGCCGCGGCCATGCCGGCATCGCGATAGGTCGGCACATTCTTGGCCGCAACCGAGACGACGTCCTTGGTCCGGGTGTCGAGGACCAGATCGGCCTGGGTGATGAAGCGGCCGTTGTAAGCGCCGGCGGTAACGGTGACGGGCTGGCCGTTGACCTTGCTGATCTGGCAGATGTAAGGCTGGTGCGTGTGGCCGGTCATCACCAGGTCCACTTCGCCGTCCAGGGCGTTGACGATGGGCAGGATCGCACCGGTGAGGTTGTTGCAGTCGTTGTAGTTGCCGGTGGCGGGGGTCTCGCTGCCGCCCTCGTGGATGGAGGCGATGATGGCGCGCACGCCCTGCTGCTTGAGTTCGGGGATCAGGGCATTGATGGTCGCGGCCTCGTCGCGGAAGCCGAGGCCCGCCACGCCGGTGGGGGTGACGATGCTGGGCGTGGTCTTGAGCACCGTGCCGATCACGGCCACCTTGTTGCCCTTGAAGTCGAACACCTTGTAGGGCGGGAAGAGGGGCTTGCCGGTCGCCTGGTCGATGACGTTGGCGGCCAGGAACTGGAAGCTGGCGCCGGCGAAGCCATCGCCGTCGAGGCAGCCCGAGGTCGGGTGGCAGCCGCCGCTTTGCATGCGCAGCACCTCGGCCTTGCCCTTGTCGAACTCGTGGTTGCCGACCGTGTTGATGTCGAGCCCCATGGCGTTCATCACCTCGATGGTCGGTTCGTCGAAGAACAGGGCCGAGACCAGGCCCGAGGCGCCGATCAGGTCGCCGTTGGAGAGGAACAGGCTGTGTTGGACCGCCTCCCGCAGCTGACGCGCGTGGCCGGCGACGTATTCGGCACCGCCCACCGGCTTGCCGTCGAAGGTGCTGGTGGGGCCTTGCAGGGCGCCGTGGAAGTCGTTGATGCCCAGCACGCGCAGTTGGAGGGTCTTGCCGACATTGGACTGGGCGGCGGCCTGCATGATGCGGCTGCGTTCCTGGGCGTCGATGACGCGCTGCCTGAGCAGATCCAATGTGATCTGCGAGACATGGCTGACGAACTGGCCATGGTTGCCCCAGGTGTCGGGGGCATCGAGGATGAGGTCATTGATGCAGGCGCTGCCGGCAGCGCGGTCGGCGACGCTGCTGTCCGTGCTGCCGAGCATCACGTTGCCTGTGCAGGTCGCCGCGGCGGCGGAGGCCGAAAGGGACAGGGCCAGCAGGCTGACCAGGGCGAGGGGTTTGAGGACATGGGGCATGGCGGGCGCTCCTGGTCGGGGACGTTTATGCCCGCCATGATGGCCCCAGCCAGTGACACGATTATTGCCATGGGCCTGGTCCGGCATGAGCCGGTCGTAGACCGCCAGCCGCGCCAGTCGGCGGCCTCAGGGGGCCTTTGCAGGCGTTGCGTCGGCCGTGGCGCCTGCTGGCATCACCGACCGCAGCCAGTCCAGATAGGCGGGTATCAGGGCGCCGCCGGCGATGCTGCCAAAGCGTCCGGGGATCTCATCCTGGCCGGCGACGAAGGCGGCCACACCGGCGATCCTCCAGACGCCGCGATCATGTACGAACACCGGCGCACCCGAGTCGCCGCCGGCGAAGGCCGCCTCCAGCTCCGCCCCCAGGCTGCCGTTGTAGGGGGCATCGGGCTTGAAGCGGTTGCTCGCCAGGTCGGGCCCGTCGAAGTCGAACAGGAACAGCGCCGGCCGGGGGTCGCCAGGGCCATGCGACAGCAGGGTATCGATGCGGTTGTAGCCCACGCGCTTGACACGCGGGTTGCCGGGCTGATGGGCACCGCGCGCCCCATCCCCGCCGCGGCCGTAACCGACGAAGACGATCATGGCTCGCTGCGGCTCGGGGTCGGTGTAGAGCGGGTAGACGGGGGCACCGGCCGGGGCGGGACGGGCCAGCTCCAGCACGGCCATGTCGTCGCGCCAGAACCCGTCCCTCCCCCGGCGCGTGCCCTGGTAGCCGGGGTGGATGTGCACGGCGGCCACGGGCAGGATCAGGCCGTCGCCCTCCGTGAGGTTGAGCCGGAAACCCAGCTCGGTAAGCAGCCGGCCGCGCACGACATGCGCGGCGGTGAGCACGTGGCGCGGTCCGATCAGGGCACCGCTGTAATGCCCGTTGCCGCTCAGGACCGCGCCCACCCCGGCCCAGGGTGAGTCGGGCGTGTTGGGGTCCACACCCGCCCCGCCCACGACGGCCTGCGACGTGCCGGCGCAGGCGAAAAGCAGCAGGCCGCAGAGCAGGCGGTGCAGCGGGGGCAGGAAGAAGGTCATCATCGGGACGTCGCAGGACGGCCTTCAGGCCGACGGGTATCGGGTTGCCGCAGCGGTTGCAAAAAAGTCATCGTCGGAACGGCTCAGCGCAGAGGGTAGCGCGCTGTCATCATGCCGACACGGTGGATGGCAATCATGACCACATCGCATTATGCGGATCAAGAGCATGAATGAACACGCGCCCTTGGGCGATATACCGCCCGATTTGGACGATGACGCATCGCTCTGCGACTGCCCAGACGATTTTTACGACGACTTGAGCCACCTCTATCTGGTCTGCGGCGAGGTGTGGCCGGAGGGGCTGTCGCTGGACAGCCTGCCCAGGCTGGAGGCGATCCTGCACTTGAGCGACTTTTTCGAGGACCTGGCGCCAGATCTGGAGAAATAGGACATCCTGCCGCCCGGTGGTGGGCGGCAGGGATCGTCCACGCGCGCTCAGCCGCGGCGGCGCCGGGCCATGAAGCCGACCAGGCCGAGGCCGGCGAGCAGCATGGCCCAGGTCTCGGGCTCGGGCACCGGGGCGGTGTAGGCGGCCATGACCGGGTCACCGAGGCCGGTCTTGTAGGCGTGCAGCACGCCGGGTAGCAGGCTCCAGCCGTCGCCGGCGCAGTTCACACCCAGGTCGCACTCCCTGCGCTCTCCGGTGGCGAAATTGAAATAGACGTCGAACTGGGTGCCGCCCGCGTTCTGGGTGACACTGTAGTCGTTGTCGGTCCCGGTCAGGATGAGATGGCTGCCGTCGGCGAGCCGCGGCCCGATGGCA
>JBBIKZ010000162.1:0-3714 GCA_037445185.1 Hydrogenophilales bacterium | reverse complement strand
GGTCGGCGCGATCAATGTTCTAAGGGCGGGACACGCCCGGTTCGCCTGTGAAGTGAGCGGTGCGGTAATGCCGCCAGCAGCAGGAACCCGCCGAAGCGACTCATGGGCGGCTCAATACCGCCCATGAGCGCCGTAGGAATCTCCAGCCTTTAGGCCGGGGAGGATGTCAAACTCATTCCGTTGCCCGCGCCCGGTCCCGTCCTGCCCCATCGTCATGAACGCAGTCCTGGAAGTCATCGGCCTTACCCACCGCTATGGCGACAAGCCGGTACTCGACGGCGTGAGCTTTGCGCTGGCCGAAGGCGAGATCGGCTGTCTGCTGGGGCCGTCGGGTTGCGGCAAGACCACCGTCCTGCGGCTGATCGCCGGCTTCGATGCCCCGTCCACGGGGGAGATCCTGCTCGCCGGGCGGACGGTGAGCCGGCCAGGCGAGGTCCTGCCACCGGAGCGACGGGCCATCGGCATGGTCTTTCAGGACTATGCCCTGTTTCCCCATCTCACCATTAGCCAGAACATCGCCTTCGGCCTCGGGGCGCTCGACCGCAACGCGCGCCAGCAGCGCGTGCGGGAGATGCTCGAGACCGTGGGACTCGCCGGCCGCGACAAGGCCTATCCGCACGAACTGTCCGGCGGGCAGCAGCAGCGCGTGGCCCTGGCACGGGCGCTGGCCCCGCACCCGCGGCTGCTGCTGCTCGATGAACCCTTTTCCAACCTCGACGTAGACCTGCGCGAGAAGCTGGCCCTGGAGGTGCGCGACATCCTCAAACGCGAGGGCATCACCGCCCTCATGGTCACCCACGACCAGCATGAGTCCTTCGCCATGGCCGATGTGGTGGGGGTCATGCACCAGGGGCAGATCCAGCAATGGGACACGCCCTATCAACTCTACCATCAACCGGTGAACCGCTTCGTGGCCGATTTCGTCGGCCAGGGTGTGCTGCTCGAAGGCGAGGTGATCAACGACCACCAGGTCAGGATCGAACTGGGCGTGCTCAACGGCGCCATCCCCTCCGCATGCGCCGGTCAGGGCGGTTGCGTCGAGTGCGGGCGGGGCTGCCGTGTCGAGGTGCTGATCCGGCCGGACGACATCATCCACGACGACGCGAGCCCGGTCCTGGCGGAAGTGGAACGCAAGGCCTTCCGCGGCGCCGAATTCCTCTACACCCTGAAGCTGCCGGGTGGCAGCCGGGTGCTGGCCCTGGTGCCCTCCCACCACAACCACGCCATCGGCGAGAAGATCGGCATCAAGCTCGGCGTGGACCACGTCATCGCCTTCCGCACATGAAGGGCCTGCCGACCTTCGTCGCGTCGTTGCGCGATGCGCTCGACGCGCACGTGATCGAGACCCACATCTCCTGGGTACTGCTGGCGGGTGAGTGGGCCTACAAGATCAAGAAGCCCCTCGACCTCGGCTTCCTGGACTTCAGCACGCCGGCGCGACGGCGCTTCTGTTGCGAGGAGGAGATCCGTCTCAACCGCCGCCTCGCGCCGGACATCTATGTCGATGTCGTGCCCATCACCGGCGAGGCAGGGGCCGCGCGCATCGGCGGTGAGGGCCCCGTGCTGGACTGGGCGGTGCGCATGCGCGCCTTTCCCGCCGATGCCACCCTGGATCGCGCCGACCGCTTGACCGGCGCGCAGATCGACGCCATCGCCGACGCCGTCGCCCGCTTCCACGCCGCGATCGATCCGGCGCCGGTCGACAGCCCCTATGGCAGCCCCGAGGCGGTGATGTATCCGGTGCGGGAGAACTTCCGCCAGATCCGGGCGCTCGCGCCCGAGGCTGCGGACACCGAGCTGCTCGACCGCCTGGCGGCCTGGAGCGAGACCGAAGGGGCCCGGCTGGCCGAGCACTTTGCCGACAGGAAAAACGGCGGTTGGGTGCGCGAGTGCCACGGCGACCTGCACCTGGGCAACATCGCCTGGGTGAACGACCGACCCCTGATCTTCGATTGCATCGAGTTCAACCCCGCTTTGCGCTACATCGATGTGACCAGCGAGGTGGCCTTTCTGGGCATGGACCTCCTGAGCCGGGGGCGGGCCGACCTGGCCTGGCGCTTCCTCAACCGCTGGCTGGAACACACGGGCGACTACGCGGGCCTGGCCGCCCTGCCCTTCTACCAGGTCTACCGCGCCATGGTGCGGGCCAAGGTGGGCTTCATCCGCGCCGGTCAGGGCGACGCCGCGGCGGCACAGACCGCGCTCGACCATCTGCGTCTGGCCGACCGGCTCGCCCGGCCGCGCCGCCCGGCGCTTCTGCTCATGCACGGGGTGTCCGGTTCCGGCAAGACGCAACTGTCGCAACGGGTCCTGGAGACCCTCGGCGCCATCCGGCTGCGCTCCGACGTCGAACGCAAGCGCCTGTTCGGGCTGGCGCCCCGCGAGGACAGCGCCCGCATCCCCGGCGGCATCTATACCGAGGCGGCGAGTCGGCGCACCTTTGCCCGCCTGGCCGAGATCGCCGCCCTGCTGCTGCGGCAGGGTTACAGCGTCATCCTGGACGCCACCTTTCTGCGCCGTGTGCATCGCCAGCCGATGCTCGATGTGGCCGAGGCGGCCGGTGTGCCGTGGCGCATCCTCTCCCTTCGGGCGTCGAGGCCCGTACTGACGGAACGCGTCCGGCGACGTGCCGAGGTACGGGGTGACGCCTCCGAGGCCACCGTCGAGGTGCTGCTCAGGCAACTCGAAGCGCAGGAGCCCTTCGACGCGCGTGAGGCCCAACACGTCCTCAGCTTCGCCGGCGACGACGACCGCGACTGGCCCAGCCGCATCGCCGCCCTGCAGCGCGAGCTGGGCCCCTGAGGCACGCCGGTGCAGCCCAACACCGGCAAACACCGCCCTATTACCACACATCCCTATCCGTAGATTGCGTTTTTGCGGCCTGTAGAGCATGCCCAGCCCGTCAACCTGCTGGTGCTGATCCTCAACGCCAGCCTGCTCGACCGGCAGCTCGCCCTGGCCCTGCCGGCCAGGCAGTTGGGTGTACCGCTGCTGATCCTGCTCAACATGGCGGACGAAGCGCGCAAGCTCGGCATCGCCATCGATACGGGCAGCCTGGAGCGCATGCTGGGCAGCCCGGTGCGGCTGCTGTCGGCCAAGTTCGGCACACATTACCGCGAGGCGATCGCGACGCTGGAGGAGGCCCTGCGCGCCCATCCGGAGCTCGAGCGGGTCGATGCGCAGGCATTCCGGCAAGACGTCGACATCGAACGCGCCCTCGACCGTCTGGTGAGCGAGAGCGTGCACACGCCGGTGCAGATCCTGCCCACCGGCACCGACCGGCTGGACAGGGTGATGCTGCATCCCAGGCTGGGCATCCCCCTCCTGCTGCTCGTCCTGTTCGGCCTGTTCCAGGCCGTCTACGGCCTGGGCACGCCGCTGCAGGATGGCCTGGAGTGGTTGTTCGGCCACCTGCGCGAAGCCCTGCTCGAGCCGGCAACAGCGCACCTGCCGCACAGCCTGCGCAGCTTCCTCGCCGAGGGGCTCTACGACGGCCTGAGCACGGTGCTGACCTTCCTGCCGGTGATCGCCCTGTTCTTCCTCGCCATGGCCATCGTCGAGGACAGCGGCTATCTGGCCCGCGTCGCCTTCCTGGTGGACGCCCTCATGAGCCGCATGGGCCTGGACGGCCGCGCCTTCGTCATGCAGCTGATGGGCTTCGGCTGCAACGTGCCGGCCATCCTGGGCACACGCATCATGCGCTCGCGCAACCTG
>JBBIKZ010000161.1:0-3768 GCA_037445185.1 Hydrogenophilales bacterium | reverse complement strand
ATAATTGGTTCGCAGCCATCTGGCTCTTTGCCGGCAACCCCCTCCCCATGCGTGATCTCCGCTACGTCCACCTGCGGCTCCACAGCGAGTATTCGATCCAGGACGGCATCCTGCGTGTGGACGATGCCCTGAAGCGGGCCAAGCAGGATGGCATGCCGGCATTGGCCCTGACCGACTTGGCCAATGTCTTCGGCATGGTCAAGTACTACACCGCCGCGCGCAAGCTGGGGGTCAAACCCCTGATCGGCTGCGATGTGTGGGTGGCCACGCTGGACCGGCTCGACAAGCCGGCGCGGCTGCTCCTGCTGGTGCAAGACAGGGCGGGCTACCGCCTGTTGTGCGAGCTGCTGACCCGTGCCTATCGCAGTGGCGTGCATCGGGGGCGCGCCGTCATCCAGCAGGACTGGTTCCGGACGCTCGGCACGGGCGGACTGATCGCCCTGTCGGGGGCGCAGGGAGGGGACGTGGGCATGGCCTTGCTCAACGACGCTCCTGACACCGCGCGGGCCCTGGCCGCGCAATGGGCGAGTCTCTTTCCAGACCGCTACTACCTCGAGGTCCAGCGCACCGGCAGCGGCGAAGCGGAGCTGCACCTCGGCCAGGCCGTCGCCCTGGCCGAGTCCATGGGCCTGCCCGTCGTGGCCACGCATCCAGTACAGTTTCTCGACCGCGACGACTTCAAGGCGCACGAGGCGCGGGTGTGCATCGCCGAGGGTTATGTCCTGTCCGATCGTCGGCGGCCCCAGCGTTTCAGCGCGGAACACTATTTCAAGAGCCAGGCCGAGATGGCGGCGCTGTTCGCCGATCTGCCGGAGGCCCTGGAGAACACGCTGGAGATCGCCCGCCGCTGCAACCTGACCCTGGAGCTCGGCAAGAGCAGGCTGCCCGTCTTCCCCACCCCCGACGGCATGGGTCTGGATGACTATCTGCGCCAGCGCGCGCGGACGGGGCTCGATGACAGGCTGGAGCAGCTCTATCCCGACCCAGCGGCGCGGGCGGCGCGTGCGCCCGAATACCGCCAGCGCCTCGAGACCGAGCTGGAGACCATCATCCAGATGGGCTTCGCCGGCTACTTCCTCATTGTCGCCGACTTCATCAACTGGGCGAAACACAACGGTGTGCCGGTGGGGCCCGGCCGCGGGTCGGGTGCAGGCTCCCTGGTGGCCTATGCCATCGGCATCACCGACCTGGACCCCCTGCGCTATGCCCTGCTGTTCGAGCGTTTCCTCAACCCGGAACGCGTGTCCATGCCCGACTTCGACATCGATTTCTGCCAGGACAACCGCTGGAAGGTCATCGAATACGTGCGCGACAAATACGGCGCGGATGCCGTCTCCCAGATCGCCACCTTCGGCACCATGGCCGCGCGCGCCGTGGTTCGGGACGTGGGCCGGGTGCTCGACCTGCCCTACAACTTCTGCGACCAGCTCTCCAAGATGATCCCCTCGGCCCCCGGCAAGAACGTCACCCTGGACCAGGCCCTGGAGGAGGTGCCCGAGCTTAAGGAGCGCTACGAAAAGGAGGAGGAGGTCCGCGAGCTCATCGATCTTGCGCGCAAGCTGGAGGGCCTCACGCGCAACGTCGGCATGCACGCCGGCGGTGTGCTGATCGCCCCGGGGCGGCTGACCGACTTCTGCCCCCTCTACTGCGCCGAGGGCTCCGATGCGGTCGTCTCGCAGCTCGACAAGGACGACGTGGAGAAGATCGGCCTGGTGAAGTTCGATTTCCTTGGCTTGAGGAACCTCACCATCATAGACCTCGCCTTGCAGTATATCCGGCGCCTCGATCCCGCTGCGGACGTCCGGCTCGATACCTTGACCTTCGACGACCCGGCCACCTACGATCTGCTCAAGAGGGCCAATACCACCGCCGTTTTTCAGTTGGAATCGGACGGCATGAAAAAGCTGCTCGCCAAACTCGAGCCGGACCGCTTCGAGGACATCATCGCCGTGCTCGCCCTCTACCGGCCGGGGCCGCTCGGTTCCGGCATGGTGGACGACTTCATCCTGCGCAAAAAGGGCAAGCAGGCCATCGACTATTTCCACCCCGACCTCAAGCCCTGTCTGGAGCCGACCTACGGTGTCATCGTCTACCAGGAACAGGTCATGCAGATCTCGCAGATCATCGGCGGCTACACCCTGGGCGGGGCCGACCTGCTGCGCCGGGCGATGGGCAAGAAAAAGCCCGAGGAGATGGCCAAGCACCGCGACATCTTCCGCGAAGGGGCGAAGCGCAAGGGCTACGACGAGCGGCTCGCCATGCAGCTGTTCGACCTGATGGAGAAGTTCGCCGAGTACGGCTTCAACAAGTCGCATACGGCGGCCTATGCGGTCATCTCCTATCAGACCGCATGGCTCAAGGCCCACCACACCGCCGCCTTCATGGCCGCCACCCTGTCCTCGGACATGGACGACACCGACGCCGTGCAGGTGTTCTACCATGATGCCCTGGCCAACGGGCTGGAGGTGCTGGGCCCCGACATCAACCTGTCCGAATACCGCTTCGTCCCCATAGACCGCAAACGCATCCGCTACGGCCTGGGGGCGGTCAAGGGTACGGGCGAGACCGCCATCGCTGCGATTATCGCGGCGCGCGAGGCGGGCGGGGCCTTCATCGACCTGTTCGACTTCTGCAAGCGGGTGGATCGGCGTATCGTCAACCGCCGGGTCATCGAGGCCCTGATCCGCGCGGGGGCCTTCGATCGTTTGGAAGAAGACCGCGCCAGCCTGCTCAACAGCGTCGGCATCGCCATGGAATGGGCGGAGTGTGCCGCCCGTAACGCCGTGCAGGACAGTCTGTTCGGCGACAGCGCGGTGGAGTCGGCGCCCTCCCTGGTCAGAGTCCCGCCCTGGAGTCTGAAGGAACGCCTCGTCCAGGAAAAGGTCGCCCTCGGCTTTTTCCGCAGCGGCCACCCCTTCGATGCCGATCGTCAGGAACTGTCGGCCATCGTCTCCAGGCCCCTGGCCCAGCTCGTCCCGCAGCCTCAGCCGCAGCTCATGGCCGGGACGGTGATGGCCGTGCGCACCCAGATGTCACGCCGGGGCAAGATGGCCTATGTGCTGCTGGACGATGGTACGGCCCAGGTGGAGGTGGCCGTGTACAACGAGCTATACGATGCCCAGCGCGATCACCTGCGCGAGGATCAGACCCTCGTCGTCCTGGGCAAGGTCAGCCTGGACAGCTACACCGGGGGGCTCAGGGTGACGGCGGACGAAGCCTTCGATCTGGAGCAGTCACGCACGCGGTTTGCCAAACGCCTGAGCCTGACGTTGAACGGCAACGCCGACGCTGCGCGCCTGCTGGAGCTATTGTCGCCCTATCGGACCGAGGGTGTGGGCTGTCCGGTCACATTGCATTACAGCAACGACAAGGCGGCCTGTGACATCGATCTGGGACAGGGGTGGCGGGTGAGGCTTGCCGACCCGCTGCTCGGCGGCCTGCGCCAGCTGTTGAACCAGGACTGCGTCCGGGTGGTCTACGAGGGTGGTCGGGCCCCGACGTGATTCTCGACGGTCATCATGACCCTGCCATGATCAGGGCGGCGTGATAATCACAAGCAAAAACAATATGTTATAAGCTTCGGCCAGTCTGTTGCGTATACGCAACATGCGTGGCACCGCCAGTAGCCCAGATGCCATGTCGAAGTTGAACAACAGTTCATAATATAAGATAATACTTATGACACTGGTGCTCAGGTATCAGTGTTGTCTCCTCCATCCTCCTCCTTTGGTGGATTTAGCCCGATCACACCGATCGGGCTTTTTTTTG
>JBBIKZ010000160.1:0-3910 GCA_037445185.1 Hydrogenophilales bacterium | reverse complement strand
CAAAATCTTCGCCGGGATGACCGCCCCCATTTGTGGTACCTGCTCGCGTCGTCAGAAAACCGCGTAGATACAGCATTTCAGGGGTGTCGGTCATTCCATTCCTCCGTAGGATTTACCGGAAGAGCCCGTTCCTGCGTGGCCTGGATACGCGGGACAAGCGCTTCGTGGCCGATGTGCACAAGGATCAGCGCATCGATCTTGCGGACCCGAAACCGGCCGTGCCGGCGCGGTCGGGGCGCGGGCGCCCAAGCGGCTGGTCGTCCAGGCTTGATCCGCCTGCGTCGGCCATGCATCGACACCCCGGCGGTCTACCCGTGCCCGCATGTGTGGGCGCACACCGCTGTCGCACGAATGCAACAGTCTCGAAAAAATCCTGCGACAAAATGCCGCATTGTCATTGACAGCCCCCCCAATTACCACCACACAATCCGCTTGCCATAAACAACCCATAACAAAGATGGACAAAGCATGCAGGGAGTGCATCAGGACAAAGTTGCCGATTCGGAAGAACGCGTAGACACCCAAGCCGCGCTGTGGCTCCTGGCGAGCCTGGCCGGGTTCTATCGCCAGCCCTTCGATGCCGAGCTGGTGTTCAAGCGTTTTCCGCCGCCGATCGATCTGCCCACGCTGATCGAGGCCCTGGACGCGCTCGGCCTCAAGGCCGGGCTGGCGCACTGGCCCGAAGCGGGGCTGTCGGCCTTGCCGCTGCCTGCCGTGGCGCTGCTGTCCACCCCGGCTCCAGAAATCTCCCAGACCGCTGTCGACACAGCAAGTGCCTCTTCACCTCAGCCCCCATCCCGCACCCGCTCACCCCGGCGCTGATCGTCCAGCACGGCGACGACACCCTGGCCTGGGTCAGGCCCGGCCAGTCCGCCCCCGAAACCGTGGCGCTCGACGCCGCCCGCGCCCAAGCCGCGCCGGTTCTGCTGCTGGTGGCGCAGGCCGAGCCGCCGGTGTCGGAAACCGTCAGCCGCGCCGAATCGCCCGAGGCCCAGAAAAAGCCCTTCGGCTTCTCCTGGTTCGTGCCCGAACTGCTGCGCCACAAAACCATCTGGCGCGACGTGCTGCTGGCCAGCCTCGCCATCCAGCTGGTCGGCCTGGCCACCCCGCTGTTCACCCAGGTGATCATCGACAAGGTCATCGCCCACCATTCGGAGAGCACGCTCATCGTGCTGGGCGTGGCGCTGGTGGTGTTCATGCTCTTCACCAGCGGCATGAGCTGGCTGCGCCAGTATCTGGTGCTGCACACCGGCAGCCGCATCGACGCGGTGCTGGGCGAGAAGGTCATGCGCCATCTGCTGCGCCTGCCCTTGCCGTATTTCGAGGCGCGCCCCACCGGCACCCTGGTCGCCCGCCTGCACGGCGTGGAGACCCTGCGCGAATTCGTCTCCGGCGCGGCGGTCACGCTGGTGCTGGACCTGCCTTTCCTGTTCATCTTCCTGGCGGTGATGTTCGCCTACAGCTGGCAGCTCACCCTCATCGTCCTGGGCATCCTCGCGCTGATCGTCACGGCCAGCCTGTTCATGGTGCCCGTCTTCCGGGCGCGGCTGGACAAGCAATTCCTGCTCGGCGCGCGCAACCAGGCCTTCCTCACCGAATACCTGGCCGGCATGGCCACGGTCAAATCCCTGCAACTGGAGCCGGACGTGGACAAGCGCTACGGCGCCTATCTGGCCCAGTATCTCTCGGCGGGCTTCGCCACCCGGCAGGTGGGCAACACCTACCAGGTCGTAGCCGGGGGGTTGGAACAGCTGATGACGCTGTCCATCCTCATCGTCGGCGCCTGGTACGTGATGCAGAACGTCGGTCTCACCGTCGGCATGCTGGTCGCCTTCCAGATGTTCGCCAGCCGCATGAGCCAGCCCGTGATGCGGCTCGTGGGCCTGTGGCAGGAATTCCAGCAGGCGAGCGTGGCCGTCAAGCGCCTGGGCGACATCCTCGACATGCCGCAAGAGCCCTTCACCCTCACGCCGCAACGCGCCGCCGGTGGTGAGGGCCGCATCGACATCCGCGACCTGGGCTTCCGCTATTCCGAACAACACCCCTGGCTCTACCGCAACCTGAGTCTGGCCATTCCCACCGGCAAGCTCACCGTGCTGATGGGCCCCAGCGGCTGCGGCAAGAGCACGCTGGCCAAGCTGATGCAGGGCTTCTACTGGCCGCAGGAAGGGCAGATCACGCTGGACGGGCGCGACATCCGGCAACTGGCCGCCAACGAACTCAGAGCCACCTTCGGCGTGGTGCCGCAAGAGACGGTGCTGTTCGCAGGCTCCGTGTACGACAACCTGGTCATGGCCCACCCGCACGCGAGCTTCGAGGATGTGATCGCCGCCTGCAAGGCCGCCGAAATCCACGAGGTGATCGAGCAACTGCCGCAGGGCTACCAGACCGAGATCGGCGAGCGCGGCACCGGGCTATCGGGCGGACAGCGCCAGCGCATTGCGATTGCCCGCGCACTGTTGAAACGCCCCAAGGTGCTGATCTTCGATGAGGCGATTTCCAATCTCGATCAGCAGACCGCCGAGCATTTCGCCCAGACCATTAATCGGCTCAAGGGCAAGGTGACGATGATTTTTATTACGCACCAGGTGCCCAAGGGCTTGCAGGTGGATGAGGTGGTGAATATGGGGCAGCATGCCATGCATTTGGGTTTGGTGAAGGAGGAGATTTGATGACTTTACCCAAAGATCAACTACGAAAAATCCACGGTCTATCCGAACCAACAGTACCGGCTGATCCAGAGGTTCTTGCACGACGGAAATATCACGAGGCGGCAGCGAAGTGGCTTGCCAAGTGGTCGTACCCACTGCAGGCAGTCTTTGCCATGATCGGTTTCGTGGTCGTGTTACTGCCGATGTTCTCGAAGAACTGGCGCGCAGTGATTGAGAACACGCCGGTCGCCGAGCGTTTTTTCCACGATTTCTCGACCCTTAGCGGTTGGGCGATGGTGCTGTTCCTCTTTCTGATGGCCTTGTTCCTCATTCTGAACTGGCGAGTCAATGACTATCCAGGAGGATGGCACCCGACCAAGCAATGGGGGTTTCCAAATCCCAGGCAGGTCCTAGAGATGGAACTGTATCCCCGTCTTAAGAAAGAAGAGTTCGTATATTGGGTCGACGTTGTTTTCGGCGCTGCCGGGACGACGATCTGGATGATCTTCTCTGGCGTATTTGCGTTTTTTATCAGGATAGGAGGTTGAGATGAGCGGTATCGTGACAGTAGGCGAGGTGGCGGCTGCGGCTGGCGATGCATACGGTGCGTACCAAGGCGGTATGAGTATACCAGCCAACCAAGCTTCGTTTGGCGCTGCAGTGGCTGCTGGGGCGGCGGCTGTGGCTTCAACGGGTAGACTTGGTGCTTTTGCCCAAGGCCTGGGTATTGGCATCGCCCCTGCCGCAGCCGTGACGCAGACCGCGATGAATCTGAATGCATTGCAAAACGCCCAGACACCCGGTGATGCTTTGGCAGCCTCTCTCGGTATATTGGGCGGGGCTGCGGGCACGATCGCTGGATTGATGCCACCCTCACCACAAAAGGTCGCTTTGACCAGTATCGCGATCGCTGCCTCCGCAGCGCAACAACTCGTACAGAACCACCAACCGCTGCAGCAGTCCTTGACCGATCTCTTGAATAAGGCTGCCAACGAATTCCTGAATCTGTTGTTACCCGAAGGAATGCGTCCTCGTGACCGGGGATACTCGAATTACTTCACCGCCGCCCAAACCTGGTTCCCCCGCGGCGACCCGATCCTCCTCGACCTGAACGGCAATGGCCTGGAAACCGTCGGTCTCGCCAGCAACATCCACTTCGACCACAACGGTGACGGCGTCCTCACCAAAACCGGCTGGGCCGGAGCGGACGATGCCCTCCTGGTCTGGGACCGCAACGCCAACGGCCGCATCGACACCGG
>JBBIKZ010000159.1:0-3980 GCA_037445185.1 Hydrogenophilales bacterium | reverse complement strand
TTAGATGGCGCAAGCGGGTGGAAAGCCTCAACGACCTCCTACTTGCCGGACGGACCATCGAGGCGCGGGAGGGGTTCGAGACGCTGCTGGCCGAAGCGCCGGGTGATCCGCAGGCGCTGCACGGTCTGGGGGTGCTCGCCATCCATGAGGGACGCCTGGAGGAGGGGGAACGCCTGCTGCGCCAGGTGCTCGAGGCCGAGCCCGACAACGCCCGATTTTGGAACGACCTCGGCGAGGCGCTGCGCCTGCTCGGCCGGCTGGAAGAGGCGATCGCCGCCTACCGCCGCGCGCTCGACATCGCCCCCGACTTCGTCCCGGCGGCCAACAATCTCGGTGTCACCTTGACCTTGACGGGACAGCTCGAAGCCGCCGAGACAGAGTTTCGCCAGGCCCTCGAGCAGGCGCCGGCAGACCCCTACACGCACAACAACCTGGGTGTGTTGCTCGAGCGGCAGGGGTGTTTCGAGGAGGCGCTCATGGCCTATGAGGCGGCCGTCTGCCTTAAGCCGGACTTCAGCGAGGCACTGGCCAACTACACCGATCTGGTCAAGGCGCACCCCGGCCTGCTGGCAGGGTCCGTGCACCGCATGGCGCAACGCCTGGCTGCGCAGGAAAAAGCCGGAACACAGCCTTAAGTCCTGATCGCCAGGACTGGTCGATCCCCTGCCTGCGTGGGCACCAGCGCATTGGGAGCCACTGGTCTCGCTGCGCGGTCGCGGCGCCGGCAACCGCGGCACCCTACCCAAGGGTGAACGTGGCTCGCGAGATGGAGAAAAAATTTCCTAAAGTTTTCCGTCACCCATCCGATACGTGGGTAGGGCAGAGGGGTTCTCTGCCCTGAGGCCAGGAAGAAGTCCTGCCTTCGTCGTCCACCCTAGAAAAGGAGTTACATCATGGCACAAGAAGTCACCCTGACCGCCGCGATGCGGGCCAACCTGATCAGCCTGCAAAGCACCGAGGCCCTGCTCGGACGCACCCAGGAACGCCTGGCCACCGGCAAGAAGGTCAACAGCGCGCTGGACAGCCCGATCAACTACTTCGCCGCCTCGGCACACAATGAGCGCGCCAACCAGTTCATCAGCCGCAAGGATGGCATGGGTGAGGCCATCCAGACCATCAAGGCCGCCAACAGCGGTGTCGAGGGTATCAAGACGCTTTTGCAGAACCTGCGCGGTCTGGTTGAAGCGGCGCGTACTTCCACTGATACCTCCGTTCAGGAGGCGCAGGGCGAGGAGGTCGTGTCACAAATCATCAACCTGGTGCAAGATTCCGGCTACAAGGGGGTCAATCTCCTGACCACCGCCGGCAGTCTGGATGTGCTGTTCAACGAGACCGGCACTAATAAACTCAGCTTGACAGGTTTCGCCACGATCTCGGCGAATGGCACGATGAGTGCTCTGGCGACAGGTGGTTCATTGATTGCTACGGCTATGAACTTTGGCACCGCCGGCCAGAATCTTGCCGCGATCGATGCCGCGATCACGAGTGTCATCTCCGCCCTCAGCTCCCAGTCCGCCAAGCTCTCCTCCAACCTGGCGATCATCAATGCCCGGCTGGACTTCACCAACCAGATGGTGAACACCCTCAGAGAGGGCGCCGACAAGCTCACCCTGGCCGACACCAACGAGGAGGGCGCCAACATGCTGGCGCTGCAGACGCGGCAACAACTGGGCGTCACCTCGCTCTCGCTGGCCTCGCAGGCGGCGCAGTCCGTGCTGCGGCTGTTCTAACCGACAAGCGGGACGCATGATGGCAGGCCGGAACGGTAACCCCGTTCCGGCGGTCGCCACAGGAGGTGATAATGGTGAACGAGATCGCGAATGTCGGCCCGTTTTCGGGGCCGCCCGTGCTCCAGGGACGTGATCGCGCCGCCCAAGTCACGCCGATGGGTGCAAACGCACCGGTGGAAGCCAGCCGCGCGGGTGCCACCGATGCACTGATCCCCCCCCGGCAGGCCGTCTTTGCCGCCATGGTCGCCAGCAAGGACGAGGCGCTACGGGTGGCGCAGTCGGTGCGCCAGACCGTGCGTGCCTTGGAGGAGGTTCAGGCGACCGTGCGCGCCATGCAGGCGGCGGTCCAGGCCGTGGTCAAGCAGTATCCGCCTTTTCCGCCCGGTAGCGAGCAGAGGCTGCAGTACCTGAACAGCATCAGCGCCTTGCGCCAGCAGCTGGAGGCGATGACCATCCCGCCGCCAGCCAACCGGATCGAGCCGGTGTTCTACCCCCGTGCCTCGGACCTGCCGGCCTTGGACCCCAACACGGCAGCCGACGCGGATGTGGGCGCCTTGGGTGCGGCTTTGATCGGGTTCGAGGCCGACATCGGCGCAGGCCTCAGCGGGTTGCGGCAGCAGACGGGCGCCTTGGCGAACCGCCTCGATCCGGCCTTGCCCGCGCCACCGGCGGCCGAAGCGCAGGCCGTGTCGCTGAGCCGGACGCTGGCCACGCAACTGCCCGGACAGGGCGCCTTGCTCGTCACGGGCGGCGATGCCCTGGCCCGGATCGGTGCCTGACGATGCCCCTGCGCATGAGCCTCAAGCCCCAGGAGAAGATCTTCATCGGCGGGGCGGTGATCCAGAATGGCGACCATCCCGCCGAGCTTTCCATCCTCAACGACGTCCCCCTGTTGCGGGAGAAGGACGTCATGACGGAGGCCGAGGCCGACACCGTCTGCAAGCGCATCTATCTGTGCGTGCAGCTGATGTATATGGACCCGGCGCACATGGCCACCTATCAGGAAAACTACCGCAAGCTCATGCAGGAGGTGCTGCAGGCCGCCCCGAGCACCAGCCGCTACCTGGCCGAGATCAATCATGAGCTGGCCTGTGGCCGCTACTACCAAGCCTTGAAGACCGCCCGCAAACTCGTCGAATACGAACAGGAGCTCATCCGCCATGTCCAGTCACGCACTTGAAGCCTATCAATCAGTCGAGAAAAACACCCTCTCCGGACGGGAGCTCGAGGCCTCCGTGCTGATGCGCGCGGCACTGCTGCTCGCAGATGCCCAGGCCAACTGGGGCAAGCCGGGGCAGGAGGAGCGATTGGACAACGCCCTGCGCCACAACCTGCGTATCTGGACCCTGTTCCAGGCCGAGCTCACCAGCCCGGATCACCCCCTGCCGGCCGAGATCCGCCGGAATCTGCTCTCCCTCTCGGCCTTCATCGACAAGCGTACCTTCGAGGCCATCGCCGAACCCTCCCCCGCCAAGCTCGACATCCTTATAGCCATCAATAGGAACATTGCCGCCGGCCTGCGCGGAGATGGCGGCGGGTCGGGCTGACTGCCTGTGCAGACCTCCCAGTATAGGTCGACCTTCGGGTCGGTAGTGTCGTTGTTGCGCTAAACGGTTATCGGGTTGAAGCCCGACCTTTAGCCCGACTGATAGGCTGGCCTCCAGCCGACCTACAACCGTTTGTGCGTCTACGTGCCTGCCCCTCAGGGGTGGCCTACCGTTATCGACCACTCGCGGAACGGGCTACAATGCATCCTGCCCGTCCCGTAGCGCATGGATGCCATCGTCCTCACCTGGCGCGAGCTGCTCGCCGCCATCGTCCTCGCCACACTCATCTATCTGTTGGAGGTGGTACTGTTCTCGCGCCGGCGGCGGGACAAAGCGACGGGCGACGCGCAAGGCGAGGCGTTGACGACCGAGCTGGCCCGGCTGCGTGCCGAGCTGGCCGAACTGCGCCAGCGTCAGGAAGCGCTCGAGGCGCGTCTGGAGGCGGCGGCATCCGACAAGACGGCGGATGACACCCCCTATGGCCGCGCCGTGCGGCTCGCCCGCGAGGGCCTCACCGCGCAGGAGCTTGCCAGCCGCTGCGGCATCTCGCGCGGCGAGGCGGAGCTGATCATCGCCCTGCACCGGGTGGAGCCGTAGCCGCCGCCCTGCGCGCGAAACAACACCCTGCAAGCGGCGAGACAGCGACCGGGGGAAGCCCCCCTGACAAGTGGGGTGGTCGCTTCAGCGACCGGGGGAAGCCCCC
>JBBIKZ010000158.1:0-3994 GCA_037445185.1 Hydrogenophilales bacterium | reverse complement strand
TGCAGTTGGGGTCGCTCAGGTGGATTTCAACCCAGATTGTCCATTAGGACGCGGGAAGGCGCGCCGCCCATGGTCGAGGCAGTTTGCGCGCGACTGTAGCAGGCGAGGTTGAACACCTCGCCGAGAAGACGAGCGGGGATACTCTCCTCATCCCCGCGAGTCTCGAGCAAGCGAAGCGCAGTGGCCAGTTGCGCGCAAAATGACCGGCCAGGGGCAAGCGAGGCCCGCGTAGCCCGTCACCTTGTCTCGAAAGTCGTGATGCTCGCATACTCTGTCTGTCGATCAAAGGCACGGGCCGGTCTAATGGACGATCTGGGTTCAAGCACCTCCACGCGGAGGTCGGCGGACTTGGGGGCACCCTGCCGGGCGGGCGACGCGGGCGCGTCACGCGCCGCGCGCCAAGCCCGGCATCTCGGTGACCGCCTCGATGCGGTCGAGGCGAAGCTCCAGGACCTCTCCTTCCGGCAGGCGGAGGGTCAGCCACTCCGCGCCGTCCCGGGTCGTGACGTCCAAGGGCTCCACCCTGGCCACATGCGCCCCCGTGTCGTCGGCCCAGCGCAAGAGCAGGGGCAGCCGACGCAGCACCGCGAATTCCAGCCGCTCATGCAGGACACAGGCGACCGGGGTATAGGGGTCGCGGCGGTCCATCAGCGCAGGCTGACCCCCTCACGCACGTGCGGGCTCAGGGTCTGGCCGATCGCCGTACCCAGGCGGCGTGCCAGGCGGTCGGCCAGGCTCTCCTGGGGCGAGTAGTCGACGATCTCCTCCGCCTTGACGACCTCGCGTGCCACATAATCCAGACTGCCCAACCCGTCCGCCAGCCCCAGCTCGATGCTGCGCGTGCCGTTCCAAACCAGACCGGAGAAAAGACTGGGCTGTTCCTTGAGACGATCGCCCCGCCCCTGCCGGACCGCCTGGATGAACTGCTGGTGGATCTCGTCGAGCAGGCCGCGGGCATGGGCGACATCGGCCGCATCGAGCGGCGAGAAGGGATCGAGAAAGCCCTTGTTCTCCCCCCCCGTGAGCAGCCTGCGCTCGATACCCAGTTTCTTCATGCCCTCGGTGAAACCGAAGCCATCCATGAGCACACCGATCGATCCGACGATGGATGCCTTGTCGACGAAGATCTTGTCCGCGGCGGCGGCGATGTAGTAGCCGCCCGAGGCGCAGATGTCGTCCACCACCACGTACAGCGGCTTGTCCTTGTGTATGCCGCGCAGGCGGCGGATCTCGTCGTGCACCTGACCGGCCTGCACGGGGCTGCCGCCGGGGCTGTTGATGCGCAGCACCACGGCCTTGCTGTGCTTGTTGTCGAAGGCGCTGTTGAGCGCCTCGATGATGTCGTCGGCATAGACCCCCTCCTCCCCGCCGATCTCGCCCTGGATGTCGATCAGTGCCGTGTGAGGCTTGGTCAGCACCAGGTCGCCGCTATCCTTCGAGGCGATGAGGGCGATGAGCAGGAACAGCCACAGCAGCCCCATCGCCTTGAAGAAGATGCCCCAGCGCCGGGCGCGTCGCTGCTCGTCCAGGTGGGCGAGCAGCAGTCGTTCCAGCGCCCCCTGCTCGCGTGTTTCCTTGTCTTCCATTGCTTGGCCTCTCGATGATGTTCGATTCGTTACAGCGCCCCTCAGCCCCCCTCGCCTGCTTGCGGGGCGGGGTCTGGGGCCGCGGGAGGGAACGGGCGATTCCCATCCTTGGGCCAGGACATCGCCCTGTCCGTCAAATAGACGCCGCCCGCCCGCTCCTCCAGGGCCACGGGCGTGAGGCCGCGGCCATTGCAGCGACCGCTGACGCAGGCCCCGGTGTCGGGGTCGTAGAGGGCGCCATGGGTGGAGCAGATCAAGTATAGCCGGGCGGACTCGAAAAACTCGCCCGGCAGATAGTCCAACTCCACCGGGATGTGGCCACAGCGGTTGAGATAGCCCCGCACCCGACCGCCGTGCCGCACCGCGAAAGCCGGCGTGGGCACACCGCCCAGCATGACCTGGAAGCGCACCCCCCTGCCCCCTTCCTCGAGGTCGGCGCTGCTGCAGATCAAGCGTTCGTCAGCAGCCATCGCGCCAGGTCGTCGAAGCTGTGGCAGACCGCCATCGGCCCGTAGTCGAGCAGGCTCGCGGCGGGGTGGGCACCATAGCCGGCGGCCAGGGCGGCCACGCCGGCATTACGGGCCATCAGCAGGTCATGGCTGGTGTCGCCCACCATCAGGGTCCGCTCGGCAGGCACCTCCAGTTCGTCGAGCAGCTCCTCGATCATCGCCGGATGCGGCTTGGAGCAGGTCTCGTCCGCCGTGCGCGAGGCATGGAAGTAGACGCCCAGCCCGCTGTGCCGGAAGGCACGGTCGAGGCCGCGGCGGGCCTTGCCGGTCGCGACGGCGAGCAGATGCCCCCGCCCGTGCAGGTCGGCGATCAGATCGGCGGCACCAGGAAACAGGGGGATTTGTGCGTCCTGCGACAGATAGTGCCGCCGGTAGGCTTCGACCAGGCGAGGGTAATCTTCGGTCGCCAGCTCGGGCAGCAATCGGGTCAGGGCGTCCTGCAGTCCCAGTCCGATGATGTGGCTCGCCGCCTCCCGGCTGGGGATCGCCAGGCCCAGCTCCGCGCAGGCGGCCTGGATGCAGTCGACGATGGTCCCGGCCGAGTCCATCAGGGTGCCGTCCCAGTCGAAGATGATCAAATCGAAGCGTCGTTCAGCCACCGCTGCGTTCCAAACCGTGCAGGAAATGCTCGAGCTCCGCGGGCAAGGGGGACTCGAGGGTGAGCACCGCCCCCGTCAGGGGGTGGGTGAAGACGAGCCGCTCGGCATGCAGGAACATGCGTTTCAAACCCTGTTTCTTCAAGCCCCTGTTCAGTGCGAAGTCGCCGTACTTGTCGTCGCCGGCAATAGGGTGGCCGAGTGCGGCGAGGTGCACCCTGATCTGGTGGGTGCGGCCCGTCTTGAGCTCGGCCGCGAGCAGGCTGAACCCCGGATACTGCCTGACCAGCCTGAAGATGGTATGCGCGGCCTGACCCGCATCGTTGACCGCCACCCGTCGTTCCCCCTCTGCGCTGACGTAGCGCTGCAGCGGCAGACGCACATGGCACTGCTCTTTGCGCCAGCTCCCCCGCGCCAGGACCAGGTAGGACTTGCGCACCTGGCCCTCGCGCAACATGCGGTGCATGGCCGTGAGGGCCGAGCGCTTGAGGGCGATGAGCAGCACGCCCGAAGTCTCCTTGTCCAACCGATGCACGAGCTCCAGAAAGGGGGCTCCCGGCATCTCCAGGCGCAGCTGTTCGATGACGCCGAGGCTCACCCCGCTGCCGCCGTGCACGGCCTGGCCGGCAGGCTTGTTGAGGGCCAGGAGGGCATCGTCCTGATACAGCACACGCGCGAGCAGGGAACGGGTGACCTGCGCCGGCGGCTTGCCGGCCGCCTCTGCGGTACGCACCGGCGGTATCCTGACCTCGTCGCCCGGTTCCAGTCGCCGCGAGGGCTCCGCCCGCCGGCCGTTCACCCGTGCTTCCCCGCCCCGGAGCATGCGGTAGATGCGGCTCTTGGGCACCCCCTTGAGCTGTCGGAACAGGTAGTTGTCCAGACGCTGCCCGGCCGCCTCCTCGCCGATGATCACCTTTGTGACAGCTTCTTTGCGCGCCCCTTGCATTCCTCTATACTTCCACACGCCTACAAGGGCGGTAAACATCGGGCAGCAAACCCCCAACGAAACCTCCTGCCCCCACCGGCCCCAGGTACCGGTTAAGTCTGCTCACCGGACATGTCGGCGGCCACCGACACCCCAGCCGATCCGCGCGTTCCAGTCTGCGCATTGGCAGCAGGGGGTGATCCGATGCGGCCGTTCGGCAGCAAAAAGTAGCGATAGAGCCTCTTGCAAAACTCCCCACCGGAGCGGTCTGACGGGGAATCGTCCGCTTCTGGCGAGCGGTTTATCGGGTGAGACAGGCATTACGGCGTGGCAGGTCTATGTGAACGGCATGATTTCGACGATTTTGGACGAGTCCTG
>JBBIKZ010000157.1:0-4043 GCA_037445185.1 Hydrogenophilales bacterium | reverse complement strand
CGAAGATCAGACCATGGAAGGAAGCCGCGGAGCAGACGGCGGATGCGCACTGACCTTCCGCTTTCGAGCGGGAGCGTCGTGACGGTAAAAAAATCGTCCCAAAGGCTCGATGCGACAACAACTCAAGGCCTTTGATGCCGGCGTTCCCTCGATCGCCTCACGCCGCGCGAGGAGTCGCGTCACGCTAGAGGTCTGGCAGCGACTGGCGAGAGCAAGCAATGAAGTCTCTGTAAGTCGTTGCTATGAACCCAGATTTGTCATTAGGCCGGCCAGTGCCTACGAAGATCACCCCGGAGTATGTGAAGTCTGTCCCCATCACCATGCCACCGTGGCCTGCACGCGCCAGGGCCTCCGTCTGGCGGCAGTATCAAGCCCGTTCGCTTAGCCCTCGAGGTACACCATGGGCTCGTTGCCCGTGCGCAATTCTGCTCGCCATACGACTCGCCATCATCGCGTGCCCTAATGACAAATCTGGGTTTATGGCAAATAAACACGGATTCAGGTGTTTGTTTCTGATCGATAGTTTGCGCCAAAACACCGTATGGGCGCCCTCGCCCATCTGCATGATCTGTGGCTGCGCCGAAACTCGCCATGGCAGGATATCGTCCATGGTTGGTTTGCTCGGTCGCAGCGGCTGCGTCTGCCTTGCACTCGGGCCGCTCGCGACGGTATTTCGAGGTGCCCTTCAAGCGCTGGGCTGCTCGGCGGTCACGGGTTCGAGGTGGGGCTCCATCTCCGCACACACGCGTGCGAAGGCCGCTTCCAGCTCGGCCAGGCAGGCCTGCAGGCGGGTCCAATCCTGCGCCTTGGCGGCCCCTTCGGCGCAGCGTGCGGCCTCGCTCATCGCCGCGGCGCCGATGTAGGCGGCAGCGCCCTTGAGCTGATGGGCCTGGCGCGCGGCCTGTTCCGCCTGGTGTGCCGCGCCGGCCCGCCGGAGTTCCTCGAGCAGCGGTCGGCTGCTGCGGATGAACAAGGCAAGCATCTCCTGTACCTGCGCCGTGTCGTCGCGACAGATGCGCTTGATCTTCTCCAGGTCGAACGCGGCCGAAGCTTCGGCATTGAGTGGCCTCGCGGCGTCGTGCGGCGCGCTCTTGATCGTCTTGGCGGGCAGCCAGTGCGCCAGCGTGCGGGCCAGTTCTTCCTCCCGCAGGGGCTTGAGCAGATAGCCGTCCATGCCCGCCTGCCGGCAGGTCTCCTCGAACCCTGGCATGGCATTGGCGGTGAGGGCGACGATGGGCAGCCTGGCCAAGCCTTGGTCGGCCTCCCAGGCACGGATGGCGCGCGTGGCCTGCAGGCCGTCCAGTTCGGGCATATGGCAGTCCATCAGCACCAGGTCCAGGGGCTCCTGCCTGACCCGCTCACAGGCCGCGCGGCCGTCCTCCGCCTCGATCACCTCGACGCCCAGGTTTTCCAGCATCAGACGCGTGAGCTTCTGATTGACCGGGTTGTCCTCGGCGACCAGGACGCGTGTGTTGAAGAAGCGGGGCAGTTCGGGCGCGGCCTCGATCTCATCGACCGGGGGCTCGCAGGCGGCCAGGGGCAGTTCCAGATGGAAGGCGCTGCCCTGGTCGGGTCGGCTGTCCAGGGTCAGCCGGCCCTGCATCAACTCGGCCAGTTGCCGGCAGATGGCCAGTCCCAGGCCGGTGCCGCCGTAACGCCGGCTGGTGGAACCGTCCGCCTGGGCGAAGGCCTCGAAGATGCGCGCCTGGGCCTCGGGCGGGATGCCGATGCCGGTGTCGGATACCGTGAAGCGGTAACCTGCCCCGGCGGGGAGTTCGGTCGGCGCCACGGTGATGCGTACCTCGCCCCGCGCCGTGAACTTGATCGCGTTGTCCACCAGGTTGAGCAGGATCTGCCGCAGCCGCAAGGGGTCGCCCAGCAGCCAGTCCGGCGGCTGGCAGCGCTTGTCCAGCACGAGTGACAAACCCTTGGCCTGTGCCCGCGGCGCCTGCAGGGCCAGGATATCCTGGAGCAGGTCATCCAGATGGAAGGGGATGCGCTCCACGGTCAGGCGGCCGGCCTCGATCTTGGAGAAGTCGAGCAGGTCGTCGATGATGGCCAGCAGCGACTCCGCCGAGCGGGACACGGTCTCGGCGTAGTCCCGCTGCTGTGCGTCCAGCGCAGTGCCGAGCAACAGGCGGGTCATGCCGATGATGCCGTTCATGGGGGTGCGGATCTCGTGGCTGACGTTGGCCAGGAACTGAGACTTCAGCCGCGTGGCGGCCACGGCCACGTCGTGCGCCTCCTGCAGGGCCGCCTCCGCCGCTTTCTGCGCGGTCACGTCGCGCATGATGGCCTGGATGTGCGGCCGGCCGTCCAGGGTCATGGCATGCAGATTGATCTCCGCCGGGAAGGTGCTGCCGTCGCTGCGTCGGCCCAGCCATTGCATGACGGCATGCCCCCGCTCGAAGGCCTCGCGGATGCCTGCCATGGCGACCTCGCGCGCCGACCGACCATCCGGCTGGGCCGGCGCGCCGAGGTCTTCGGGCCGGCAACGCAGGAAGTCCTCCTCTGATCGCATGCGGAACATCTCCAGGGTGGCCGGATTGCATTCCTTGAATCCATACTCGTCCAGGATGACGATGCCATCCGTATTGGTCTCGAACAGGGTGCGGAAGCGGGTGCGCTCGCGGTCCATGTCGGCGGCCAGCCTGCGGGTACGTTGCAGCACGACGAAGGCCACCAGCAGCGCAATGCCGGCGACAGCGAGCCCCAGCATGAGCATGGTCCAGCGCGTCTTCTGAAAGGCCGTGCTCGCCTCGGCGCTGGCATATTCGTTGAGCGCCCGCTGCATGAGGATTAACCGGTCGAGCTCCCTGACGAGCTTGCGTTGCAGCGGGATGGCCTCGTTTTGCAAGATCTCGAAGGCGAGGAAGGTGTAGCCCTGCATGCCGAGATCGACCAGTTCGGTCATGACCGGCCGGTTCTCGCGCGTGATGGCGTCGATGCTCTGCAGCACCTCGCGTTCCTCAGGCAGCGTGAGCAGGGGCTCGAGGGCCAGGCGCGCCTTCTGATAGGCGCTGCCGTGCTCGTAGAACCTGACCATCTCTTCGTCTTTATCGAACGGATCGGTCATGACGACGATGGACAGCATCGAGATGGCGCGATCGCGCAGCGCGTCGCGCATGTCGCCTGCCAGGCGCGTCTTCACGTTGTTGACCGTGACGATGGCCTCCAGCCTGTCGTTGATCTCGGCCATCTCCCTGAGCCCGAGGAGGGTCAGGGCGGCCATGAACAGCAGGGACAGGGCGAAGCCGACCGACACGGTGAGGGTCAGCCGACTGGTCGGGAGGGTGGGGCGCAGTTTCATGCCGGCAGTGTAATGCCCTGGCCAACCAGGGTTAAGCGCGGGGCACTCGCCGCCTGCCCGTGCCTTGTCCGACTCAGTAGCCGAGGGCGCGCGCGGTCTGGATGAAGACGAAGCTCACGCACCAAGCGAGCAGCAAAGGCCAGACCACGGCCAGGGCGGTCAGCCGCCAGTCGCGGCCCTCCTGCCGGATGGCGGCGATGGTGGACAGGCAGGGGGTGTAGATCAGGGTGAAGAGCAGGAAGCTCATCGCCTGCACCGCATCGAGCCGGCTCGCCAGGACGGACTGGAGTTGATCGGGGCCGGCACTGTAGATGACCGCGAGCGCCCCGATGACGACCTCCTTGGCGACGAAGCCGAACAGCAGGGCGGTGGCGAGCAGGCTGTCGAGCCCCAGGGGCGAGAAGACGGGTGCCAGCCAGTCCGCCAGGCGCCCGGCCAGGGTGTCCGGTCCCGCGGGCTCGGCCGCGAAGGGGTAGTGGGTGAGGAACCACACCAGGATCACGCCGAGGACGATGAAGCCGCCGGCCCCGCGCAGGAACTGCACGGTGGCGCGCCAGCTCGCGTGGAACAGGAAACGCGCGGTGGGCAGGCGATAGGGAGGCAGCTCCAGCAGCAGGGGCTCGTGGCTCGCGTAGCGGCCACGCCACAGCAGCGCGGTGAGCATGGCCAGCACGATGCTCAGCACATAAAGGCCCAGCATCACGAGCGGCGCCGTCGTGGGCGAGAAGATCGC
>JBBIKZ010000156.1:0-4072 GCA_037445185.1 Hydrogenophilales bacterium | reverse complement strand
TTATAACCGAGGCGCATGGCGGACTCAAACCCGTCGCTTCATCCCAGATTGTCCATTAGACCGGCACGTGCCTTCGATCAACAGACCGTGAAGGCGAGTATCGGGGCTTTTGAGACAGCGCTAAGACCTACGCGGGCCTCGCTTGCCCCTGTCCGGTCATTTTGCGCGCAATCTGCCTCGACCATGGGCGGCGCGCCTTCCCGCGTCCTAATGGGCAATCTGGGATAATCGCGCCATGGCCTGCCCTGCCGCTCCGACGTGGGAACTGTTCTGTACCGTCGTCGACAACTACGGTGACATCGGCATCGCCTGGCGCCTGGCCAGGCAGCTGGCCGGGGAGCATGGTCTGCATGTGCGTCTGTGGGTGGACGACCTCGTCAGCTTCCATGCCCTGCGTCCGGAAATCGACCCGGCCCGGCCCACCCAGGTCCTGGAGGGGGTGGCGATCCATCGCTGGGATACGCCCTTTCCGGAGGTGGCGCCCGCCGACGTGGTGATCGAGGCCTTCGCCTGTCAGCTGCCGGACAACCATGTGCGCGCGATGGTGGCGAGGGTGCCCAGGCCGGTGTGGATCAATCTGGAATACCTCAGTGCCGAAGCCTGGGTCGAGACCTGTCATGCCCTGCCCTCGCCCCACCCGCGCCTGCCCCTGACCAAGTGGTTCTTCTTTCCCGGCTATACGGCGGGCACGGGCGGCCTGCTGCGCGAGGCGGGGCTCATCGACGCGATCGAGGCCTTCCACGACAGCGCGCAGGCGCAAGCCGCGTTCTGGCACACACTGGGACTGCCGGCGAAGGCCGGGGGGGCGCTGCGCATCTCGCTGTTCGGCTACGAAAACCGGGCCATCGCGGGGCTGTTCCGGCAATGGGTCGACGCCCCGCAGCCGATCGAGTGCCTGGTCCCGGCGGGCAGGCTCTTGGCGGATGTCCTCCATTTCTTCGGACGGGGCGACGCCGCGCCCCGCCAGCCCCTGCAGCGCGGTCGCCTCACCGTGCACTGTCTGCCCATGCTGTCCCAGGATCGCTACGACCGGCTCCTCTGGGCCTGCGACTGTAACTTCGTGCGCGGCGAGGATTCCTTCGTGCGCGCGCAATGGGCAGCCAGGCCGCTGGTATGGCAGGCCTATCCGCAGGAGGCAGGCGCCCACTGGGCGAAGATCGAGTCCTTCCTCGGGCGCTACTGCGCCGGCCTGCCGGAGACCGCGGCGCGGGACCTCGCAGCGATGTGGACGGCTTGGAACGCAGCCGACGCCGACGGCATCGACTGGTCGGCGTGGTGGCGACATCGACCGGCACTGCTCGATCACGCCAGCCGCTGGCGGCGGCACTTGGTCGGCCTGGGCGATCTGGCCGGCAATCTGGTGCAGTTCTGTCGCGAAAAGCTATAATGTTGGGCTTTACCATTCAACGCTTCAACAGGGATCAGCATGAAGACCGCACAGGAACTTCGCGCCGGCAACGTGATCATGGTGGGCAACGCCCCCCTGGTCGTGCAGAAGGCCGAATTCAGCAAATCCGGGCGCAACGCCTCGGTCGTGAAGATGAAGCTCAAGAACCTGCTCACCGGCGCCGCCAGTGAGTCGGTCTACAAGGCCGACGAGAAATTCGAGGTCGTGGTGCTGGAGCGCAAGGAATGCACCTATTCCTATTTCGCCGACCCCATGTATGTCTTCATGGACGCCGACTACAACCAGTACGAGGTGGAGGCGGACAACATGGGCGACGCCCTCAAGTATCTGGAGGACGGCATGCCATGCGAAGTGGTGTTCTACGAGGGCAAGGCCATCTCCGTCGTGCTGCCCCCCACGGTGGTGCGTGAGGTCGAGTACACGGAGCCCGCCGTCAAGGGTGACACGACCGGCAAGGTGATGAAACCCGCCCGCATCAAGCCCACCGGCGTCGAGATCTCGGTACCCGCCTTCGTCGAGATCGGCGACAAGATCGAGATCGACACCGCCACCGGCGAATATCGCAACCGCGTCAAGGGCTGAGTACCTGCGCCCGTGCTGGGCGCGCCGTCCGGGCCATTCAGGCGGGCGCCCCGACGCTGCGCTGCCTGACCCGCTCGAACAGGCAGACGGCGGCCGCGGCAGCGACATTGAGCGATTCGGTCCGACCCGGCATGGGGATGGTGAAGGGCTGACACACCCTCAACAGGGCCTCGCTCAGACCGGCCCCCTCGTTGCCGAAGGCGAAGGCACAGGGGCCCCTGAGGTCCAGGGCATACAGCGAAGGCGCCGCACCCAGCACGGCGGCATGGCAAGGGCCGCCGAAATGGCGCGCCACGGCTGTCAGGTCGGCCTGTTCGTGGATGTCGAGCAGAAACTGGGCCCCCTGCCCGCCGCGCAGGGCCTTGGGGGACCAGGCATCGCTGCAGCCGGGGGATAGATAGACGGCCTGCACACCGGCCGCGGCCGCGCAACGTATGAGGGCGCCCAGGTTGCCGGGATCCTGGATCTCCTCCAGCAGGACGGCACATTCAGGCCGGCCGCCGCGATGCCGCGGTACCGTCACCACCGCCATGATCCCGCTGGGCGTCTGCGTAGGCGCCAGGGATTTGAACAACTCGGCGGCGACGAACACCCCCTCGGCGTCCGGGCAGCGCTCCAGCCAGGCCGCCAATTCGCTGGCCGCCGCCGGTGTGGCGACGATGTGGCGGATCCGCGCGCCGGCGGCATGGGCAACCTGGATGAGGTGCACGCCGTCGAGCAAGGTCTGCCCCCACTGGCGCCGTGCGCGCTTGTCCGCGGCCAGGGCCTTGAGCTCCCTGTAGACCGGATTCGATCGGGAGGTGATGAGCCTAGGAGCCTGTCGGACTTGAGACTGATCTACTGCGCCGGTGGGAAGAGCGGTCCATTTTCCCCCGATTTCTCGTTGCATAGGCCCACTATGCGCCTCGAAATCGTGAAAAACTGTCCTCGCTCTCCCACCCGGCTCGCTACGATCGCTCAAGTCCGACAGGCTCCTAGACGCAGCCATCGACGGACTGCGGTGCGCACAGCCGTCCGTCAGGCCAGACTGCCTTGCCCAAACGCGTGCGCGACAATCTGACGCCGGACAGATGGGCCCCGCTTAGGGTGGCATAGTCCAACACGGCCTCGGACAGATCGGCACCGGTCAGATCCGCCTTCGTCAGGTCCGCGCCGATCAGTCGGGCGCCGCTCAGGTTCGCCCCGCGCAGGCTGGCGCCGGTCAGATTCGCATAGCGGAGGTCTGCCTGCCGCAGATCGGCGGCGTCCAGACGCACACCCTCGAGTCGGGCGCCGCGGAGATCAGCCCCGGCAAGGGCAGCCCAGCGCTTGTCACAGCCTTGCCAGGGCACCTCGGCGGCGGCGGGCGCGGCACAGTCCGCACGCGGGATCAGTCTGGCCGCGCTCGGCTCGGGTTGCCGGCTCTGCCCGAACCATACGGCACCGGCCGCCACGACGATCACGGTCAGCGCAACCAGGCCATGGCGATAGTCGAGGCGCCGCCGTATCGCACGGCGTGTCTGCGCCTCGGTCTGCAGGTGATCCTGTCGCAGCGCATGCAGGGCCAAGGGTTCGCCCGCCCTCGCTTCGGGCCTGTCTGGCGGCGCCGGCCCAAGGTGAGTGCGTTCATCGGCCCAGCGCTGGCGCGCCAGCGCCCGCTCGCGCGCCCAGTCGGCGCCGCCATCGGCGGCGTTCGCCGGGGCATGACTCTTGGCGAAGACCTCCAGCGCCGCGTCGAATCGACCGCATTCGGCGACCGTCATCCAGCTCACACCATCCTGGCTCACCCAGTCCGCTGGGCCCAGCCTGCCGACTTCGACATACTGGGACACCTGAGCGAGCGGAAAGGGACCGCTGCTGCCCTCACCCGATCGGATATACCAGAGGCTCTGCGTCATGCCACAGCTCGAGTATGCATGCGGTATTGTACCCGGCTGTCGTATGCCGCCGACGGCCCCGCTCGAACAGGCTCAGCGCAAAAAAAAGCCCGATCGGTGTGATCGGGCTAAATCCACCAAAGGAGGAGGATGGAGGAGACAACACTGATACCTGAGCACCAGTGTCATAAGTATTATCTTATATTATGAACTGTTGTTCAACTTC
>JBBIKZ010000155.1:0-4375 GCA_037445185.1 Hydrogenophilales bacterium | reverse complement strand
ATGGTGCCGGCAGTCCGACTCGAACGGACGACCTACCGCTTACAAGGCGGTTGCTCTACCAGCTGAGCTATGCCGGCGTGGATAGGGGTCAAGCATTACGATACGAGCGGCCCGCCCTACTTGACGACCCGAAGTTTGGGTTTGCCCTTGGGCTTGTCGGGATCGGTATCCCGCGCTTCGCCGTCTGAAGGCGGCTCACCTGCCATGTCGGCCTCGTTCGGCCCCTGTTCGCTGGTAGGCTGAGGCGGGAAGACCATGCCCTCCCCGGTCTCGCGGGCGTAGATGGCCAGCACGTTCAGCACGGGGACGTGGATGTCGTGGGCGACGCCGACAAAGCGGGCGGAAAAGCTCACCCACTCGTTGTCCATGTGCAGGTTGCGTACCGCGTTGGGGCCGATGTTGAGGACGATCTGCCCCTCCCTGACGAAGGCCATGGGGACCCGGCAGCGGGCGTCGACCCGCACGGTGATATAGGGCGTATAGCCGCTGTCCACACACCATTCGTAAAGGGCACGCAGCAGATAGGGTTGTTGCGGCTGGCTGCTCACTTGCGCATGGCCTTCTCTACCGGTGTGAGTGCGTCGATGAAGGCCTGTCGACTGAAGACGCGCTCGGCGTATTTGAGCAGGGGGGCGGCCTGCTTGGGCAGGCTGATGCCGTAGTGATCCAGCCGCCACAGCAGGGGGGCGATGGCCACGTCCAGCATCGAATAGTCGTCGCCCAGCATGTATTTTTGCTTGCCGAAGATGGGGGCGATGGCGGTCAGGTTGTCGCGGATGATGATGCGTGCCTTGTCCGCGACCTTCTGGGCCCCTTCCTGGATCTCCCGCACGTGGCTGAAGAGGTCGCGCTCGAAGTTGAACAGGAACAGACGCGCCCGCGCCCGCATGACGGGGTCGGGCGGCATGAGCTGGGGATGGGGAAAACGCTCGTCGATGTACTCGTTGATGATGTTGGATTCGTACAGCACCAGATCGCGCTCGACCAGGACCGGCACCTGGTTGTAAGGGTTCATGGCCGCGATCTCCTCCGGCAGGTCGTGCACGTCGACGTCACGGATCTCGAAATCCATGCCCTTCTCGTGCAGGACGATGCGGCAGCGATGGCTGAATGGGCAGGAGGTACCCGAGTACAGGATCATCATGGTCGCAAACCTCCTCGCTACAGATTTCTAGTGCACGTCGCGCCAGAATTCTCGCTTGAGGTAGAAGGCGACGACGAAGAACAACGACAGGAAGAGGATCACCGCGACCCCCGTGCGCATGCGCTGGGCCTTGGCCGGCTCGCCCATCCAGGTCAGATAATTGACCAGATCCGCCACCAGGGCATCGTATTCGGTCAGCGTCATCTTGCCGGGTTTGGCAAGGACCAGACGCTCGATCACCTGGTGCGGCTTGCCGTCCTCGCCGGTCACTTCGTGCATGACCGGGACCAGGTGACCCTGCAGCTCGTGCAGCACGTGCGGCATGCCCACCTTGTCGAAGACCAGGTTGTTCCAGCCGGTGGGACGGCTGTCGTCGCGGTAGTAGGTGCGCAGATAGGTGTAGACCCAATCGGCGCCACGGGAGCGGGTGATGACGGTGAGGTCGGGCGGGGCGGCGCCGAACCACGCCTTGGCGTCCGCCGTGCGCATGGCCACGGTCATGGTCTCGCCTGGCTTTTCGGCCGCGAAGAGCAGGTTGTCCTTGATCTGGGCCTCGGTCAGACCGATGTCGGTCAGGCGCGTATAGCGCATGTAATTGGCCGAGTGGCAGTTGAGGCAGTAGTTGACGAACACCCGTGCACCGCGCTGCAGGGACTCGTGGTCATTGATGTTGATAGGTGCCCTGTCGAGTTTGACCTCAACACCGCTCGCGCCGGCGCCAAGGGGTAACCCCTGTAACAGCACGAATAGCGCACATAGGAGGCGGTTGGAAAGCTTGGTCATTTTTCGGTCACCCTTTCCGGTTCCGGTTTGTGGACATCGTGTTTGGTATACCAGGGCATGAGCAGGAAAAAGGCGAAATACACCACAGTCAGGACGCGGGCGATCCAGGTATAGAGTTCGGTCGCCGGCAGGATGCCGAGGATGCCAAGACCGATGAACGCGATGACGAACAGGGTCAGGGCGATCTTGTACTTGCGTCCGCGGTAGCGGATGGACTTGACCGGGGAGCGGTCCAGCCAGGGCAGTAGGAAGAAGATCAGCACCGCCACCCCCATCGCCAGCACGCCCGGAAACTGCGAGCCGAACATGGGCGGGATGGCGCGCAGGATGGCGTAATAGGGGGTGAAGTACCACACCGGCACGATGTGCTCCGGCGTCTTCAGGGGATCGGCCGGGATGAAGTTGTTGGCCTCGAGGAAATAGCCGCCCATCTCGGGCGCGAAGAACAGGATGGCTGAGAACACGATCAGAAAGACCACCACGCCGAGGATGTCCTTCACCGTGTAGTAGGGGTGGAAGGGGATGCCGTCCAAGGGCCTGCCCTGCTCGTCCTTCTTTTTCTTGATCTCGATGCCATCTGGGTTGTTGGAGCCGACCTCGTGCAGCGCCACGATGTGGGCGGCGATCAGGCCCAGCAGGACCAGCGGCAGGGCGATCACGTGAAAGGCGAAGAAGCGGTTCAGCGTCGCATCGGAGACGACGTAATCGCCGCGGATCCAGATGGCGAGATCTTCGCCGATGACCGGGATGGCGGCGAAGAGGTTGACGATCACCTGCGCCCCCCAGTAAGACATCTGGCCCCACGGCAACAGATAGCCGAAGAAGGCCTCGGCCATCAGCACCAGATAGATCAGCACGCCGAAGATCCAGATCAGCTCGCGCGGCTTGCGGTGCGAACCGTAGAGCAAGGCCCTGAACATATGCAGATAGACCACGATGAAGAAGGCCGAGGCGCCGGTGGAGTGCGCGTAGCGGATCAGCCAGCCATAGGGCACATCGCGCATGATGTATTCGACCGAGGCGAAGGCCTGGTTGGCATCCGGCTTGTAGTGCATGGTCAGGAAGATGCCGGTGACGATCTGGATCACCAACACCAGGATGGCGAGCGAGCCGAAGTAGTACCAGAAATTGAAGTTCTTTGGCGCGTAATACTCCGACAGATGCGCTTTCCACGTCGCGGTGAGCGGAAAGCGCGCATCCACCCAGTTGAGCAATTTCTCCATGGTCTAGCTCCCTCTGAAATCAGGCGCTGGCGTCCTGGTCCTCGCCGATGAGCACCTTGCTCTCGCTCAGGTACTTGTGCGGCGGCACCACCAGGTTGGACGGCGCGGGCGAGCCGGCAAACACGCGCGCGGCCATGTCGAAGCGCGAACCGTGACAGGGGCAGAACCAGCCGCCCGGCCAATCCGGCCCCAGGTCGGCCGGGCCGACCTCCTTGCGGTAGGTGGGCGAGCAGCCCAGGTGGGTGCAGATGCCGACGACGATGAAGTACTCCGGTTTGATGGAGCGATGCGGGTTCTTGCAGTAAGGGGGCTGCTGGTTGGTGTTATCCGAGTTCGGATCGGTGAGCTTGTCATCGTGTTTGCCCAGCAGATCCAGCATCTCCGGCGTGCGGTGCACCACCCACACCGGTTTGCCGCGCCATTCCACATCCACCTTCATGCCCGGCTCGATCTTGGACAGATCGACCTCCACCGGGGCGCCGGCGGCCAGCGCGCGCGCACTCGGGTTCATGCTGAAGACGAAAGGCAGGGCGGCACCCACGACAGCCACTCCACCCACCGTCGAACTCATCGCCACCAGGAAGCGGCGCTTGGAACTGTCCACGGTCATCTCACTCATACCCATTCCAGACTGATGGTCTTTGAATCTGTCGGCGCGGCCTGCGCAGAGGGTTCGAGCGCCATATCGGATATCCGGATAGCCAGCACGTCTGCTCTGGCCAACAAATCCGAGCATTGTACATAAAACGTAGCTTGGACTTAAACTGCCGCATCAGTTCCGCCCGTCGGTCCGAAACACGCGGCTGGGGGCGCTGCGGCGCAGGTGGGCGACGCCCTCCCGACCCGGCCACGGCGGCGGGCTGCCCTCCGCTGCCGCTATAATCCTAAAAACCTCAGTTGAACGCGCCCGAAGGCGGGTTTGTGCGTGTGGGGGGCCCGGCGCGACGACGCCGCGGGGTCGGCGACTGCGTAGCGCGGAGCAGGGGCCCCGCAGGGGATGCGACCGCGGAGCAGGATGCGGGCGCCCCCGGGGCAGTCGCCGGCATCCCCTCCGCTGTCCGATCCCCGCTCACGCGGGGCCCCTCGGACGACGCTATGGGGCGCCCCCGCAAGGAGGAGCAACGCAGCCAGACGCGCGCACAGACCCGAAAGCGGGCGCGTAGCGGCCTCACCTTCCGGGTGAGCGTGCTCGGAGGCGCAAACGTCAGGTTCCATGCGTCTTTGC
>JBBIKZ010000154.1:0-4574 GCA_037445185.1 Hydrogenophilales bacterium | reverse complement strand
TGCGACACCTGTGTAAGAAGCCTATCCACCAGCCCCTCCAGACCAGCCTCCTCGTAGCGGGCGATAGAGCGCCGAAACGTCCGTGTCCATGACCGTGCGGCTTGAGACCGACAAACTGCGCTTCATCGGGGCCACCCCCGCCGAACAGCTGGGCTTCACCCTGCATCGGCAGGACCGGGAGATCGGCTACGACGCCCTGTTCGAGGGCATCCTGGCCACCGTGCTGCGCGTCGACCGCGTCGCACCCGCCGATGTGCGTTTACAAAACGACACGGGCGTCGAACCGCGCTGACCGTTGTGTCGCCTCAAGCTCAAGCGGGCCTCTCAGCCGTCCTACCCTGCCCAAGCATCTGCAGAAAACCCCCGCTTTCCACCGGCCTGCTGAACAAATCACCCTGAGCTTCGTCACACCCAACGTCCTGAAGAAACGCCCGCTGTGACTGACTTTCCACCCCTTCGGCGATGACGCTGAGGCCCAAGCTGTGTCCCAGTTCCACGATGGCCCGAACCAGCGTGGCGCTGGCCGGGTCGTCTTCCAGGGTGCGCACGAAGGACTGGTCCACCTTGAGCTTGTCCACGGGCAGACGGCGCAGGTAGGCCAGGGACGAATAGCCCGTGCCGAAGTCGTCGACCGAGATGCGTGTCCCCAGCGCCTTCAAAGCGTGCAAGGTGCGAATCGAGCGCTCCACGTCCTCCATGGCCATGCTTTCCGTGACTTCCAATTCGAGGGCCTGGGGCGTGAGGCCGGTGGATGCCAGAACGTTTTGTATTTCGCTGGCCAACTGCTCGGTTTCGAACTGTCGGGCGGACAGGTTGACCGCAATGGTCAGGGGTGAGAGCCCGCTGTCGAGCCAGCGGCGTGCCTGGGCGCAGGCGGTCCGCAGCGCCCAGGCCCCGATGGCGATGATCAGGCCGGTCTCCTCGGCCAGCGGGATGAATCGGGCCGGCGGGATCAGGCCGTGGGTGGGATGTCGCCAGCGCAACAGCGCCTCCGCGCCGACGATGCGCCCGCTGGCCACCTCCACCTGGGGTTGGTACACGAGGAACAGCTCGTCGCGCTCCAGGGCAACACGCAGGTCGTTCTCCATCGCCAGACGTTCACTGGCCTGAATGGACAGTTCCCGGTCATAGGCCCGATAGCCGCCCTGGACCCTGGCCTGTTGCAGCGCGCGATCGGCATGGCTGATCAGGTTGACGGCATCGCCGTCATCCGCGGGGAACAGGCTGGCGCCCACACTCACGCCCAGATGGAAGGACTGGCCGTTCACCTGCACGGGTGTGGCAAAGGCAGCGGCGATCTGGCGCGCGATGGCCACGGGGACATCGTTCGTCTCCAGGCAGGGCAGGAGCAGGCCGAAGACCGCGCCTTCGAAGCGGTACAGGCGGGCTTGGGGGCACAGCGACGCGATTTCTTCCACGCTCCGCGTCAGCCGGCGTGACACGGCAACGAGCAGCTGGTCCGCCACCCGGTGCCCGACACCATCGACGATACGTCGCAATCGGTCGATGCTGAGCAGCATCACCGCACCGGAGCTCCCCTCGGCCGCGGCGGTCGCGATGTCCGCCAGGAACCTCCGCCGGTTGGGCAGATCCGTCAGGGGGTCATGGTGGGCTAGCCAGGCCAGGCGTTGCCTGGCTTCCTCCCGGGCCGTCACATCCGTGAGATAGACATGGAAGCGGCCGAAGTCCGGGAGGTAATGCACACCGGCTTCGAACTCACGGCCCAGGGTCTCATAGGCCCAGTGAGCGGTTTCCGCGCCCTGTTGCAGCAGTTCGGCCAGTCTTGAGGGGATATTGGCGGGGAGCAGCGCGGCTGGCCCGGCATCGCTGTGCAGCGTGGCCAGGGTCGCCCGGGCGCCTGGGTTGGTATAAAGAATGTCGCCATTCAGACTCAGCTCGAAGACAGGATGGGGGTTGCGCTCGGGGAACATGGCCAGACGTTGGCGCTCGCTTGCCCCCGCCAGGTGCCGGTTGAGTAAAAAGCCCGCCGTGGCGGCCAGCAGAAACACGCCGATGCCATAGAACAGGGCGGCACGATTGATGGCGTCCACGCTTGCCCGCGCCGTGGCCCCTCGGCCCTCAGTCCGCGCGTGGACGTCTTCCGCCAGATTGTCCAGATGGAGGTTGATTTCCAGGGCATGCCGGCTGATTTCCTCCAGCAGGGCCCGGGCCTGGTCCCAGTCCACGGGCTTCGTTTTCAAGGTGTGATCCAGTTCCGAGGCCAGCCGGCCGATGCGGGCATCGTGGGCATCGATGGATGCCAGTCTTGGGTGTTGGGGAAAATGGCGCCGCACCTGCATGCCGTGCTCGGCGATGGCCTGCCGATTCGCCTGCCAGCGCAGCCGGAAACGGGCCGCATCCGCAGTGGCGTAGTACTCGTACAGGATGGGCTCCTGGGCCACCACGCTGGCGCGCAGGGCCGAGAGGCTCTCCAGAACGGGCAGGCCCTCCTCCACCAGGGGGACCGTGGCGAGGTAGAGGGCGCGGCTGTCCTGGTAGATGCGCCAGGTGAAGCCGGTCCCCAGGGCCAGGACCAGGGCATAAATGACGACGATGCGCAGCGTCAGGCCCCGGTCCATGATGGCCTTTCAGCGATGCTGCCGGCCCGAGATCCAGTGGTCCAGCGACAGCTTGCCGGCGCCGGAGAGCAACAGCGGCACGAACATGACGAGATACATCAGCGGCAGCTTGAAGCCGTTGTCGCAGACGTTGTAGCCGTTGCCGGCATGCACGCTGGCCCAGGCCACCACGGTGAGGATGATCAGCGACACGCTGGCGAAGCGGGTGCCCAGGCCCAGCACCAGCAGCACCGGGGCGATGAGCTCGGTCCAGGTGGCAATCTGCCAGCTCAGCTCCACCGGGACCACGTTGAACGGAAAGGGGAACTGGTCCTGGATGTCGGCGAACCAGTTCTCTCCCCGGAGTTTCTCCATGCCGGATTCCCAGAACTCGTAGGCCAGCAGCAGGCGCAGCCCCAGCGGGGCCAGCCATTCGCCGGCGCGGTCGAGCAGGTTGAAGATAGTGCGGGTCGTATCGGTCAGGCGGGTATTCATGGTCCTCTCCAGGTGCCCAGCACGGCGCCCTCCGCGCGAAGTGCGTCGAGTAGCGCGCTGCCCGCGCGCAGGTAGAGCTCGAACTGCTCCGGCGCGTGTTGCCCGGCCAGATGGGCCAGGGCCTCCCGCCCGGTGGGTTGGTGGTCGCGCAGCAGACCGAGCAGTCGGGCGGACAGGGGGTTGAGCAGGATGAAACGCACCTCGTCCCCCGCATCCCGGAACACCAGGTAGCAATGGGACTCGCTATCCGGCACCGTTGGCTTGAAGCGTGGGCCGATGCGGTGCACCGGGTAGCGATAGCAGGCCAGACGGGCGGTGGGGTTGAGGGCGGGGCGGCCGGTGAGCAGATCGCCCGCCGGGTCCACGCGGGTCATGTCGATCTCCTCCGGCGTGGTCTCCACCGCCAGTTCCAGCCATTCGTAATGCATGAACTCCGCCAGGAAGGGCCATTGGGGGAAGCGTTGCGCCGCCTCCGGCTCGATCCAGTCGAGAAAGGCCTTGGGGATGTCGCGGAACAATGGCGAATGGCAGCGGTGTTCGCGGAAGAAGCTCCGTACCGTCCGCTTCCAGGCCCTCGCTCCCAGGATCCGGCGGGTGACGGGATAGCAGGCCAGCAGAAAGCCTTCCAGGTTGTTGAACAGCAGTTCTTCGTATACCCGCATGCGCCGGGCGGGGGCGCCGGGTGGCCGGGGCGCGGCTTTGGGGTCGCGGATGCGGGCCGCGAACGCGGCCTGGTAAGCGGTGAAGGAGGCGTTGAAGGAAACGGGTTCAGGCCGCATGGCGCAACTCCATGGCCTGGATTTGCATCTGGCGGATGCGCTCCACCTCAGGTATCAGCTCGGCCAGGGGGGGGATGTTGAAGTCCCGTTCCAGCAAGGTGGGCCGGCTGCCCACCACCCGGCAGGTGTGTTCCAGCAGCCGCCACACCGGCTCGATCACATCCGCGCCGTGGGTGTCGATGATGAGGTCTTCCGCCTCCCGGTAATGGCCCGCCATGTGCATGTACATCACCCGTTCGGCGGGCAGCGCGTCGATGAAGGTGTAGGGGTCGAAGGCGAAGTTCACGCTGTTCACATAGACGTTGTTCACGTCCAGGTGCAGGCCGCAATCCGCCTCCGCCAGCACGGCGCGGATGAAGTCGATCTCGCTCATCTCGGCGATGGCCGGGGCCACATAGTAGGAGGCGTTTTCGATGGCGATGGGCCGCTCCAGGATGTCCTGGGTGCGGCGGATACGCGCCGCCACGTGACGTACCGCGTCGGCCGTAAAGGGGATGGGCAGCAGGTCGTACAGATGGCCATCATCACCGCACCAGGAGAGGTGTTCGGTGAACAGGTCGATGCGGTATTCGTCCAGAAAGCGCTTCACGCGCTTCAGGAAGATCTCGTCCAGGGGGGCGGGGCCGCCCAGGTTGAGGGATAGCCCATGGGCGACGAGGGGGCGGCGCTCGGCGATGTGGCACAAGGCCTTGCGCCGCGAACCGCCCATGTCCAGCCAGTTTTCCGGGGCGAGCTCGAAGAA
>JBBIKZ010000153.1:0-4651 GCA_037445185.1 Hydrogenophilales bacterium | reverse complement strand
CGAGACCGAGTACTTCTACGAGCGGGCATTTCCTCGGGTGAGATGTCTGGTCAAGCCGGCGCAAGCCGTTCTGATGGTGGAAGACAGCGGCTTTGACAGTGCGCGAGTGCTGTTTGCCAAGGCAAAAGAACGCGACGCATGGGCGAGCGAAGGGCGGAGACTGGACTTCCTCTGCAAGTGGAATCCGCGCAAGCAGGTCAAGGCGGCTTGGGTGGCCCAGGCCGAGGCCGCAAGTGTTCCGCATCGAAATACCCCGTTCCGCGCAGGCGGAAGGTCTGGGTTTGCGCTGGAGCAGGAAAATGAGGTAGCGCCGCCCCGCCCACGCCGACTTTCGGGGTCCAAAGGCAAGGCGCCGCCCCGAAAAAGACCCTCGGCAGTCACATAAACCGGGCCGTCCGGCGGAAAATCATGCCAGATCGCTCACATGAGAGGTTTTGACTTTGATAAGCACGGATTCAGGACGTTTTCTTTACGGGACAACAACTTAGGCTCACTTTTCGATCGATCTCGATCGACCCTGAAAGACGCCGAATCATTCCCACTCGATGGTGCCCGGGGGTTTGCCGGTGACGTCATAGACCACCCGATTGATGCCGCGGATCTCGTTGATGATGCGATTGGAGACCTTGGCGAGCAGGGTGTAGGGCAGCTCGGCCCAATGGGCGGTCATGAAGTCCTGGGTCTGCACGGCGCGCAGCGCCACGACGTAGTCATAGGTGCGGCCGTCGCCCATCACCCCCACCGCCTTCACCGGCAGGAAGACGGCAAAGGCCTGTGATGTCTTTTCATACCAACCACTTGCGCGCAATTCTTCAATGAAAACATGATCCGCTCGGCGCAGCAGGTCGGCGTATTCGCGCTTGACCTCGCCCAGGATGCGCACGCCCAGGCCCGGTCCCGGGAAGGGGTGGCGGTATACCATCTCATGCGGCAGGCCCAAGGCGATACCCAGTTCCCGCACTTCGTCCTTGAACAGCTCGCGCAGGGGCTCCAGCAACTTCAGATGCAGGGTCTCGGGCAGCCCGCCGACGTTGTGGTGGCTCTTGATGGTGTGCGCCTTCTTGGTCTTGGCACCGGCCGATTCGATCACGTCGGGGTAGATGGTCCCCTGCGCCAACCACTTGACGTTGGGCAGCCTCGCCGCCTCCTCCTGGAAGACGTGCACGAACTCGCGGCCGATGATGCGGCGTTTCTGTTCGGGATCGGTGACGCCGGCGAGCGCGGTCATGAAGCGCTCGGAGGCGTCGACATGGATGACCTTCACGCCCAGGTTGCGGGCGAAGGTCTGCATCACCTGCTCGGCCTCATTGAGTCGCAGCAGCCCGTTGTCGACGAACACACAGGTCAGCTGGTCGCCGATGGCGCGGTGGATAAGGGCCGCGGCGACGGAGGAATCGACCCCGCCCGAGAGACCGAGGATCACCTCCTCGCCGCCCACCTCGGAGCGGATGCGCCCGACCGCCTCCGCGATGTAGTCGGGCATGTTCCAGTCGTGCCCGCAGCCGCAGATGTCGTGCACGAAGCGCGCCAGGATGGCCTTACCCTGCAGGGTGTGGGTGACCTCGGGGTGGAACTGGATGCCGTAGAAGGCGCGCCTGTCGTCGGCCATGCCGGCGATGGGCGTGGCGGCGTTCTCGGCGATGACCTTGAAGCCAGGCGGCAGTTGCTCCACCCGGTCGCCGTGGCTCATCCATACGTCGAGCCAGCACTTGCCGTCCGGATCGCAGCGGTCCTGGATGTCGGCAAGCAGGCGCGAATGACCGCGGGCACGCACCTCGGCGTAACCGTATTCGTGATGGCTGGCGTTGACCACCCGTCCGCCCAGTTGCGCTGCCATGGTCTGCATGCCGTAGCAGATGCCCAGCACCGGCACGCCCAGCTCGAACACCACGTCGGGCGCCCGCGGCGTCTGCGCCTCGGTCACCGAGGCCGGCCCGCCGGAGAGGATGATGCCCTTGGGGTTGAAGGCGCGGATGAAGTCTTCGCTGACGTCGTAGGGGTGAAGCTCACAGTAGACGTCGGTCTCGCGCACGCGACGGGCGATCAGCTGGGTGTACTGCGAGCCGAAATCGAGGATGAGGATCTTGTCGTGCATGACCGTGCGGGTTGAGGCAAAGAGGGGGGCGGATGCTGTCCGCGTCACCCCCTCCCCGTCTCCTAGACGTTGTAGTTGGGCGCTTCCTTGGTGATCTGCACGTCGTGCACGTGCGATTCCTTGATGCCGGCGGTGGTGATCTCGACGAAGCTGGCGTTGGCGTGGAAGTGCTCGATGTCGGGCGAGCCGAGATAACCCATGGACGAGCGCAGCCCCCCCATCAACTGGTGCAGAACGTTGAGTACACTGCCCTTGTAGGGTACGCGGCCTTCGATACCTTCGGGCACGAGCTTTTCCACGTTGGCCTCGTTGTCCTGGAAGTAACGGTCCTTGGAGCCCTGCTGCATGGCGCCCAGGGAGCCCATGCCGCGGTAGGACTTGAACGAGCGACCCTGATAGAGTTCGATCTCGCCCGGCGCCTCGTCGGTGCCGGCGAGCAAGCCGCCCAGCATGACCGCATGCGCCCCGGCGGCGATGGCCTTGGCGATGTCGCCGGAGTAGCGGATGCCGCCGTCGGCGATCAGCGGCACGCCACTGTCCGCCAGCGCCTCGGCCACGTTCTGCACGGCGGTGATCTGCGGCACGCCGACCCCGGCGACGATGCGGGTGGTGCAGATGGAGCCGGGGCCGATGCCCACCTTCACCGCGTCCGCGCCATGGTCGACCAGGGCGCGCGCGGCGGCCCCGGTGGCGATGTTGCCGCCGATGACCTGGACCTGGGGGAAACGCGCCTTGATCCACTCCACCCGCTTCAACACGCCTTGCGAATGGCCGTGGGCGGTATCCACCACCAGGACATCGACACCCGACTCGACGAGGGCGGCGACCCGAGCTTCCGTGTCCCCGCCCACACCGACGGCGGCGCCGACCCGCAGGCGGCCGTGCTCGTCCTTGTTGGCCAGGGGGAATTCGGTGGATTTGAGGATGTCCTTCACGGTGATGAGGCCGCGCAGCTCGAAGTTGTCGTTGACGACGAGGACGCGCTCCAGCCGGTGTTTGTGCAGAAGCGCGATCACCTCCTCGCGGCTCGCCCCCTCCTTGACCGTGACCAGCCGCTCCCTAGGCGTCATGATGCTGGAGATGGGCTGGTCGAGCTTGGTTTCGAAGCGGATGTCGCGGTTGGTGACGATGCCCACCACGCGGCCGGTGTCGTCGACGACCGGCAGGCCCGAGAACTTGTGCTGCCGGGTGAGCTGCAGCACGTCGTGCACCGTCATGTCGGGCCGGATGGTCACCGGCTCCTTGACCACACCGGCCTCGTAGCGCTTGACCTTGGACACCTCCGCGGCCTGCTGGCGCACGGACAGGTTCTTGTGCACGATGCCCATGCCCCCCTCCTGGGCGATGGCGATGGCCATGCGCGCCTCGGTGACCGTATCCATGGCGGCGGACAGGACGGGGATGTTGAGGTGGATGCTGCGGGTCAACCGGGTCCTGAGGCGGACATCCCTGGGCAGGATCTGGGAATAGGCGGGGACGAGCAGGACGTCGTCGAAGGTGAGGGCTTTCTGGAGGATACGCATCGCTGAGCGCCTTACGCACAAAAAAACATTATCCCAGATTATTCATCGACATGCGGGGCTGCCGGCGCAGACGGCAATCGGCCCCCTCACATCGGGCATTGCGCTCGTTGGATTACCGTCCGGGTGGCACTCATGCAGGCATGGGATTACGCCGTAAACGGTGTCAGCAGTATAGTTCGCTACGTGGCCGCCAGGCCTCAAGGCGCGCCTGCGCGGGACTGCCGATGCAGAGGCTCCCGCCGTCGGCCTGGACGGCTAGCCGCTTGGTCCCTGGTCCGTGTAGGCCCGCATCACCTCGATCTTCACACACCATACCATGAACGCCCGTGTCCTGATTCTGCTGCTGTCGACCCTGAGTGCCCATGCCGGCGTCTACAAATGGACTGACGCCCAGGGACGGGTGCACTACTCCGACACGCCACCGCCGAGACAGGCGGTGCAACGGGTGCCGACCGGCAAGACCAACGACGCCGAGGCGCAAGCCGCGCGCAGGACGCTCGCCGACAAGCTCAGCGAATCGGAGCAGCGTCGCAGGAAGGCCCAGGAGGAGGAGGCCAAACGCAAGAGCGAGGAGGAGAAACAGCGCGCCAAGGCCGAGCGCTGCGCCAAGGCACGCGAGCTATTGACGCTGCTGCAGCAAAACGCGCGCATCAGCCGGGTCGATGCCCGGGGCCAGCAATACGTCATGGGGGACGCCGAACGTGCGGCCGCGATCCAGGACGCACAGCGACGGGTAGAAGAGTCCTGTAATTAGCGCAAAATCGGCGCAACCGACCGCGACACCGCCTCTCCTGCGGGCGGCAGAGAGGGGTTGGGGGTGAGGGAGAGGCATTGCCTCCGTAGCCTAGGGAAACGCTGATTAAATGGCTGCGCGGGCGAATCGCTGCGTTGCGCGGTGCTCGCTGCCTCGCCTATCTACTTGATATGTCTCGATCGCTGCGCGCCGGGCGCCTTGCGCTTCATCCCGCTCGCCTATTTTTTCAGCGTTTCCCTAGCGAGCGCACCCGTTGCGCTTACTCCGCCGGCAGGTCGC
>JBBIKZ010000152.1:0-4860 GCA_037445185.1 Hydrogenophilales bacterium | reverse complement strand
TTTTGCTTTAAGTCTAATGTTGTGTGTCTGCCGGAACAGAGGATGCAGGCGCCCTTCTCTGTATGTCGGCGATGCGCACGCGCCATTCCCGTGGCCCGCTCTCGTGTATGGAGCGCCCTGAGCTGTCCACGGCCACGGTCACCGGCATGTCGCGCACCTCGAACTCATGGATGGCCTCCATGCCCAGGTCAGGGAAGGCCAGCACGCGGGCGGCGGTGATGGCCTTGGCGACCAGATAGGCCGCGCCGCCCACGGCGATGCAGTATACGGCGCCGTGCCGGCGGATGGACTCGATCGCCGCGGGCCCGCGCTCGGCCTTGCCGATCATGCCGATGAGGCCGGTATGCGCCAGCATGAGCTCGGTGAACTTGTCCATGCGGGTGGCGGTGGTGGGCCCGGCCGGCCCCACCGCCTCGCCGGCGACGGCATCCACGGGGCCGACGTAGTAGATGAAGCGGTTGGCGAGATCGACCGGCAGCGGTTCGCCACGGGCGATCAGATCGGCCAGGCGCTTGTGGGCGGCGTCGCGGCCGGTGAGCAGTTTGCCGGAGAGCAGCAGGCGCTCACCGACCCGCCAGCCGGCCACGTCCGCCTTGCTCAGACGGTCTAAGTCCACGCGGCGCGCACCCGCGTCGGCCTGCCAGGCGATCTCCGGCCAGTCGGTGAGCGCGGGGGGGGCGAAGCGGGCCGGCCCGCTGCCGTCGAGGGTGAAATGCAGGTGACGGGTGGCGGCACAGTTGGGGATGAGCCCCACCGGCAGGGAGGCGGCGTGGGTGGGGTAGTCGCGGATCTTGACATCCAGCACGGTGGTCAGCCCGCCCAGCCCCTGGGCGCCGATGCCCAGGGCGTTCACCTTGTCCATGAGCTCCAGCCGCAGCTCCTCGATACGGTTGGCGGGCCTGCGCGCACGCAATACGTGGATATCGATCGGCTCGAGCAGGGATTCTTTCGCCAGCAACAGGGCCTTCTCCGGTGTGCCACCGATGCCTAGACCGAGTAGGCCGGGCGGACACCAGCCGGCCCCCATCTGCGGCACCTGCTCCAGCACCCAGTCGACGATGGAGTCGCTGGGGTTGAGCACGGCAAGGCGCGCCTTGTTCTCCGAGCCGCCGCCCTTGGCCGCGATCCTGACGTCGATGCGGTCGCCGGGGACCAGTTCGGCGTACAACACGGCCGGGGTGTTGTCTCGGGTATTGCGCCGGGCACCCGCCGGGTCGGCCACCACGGAGGCGCGCAGCGGGTTGCTGGGATCCGTGTAGGCCTGGCGCACACCCTCGTCGACCATCTCCTGCAGGCTGAGTCCGGTGTCCCAGCGCACGTCCATGCCCACCTTCATGAACACCACGGCGATGCCGGTGTCCTGGCAGATCGGCCGATGGCCGATGGCGCTCATGCGCGAGTTGATGAGCAACTGGGCGAGGGCGTCGCGCGCGGCGGGCGAGGCTTCCGCTTCGTAGGCAGCGCGTAGGGCGTGGATGAAGTCGGCCGGGTGGTAGTAGGAGATGTACTGGAAGGCGTCGCGCAGGCTTTGGATCAGGTCTGCGTGTCGGATGAGGGTCATGGCGGGCATTCAGCAACAATATGCGTAAGTGTACGCCATGGGCATAGGCCTGACGGATGGATCATGCCCGTCCTGACCGGCCACCATCACCCGGGTGAAGCGACCGGAGGCGTGTGAACCGGATCACTGGCCAGGGCGGGCATACTAGGATAAACACCTCACCCACTCGGCGCATGGAGGAAACAGCATGAGCCTGACGCTCAGGCGGCTTGCGCCACTTTGGGCAGATTGGCCAGGGCCGCCTGGATGGCCTCGGTAGGGTATTCGAAGTCCTCCAGCTCGCCGGCGAAGTATTTGTCGTAGGCAGCCATGTCGAAGTGGCCGTGGCCGGAGAGGTTGATGAGCAGGGTCTTGGGCTCGCCGCTCGCCTTGCAGCGCAGGGCCTCGTCGATCGCCGCGCGCACGGCGTGGCAGGACTCGGGGGCGGGGATGATGCCCTCGGCCCGCGCGAACATGACGCCCGCCTCGAAGGTGGCGATCTGCGGCACGGCCACCGCCTCGATCAGCCGCTCGTGGTAGAGCTGGGAGATGAGCGGCGAGTCGCCGTGGTAGCGCAGCCCACCGGCGTGGATGCCCGGCGGCATGAAATCGTGGCCCAGGGTGTACATCTTCATGAGGGGCGTGTAGCCGGAGGCGTCGCCATAGTCATAGGCGTAGACCCCTTTGGTGAGGGTGGGGCAGGAGGCCGGTTCCACCGCGACGCAGCGCAGGTTCTCGGCGCGCTTGTCGCCGGCCGCCTTGTCGGCGAGGAAGGGGAAGGACACGCCGGCGAAGTTGCAGCCGCCACCGCAGGGGGCGAAGATCATGTCCGGGTAGTCGCCCACCTTCTCGAACTGCTTCTTGGCCTCCTGGCCGATCACCGTCTGGTGCAGCAGGACGTGGTTGAGGACCGAACCCAGGGCGTAGTTGGTGTCCTGGCGCGAGGCCGCCTCCTCGACGGCCTCCGAGATGGCGATGCCCAGGCTGCCGGGATTGTCCGGATCGATCTCCAGGACCTTGCGTCCGGCCTGGGTCAGGTTGCTGGGGCTGGCGAGGACCTCGGCGCCCCAGGTCTGCATCATGGAGCGGCGGAAGGGCTTCTGGTAGTAGGACACCTTCACCATGTACACGCGCACCTCGAGGCCGAAGAGCTGACCGGCAAGCGCCAGCGAGGAGCCCCACTGGCCGGCCCCGGTCTCGGTGGTGAGCCGGGTGATGCCGGCCTGCTTGTTGAACCAGGCCTGAGGCACGGCGGAGTTGGGCTTGTGCGAGCCGGCGGGTGAGACGCCTTCGTACTTGAAATAGATCTTGGCCGGGGTGCCCAGGACCCGCTCCAGCCTGTGGGCGCGCACCAGCGGGGAGGGACGCCAAAGCCGGTAGGCCTCGCGCACCGCCTCCGGGATGGGGATCCAGCGCTCGGCGCTCATCTCCTGCTCCAGGATGTTGCCGGGGAAGATGGCCAGCATCTGTTCCGGGCTCACCGGCTTGCCGTCCGGTCCCAGCGGCGGGGCGGGCGGATTGGGCATGTCCGCCACCACGTTGTACCAGTGGGTGGGAATGTCTTGTTCTTCCAGCAGGATCTTGGTCAAGGGCATGGCGATCTCCTCGTCGTGTGGACAGGTGGCGGACCGATGCTAACCGAGCCGGGGCGGCAATAACAGCTGCACGGCGAGCGTCTATACTGGAGAGGAACTCGAAAGCGCCCCGCCCATGTCCGGCCCCGACCTCACCGAAGAGACCCTCTCGAGCGAAACCGTCTACCGCGGTCGCCTGCTCGACGCGAGGCTGGACCGAGTGCGGCTGCCCAACGGCCGAGAATCGACGCGGGAGTACCTGGTGCATCCCGGCGCCGCGGTGATCATCCCACTGTTCGACAACGGTGACGTGCTGCTCGAGCGCCAGCACCGCTACCCCTTGCACCGGGACTTCATCGAGCTGCCCGCCGGCAAGCTCGACCCCGGCGAGGCGGCGCTCGCCTGCGCGCAGCGCGAGCTCAAGGAGGAGACCGGCTACGCGGCGGACCATTGGCACTACCTCGCCAACTTTTACCCCTGCATCGGCTATTCCGACGAGCGGCTGGTGTTCTTTCTCGCGCAGGGCTTGCGGCATGTGGGCGATGGCCCGGACCACGACGAGTTCCTGGAGATCCTGCGCGTGCCGATGCCGCAGGCCATCGCCATGATCGGCGACGGGCGTATCAGCGATGGCAAGACGGTCATGGGTCTGCTCTGGCTCCAGCGTTTCTGGCAAGGGGGCGCCGTCGGCGAGTGATGTCCGGCCCGGTGTGTCCACACCGGGACCTTCCCCTCTTTTCCCGATGAACGATCCGATGTCTGGAGGACCATCATGAGCAAGAAGTGGGTCTACGCCTTCACCGAAGGCGACGGCAAGAACAAGCAGCTGCTTGGCGGCAAGGGGGCCAACCTGTGTGAGATGACGCAGATCGGGCTCAACGTGCCACCCGGCTTCGTCATCACCACCGAAGCCTGTCTCGCCTATCTCGACGATCCGGCGCGCCGGCTGCCCGACGGGGTGCTGGAGCAGGTGCGTCTGCACATGGCGGCGGTGGAGGAGAAGACCGGCAAGACCTTCGGCGGGCGCAGGAATCCGCTGCTGGTGTCGGTGCGTTCAGGCTCGGCCATGTCCATGCCCGGCATGATGGACACCATCCTCAATCTGGGCCTGAACCGCGACACCCTGCAGGGGCTGATCGAGCAGACCGGCAACGAGCGCTTCGGCTATGACGCCTACCGGCGCTTCATCCAGCTCTTCGGCAAGGTGGCCCTGGGCGTGCCGGAGGAGGAGTTCGACGCCGAGTTCGAGGCGGTCAAGCAGGCCGCCGGGGTGAAACAGGACGTGGGCCTCACGGCGGCCAACCTGGCCGAGATCGCCGAGCGTTTCCTCGCCGTGGTCGAGCGGGCGACCGGCAAGCCCTTCCCTACCGACCCCTACGAGCAGCTCGAGATCGCCATCAAGGCGGTGTTCAACTCCTGGATGGGCAAGCGCGCGGTGGACTACCGGCGCGAATTCAAGATCACGCCAGAGATGGCCAATGGCACGGCGGTCAATGTGGTGGCCATGGTCTTCGGCAACATGGGCGACGAGGGCGAGAACTGGAGCGCCACCGGCGTGGGCTTCACGCGCGACCCCGGCTCTGGGGAAAACGTCATGTACGGCGAGTATCTGGTCAACGCCCAGGGCGAGGACGTGGTGGCCGGCATCCGCACGCCCAAGCCGGTGGCCGAGCTCGAGCGCGAGCGGCCGGACATCTACCGCCAGCTGGTGGAGCTGAGGAGCCGCCTGGAGGCCCATTACAAGGA
>JBBIKZ010000151.1:0-4890 GCA_037445185.1 Hydrogenophilales bacterium | reverse complement strand
TTAGGGCCTCGGTGGCCAGGGCCTCGTTCATGATCGCTTGGTAACGGGGCGTGCTTGCGAGCATGGCATGATAACCGACCGCAGCGTCCCACCCTATCCTTCCCTGCCCACGACGCCCGGCCGGCCATCCTGCCGACGGGCGCGATCAACCCCGCAAGGCGCGCCGCATGGCCTCCGCCAACGCCCCGCCGGCGGGTTGCACGGCCTGCGGGCGCGGGGCGGGCGGCTTGCCGCGGCCGGCCCTCGCCTGACGGTCGGGCGCTTGCGCCACCTCGTCATCGAGGCGCATCGAGAGGGCGATGCGCCGGCGCTCGAGGTCCACCTCCAGCACCTTCACGCGCACGATGTCGCCGGCGCGCACCACCTCGCGCGGGTCGCGCACGAAGCGGCCGGCCAGCGCGGAGACATGCACCAGGCCGTCCTGATGCACCCCCACGTCGACGAAGGCGCCGAAGTTGGTGACGTTGGTCACCACCCCCTCCAGCACCATGCCGGGCGCGAGGTCCTTCAGATCCTCGACCCCTTCGCGGAAGGCGGCGGCCCTGAACTCGGGTCGCGGGTCACGGCCGGGCTTCTCCAGCTCGCGGAGGATGTCTCGCACCGTCGGCAGCCCGAAGCGTGCGTCGGTATAGCGGGCGGGATCCAATCGCTGCAAGGTCTGCGCGTCACCGATCAGCGTCTTGATGTCCCGCTTGAGGTCGGCCAGGATGCGTTCCACCACCGGATAGGACTCCGGATGCACGGCGGAGGCGTCCAACGGATTGTCTCCCTGCGCGATGCGCAGGAACCCGGCGCACTGCTCGAACGTCTTGGGGCCCAGTCGCGGGACGGCCTTGAGCGCCTCCCGGTTCGGGAAGGGGCCATGGGTGTCGCGATGCGCGACGATGGCCGCCGCCAGGCCGGCATTGAGGCCGGAGATGCGCGCCAGCAGGGGTGCTGAGGCGGTATTGACATCCACACCGACGGCATTGACGCAGTCCTCGACCACCGCATCGAGGGCGTGCGAGAGCTTTAGCTGGCTCACGTCGTGCTGATACTGACCCACGCCGATGGACCTGGGCTCGATCTTGACCAGCTCGGCGAGCGGATCCTGCAGCCGCCGGGCGATGGACACCGCGCCGCGCAGGCTCACGTCCAGCTCGGGAAACTCCCGTGCCGCCAGCTCGGAGGCGGAGTACACCGACGCCCCCGCCTCGCTCACCACCACCTTGGCCAACCCCAGCTCGGGATGACGCCGTATGAGCTCCCCCACCAGACGGTCCGTCTCGCGGCTGGCGGTGCCGTTGCCGATGGCGATGAGCCGGGCGCCATGCCGGCGGGCCATCCCGGCCAGGGTGACGAGCGCGCCCTCCCGATCGTTGCGCGGCTCGAAGGGGTAGATCGTCGCGGTGTCCAGCAGCTTGCCGGTGCGGTCGACGCAGGCCAGTTTCACGCCGGTGCGGATACCGGGATCCAGGCCGATGACCACACGCGGGCCGGCCGGTGCGGCCAGCAGCAGGTCCTTGAGATTGGCGGCAAAGACGCGGATGGCCTCGGCCTCGGCCCGCTCGAACAGGGCATTGAGCAGGTCGAGCTCCAGACTGAGCGAGAGCCTCACGCGCCAGGCCCAGCGCACGGTGTCCCTGAGCCAGGCATCGGCCGCGCGTCCGGCGTCGCGGATGCCGAAACGCTGCGCGATCATCGCCTCGGCCGGCGTGACCGGGACGGGGTCGGCCGCCGTGGACGCGGCCAGCTCTTCCGGCTGGATGAGGGCGAGCTTCAGCACGCCCTCGTCGCGGCCGCGGAACAGGGCCAGGGCCCGGTGCGAGGGTACGGCATGCAGGGGTTCGGCATAAGCGAAATAGTCGCGAAACTTCTGTCCCTCCGTCTCCTTGCCCGCCACGACCGCCGCGGTGAGCACGGCCTTGTCCTGCAGATGGGCGCGCAGACGGCCCAGTAGCTCGGCGTCCTCGGCGAAGCCCTCCATGAGGATCTGGCGCGCGCCGTCCAGGACGGCCTTGACATCCGGCACACCCTTCGCTGCGTCGACATAGGCGGCCGCCTCGGCCATGGGATCGCGTTGCGGATCGTCCAGCAGCAGCCGTGCCAGCGGCTCCAGACCGGCCTCGCGGGCGATCTGGGCCTTGGTGCGGCGCTTCGGTCGGTAGGGCAGGTATAGGTCTTCCAGGCGCTGCTTGGTCTCGGCCGTCTCGATCTCCTGGCGTAGGCCATCGCTGAGCCTGCCCTGCTGCGCGATGCTGTGCAGGATGGCCGCGCGCCTGTCTTCGAGCTCGCGCAGATAGGTCAGGCGCTCCTCGATCTGACGCAGATGGGTGTCGGTCAGCCCGCCCGTGGCCTCCTTGCGGTAGCGGGCGATGAAGGGCACCGTGGCGCCCTCGTCCAGCAGGGCGACGGCGGCAGACACCTGGCGGGGAAGGACGCCCAGTTCCCGGGCGATACGGTCGTGAAGGTCAGCGGCGGTGGACATGTCGTACGGGGTACACGAAGCGGCGCAAGAATGGGCCGTCATCGCCGCCGGCACAAGACTTGATTTTTCAGGCCCGGCCTGCTCTCCGGGCAGGCAGCGCCTCAGAGGGCGATCTCCGCGGCCCTTGTTGCTATACTGCTGGCAGTTCACCGGACCGTCCCCACGCCGCATGCTTTCGATCCTGGCCGTCATGGTCGCGCTGCTGATGAGCCTCGCCGGCTGCGGTCTGCTCCCTGAAACCCCCAAGGTATCCGAGGCCGTCCCCGTCGCCGCCCCGCCACCGCCCTCCCCTGTGCAGGCGCCACCTCCTGTGCCTTCGCCACCTCCGCTCGCCCAGGAGACGGCCCCACCCCCGTCACCAGTCCCGGCCGAGCCCCCCCCTGCGGCGGCCGCGCCGGTCAGGCCCCTGGCCCTGCCCAGGGTCAAGACGGTCTCCTTTCGCGATCTGCCCAACTGGCAGGGGGACGACCTCGCCCAGGCCTGGCCGGCCCTGCTCAATTCCTGCCGGGTGCTGAGGAGCCAGGCCCTGTGGGAGGCGGCATGCAAGGCCGCCGCCCAGATCGGCACGCCGGATGCAACCGCCGCCCGCGCCTTTTTCGAGCGTCACTTCACGCCGCACCAGGTGTTACAGAACGACGGCAGCGTCGAGGGCCTGGTGACCGGCTATTACGAACCCCTGCTGCGCGGCAGCCGCAGCCCCAGTGACAAATACCGCTATCCCCTGTATGGCCCACCGGATGACCTGCTGATGGTGGACCTGTCCGCCCTCTACCCGGAACTGAAATACCTGCGCCTGCGCGGGCGGCTGGAGGGCCGCCGGGTGGTGCCCTATTACGAACGCGCCGCCATCGAAACGGGCCGGGCGCCTGTGAAAGGACGCGAGCTTCTTTGGGTAGACGACCCGGTCGAGCTGTTCTTCCTGCACATCCAGGGCTCCGGCCGCGTCCTGCTGGACACGGGCGAGACGACGCGCATCGGCTATGCCGATCACAACGGTCACCCTTACCGATCCATCGGCAAGTGGCTGGTGGACAACGGCGAGCTCACCCCGGAGCGTGCCTCCATGCAGGGCATCAAGGAATGGGCCCGGCGCAATCCGCAGCGGCTAGCCGAGCTGCTCAACGTCAACCCCAGCTACGTCTTCTTCCGCGAGCTGCCCAACGACCTGCCCGGCCCGCTGGGCGCGTTGGGCGTGCCGCTCATGGCCGAGCGCAGCATCGCCGTCGACCCCGCCGCCATCCCGCTCGGGGCGCCGGTGTGGCTGGCGACGACGCGGCCTAACTCCTCCGCGCCCCTGGAGCGCCTGGTCCTGGCGCAGGACACCGGCGGCGCCATCCGCGGCAACGTACGGGCCGACTTCTTCTGGGGCTACGGCGACGAAGCCGGCCAGATCGCCGGCGCCATGAAGCAGAAAGGCCGCATGTGGGTGCTGCTACCGCGCGACTACCCCGTCGCGCGCCACAACGGCGGCGGCGCCCTGGTCAGCGCCGGCAACCACTGACCGCTCGTCTGCCCGAGGCCGCCTCTCATCGTGCTAGTACACACGTACTATCTTGCGACTGTCCCAGCGGTCGATATAGCAGCAAACACGTAATCGATCCCTGATCGGGATTAAAGGGCAAACCCACCGAAAGGTGGAGGCGCAAAGCCGCGGGCCTAATGCGCAAGCAATGGCAGCGGGGCTGCATCTCGAGTCCTTTGGCAGTCCCCACGCCGCCGCGCCTCATGTGCCCTTAACCCCCAGTCGGGCAATGGCTGAGTATGAGGCGTAGCGATGCGGACCACGGGCATGGACATGATGCGAGCCGCGCTCGACGCGGCGACCACTCGCCCCAGCGGTGAGGCCTTCCGTTCTCCCTGCCAGCGTGACCAAGGCGGGGGGTGCCGGCACCAGACCGGCTTCAGCATGGTGGAGATCCTGGTCTCGCTCGTGGTCCTCGCCGTGGGCCTGCTGGGTCTTGCCGCCGCACAATCCAGCGGCATGAAGGCCAGCCACAGCGCCTATCTGCGCAGCCAGGCCAGCCAGTATGCCTACGACATCCTGGACCGCATGCGCGCCAACCGCGAAGCGGCACGCGCCGGGGCCTATGACCTCGACCCGGAGGCACCCGCACCGGTGTGCAATCCCTCGAGTTACGACCTGGAAGATTGCGATCGCGCCGAGTGGCTGGCCGACGTCTCCAACCTGCCCGCGGGGACCGGTGCGATCACCTACGACGCCGCCACCCAGTTCGTGACCGTATTCGTACGGTGGAATGACGAACGCGCCGGCGGCTCGGCTACCACCAGCCTGACCCTCGAAACCCAGCTCTGAGGCCCGTCATGCCGATAACGCCCCGCGCCCCTATCGTCAGTCGGCAGCAAGGTCTGACCCTGGTCGAGCTGATGATCAGCGTTACCCTCGGACTCATCATCACCCTAGC
>JBBIKZ010000150.1:0-4971 GCA_037445185.1 Hydrogenophilales bacterium | reverse complement strand
ATCGTCGAAATCATGCCGTTCACATAGACCTGCCACGCCGTAATGCCTGTCTCACCCGATAAACCGCTCGCCAGATGCGGACGATTCCCCGTCAGACCGCTCCGGTGGGGAGTTTTGCAAGAGGCTCCGTGGTCTTTGGGCAGGGTGGACGCGTGATCACCGGGCCGCTGCCGCGGGCGGTCCGAACACCGTCTCCCACAGCCGCCGCACCGCCCGGCTCGCCGCTTCCGCCTCTGCCGGCGGCACGCGGGCGTGTTCCGCGCCCTGCAGCTTGACCCGGTGCTGTAGCCCCCGCAGCGCGCGGTAGGCGTCCGCCGCCGGCAGGGCGATGTCGGCCGGCAGCAGGCCGAGCTCGGCGCACTGACGGAGCAGGGCGATGTTGCCGACGTTGGCGGTGAGCTCCGGATGGTCGTGGGCGTGGGCGAGCACCAGGTATTGCACGGCGAACTCCACGTCCACCAGGCCGCCGGGGTCGTGTTTGACGTCGAAGAGCGCGCTCGGGTTGGGGTGGCCGGCGCGCATCTTCTGCCGCATCGCCAGCACCTCGGCCCGCAGCCTCCCTGCATCGCGCGGCAGGCGCAGGATGGCCGCGCGGATGGCCTCGAAGCGACGGCCGACCGCGGCATCGCCACAGCAGTAGCGAGCGCGGGTGAGGGCCTGATGCTCCCAGATCCAGGCCTGGCTGCGCTGGTAGTCCTCGAAGGCGGCGAGGCTGGAGACCAAGAGCCCCGCCGCCCCGTCCGGGCGCAGGCGCACGTCGGTGTCGTAGAGCACCCCGGCCGCCGTGGGGGTGGTGAGCCAGGTGATGAGGCGCTTGGCCAGCCGGGCGTAGATCGCCTGGGCGTCCGGATGGGGGTCGTCGTGCAGGAAGACGAGATCGAGGTCGGAGGCGTAGCCCAGCTCCTTGCCGCCCAGCTTGCCATAGGCGATGACGGCGAAGGCGGGCCGCTCGCGATGCCGGCCCGGAAAGCCGGCCCAGACCAGGTCCAGGGTCGCCGCCACCAGGAGGTCGGCCAGGGCGCTCAGGTGATCCGACAGCCGCTCGATGCCGAGCCGCCCGGCCAGGTCCTGGGCGAGCAACCGAAAGGTGACGCTCTGCTTGTAGTGGCGCAGCGCGTCCATCTGCCGCTCGACATCCCCCGCGAGCTCGGCCAGCCGGGCGGTCAGTTCCGCGCGTGCCGCGTCCCAGTCGGGTTCTAGGTAGAGCTCGCGGGGATCGAGCAGCTCGTCGAGGAGCTGCGGCCGCTGGCGCAGATACTGGGCGGCCCAGGGGCTGGCGCTTGCCAGGCGGGCGATCCGGGCCAGGGTCTGGGGGTATTCCTGCAGCAGCCGCAGGTAGGGTGCGCGCCCGCTCACCGCCTCCAGGAGGTCGAGCATGCGCTCCAGGGTCGCGTCCGGATCGGGCTGGGCGGCGGCCAGCTCGAGCATGGGCGCCATGAGGGTATCGAGGGCGGCCTGGCTTGCAGCCGGCAGGGCCTTGTAGCGGTGACTCGCGCGCAGTCCCCTGAGCCGCTCGAGGACGGCGGCCGGTGTGGTATAGCCCAGCTCGGCCAGACGGTCAGTCGCCAGCTCGTCGGCCTGCAGCCACAGCCCCGTCAGGGGGTGGGCGGACTGGTCCTCCTGCGGCGCGCCGAAGACCTGTTCAAAGTGCTCGCTCACGCGCCGGCGCAGGTCCTCGAGCCGGCTGGCGAACGCCTCCCAGCCGGCATAGCCCATGGCCCGCGCCAGCCGCTCCCGGTCGTGGGGGTTGGCGGGCAGGCGCTGGGTCTGCGCGTCGTCCAGATACTGCAGGCGATGTTCCAGATTGCGCAAAAACACGTAGGCCTCGGCGAGGAAGGCGGCCGTCTGCGGCGGCAGCTGGCCGTGTTCGGCCAGGCGATCGAGGATCAGCCGTGTCGGCCGCGCCTGCAGCGCCGTCTCCTGACCGCCGCGGATCAGCTGGAAGACCTGGGCGATGAACTCGATCTCACGGATGCCGCCCGGCCCCAGCTTGATGTCGTCCGCCTTGTCGCGGCGCGCCACCTCGCGCCGGATCTGGGCGTGCAGCTCGCGCATGGCGGCAAAGGCGCCGAAGTCGAGATAGCGCCGGAAGACGAAGGGGCGGCGCAGGGCCTCCAGTTCCTCCGTGCGGTCGCCGGTCAGGGCCCGGCCCTTGATCCAGGCATAGCGCTCCCACTCCCGCGCCTGGGTGTAGAAGTACTGCTCCAGCATGGCGAAGCTCACCGCCAGGGGGCCGGAGTCGCCGTAGGGCCGCAAGCGCATGTCGACGCGGAAGACGAAGCCCTCGGCGGTGACCTCGTTGAGTAGGCTGATCAACCGCCTACCCAGGCGGACGAAGAATTCGTGGTTGCCGAGCCGGCGCGGCCCAGTGGTCTCGCCGTCCTCGGGATAGACGAAGACGAGGTCGATGTCGGAGGAGACATTGAGCCCCCTCCCACCCAGCTTGCCCATGCCCACCACCAGCAGGCGCTGCGGCCGCCCCGCCGAGTCGAGCGGTTCGCCGTAGACGCCGGCGAGATCCGCATGCAGGAGGTCTAGCCCCGCGGTCACGGCGAGCTCGGCCAGATCGGTCATGGCAGTGGTGACCTCGTCGAGGTCGGCCAGCCCCGCCAGGTCGCGCACCATGAGCCGCGCCAGCACCCACTGGCGCAGACGGCGCAGCGCCCGGCCCAGAGCGGCCTCATCGCAGCAATCGGCCGCCTTGAGCCGCTCCGCCATCTCCGCGCGCGTGCAGGGCCGGTCCAGGCTCGCACAGAGCGCATCCGCCAGCTCTGGGTCGGCCGTCAGGCGCGCGGCGAGCCAGCGGCTGTAGGCGGCGGCCTGATGCAGTAGGGTGGCGGGTTCGACAGGGATCATGCTGGCCGGTTTGAAATAAATCCCATTTTGGCCTAATTTTCACCTATTGCCCGCATCCTGGCTTGCAAATCATTCCACCATCGAGGAGCACCATGTCCAACATCGAATCCATCCTGCATGAGACCCGGGTCTTCCCGCCCAGCCCGGAATTCGTCGCCCAGGCCAACGTCTCCGGCATGGAGTCCTATCGCGCCCTGTGCGCCCAGGCCGAGGCCGACTACGCGGGCTTCTGGGGCGAGCTGGCACGCACGCACATCCACTGGTTCAAGCCCTTCACCCAGGTGCTGGACGAATCCAACGCCCCCTTCTACCGCTGGTTCTACGATGGCGAGCTCAACGTCTCGTACAACTGCCTGGATCGCAACCTGGAAAAGAGCGGTGAGAAGACCGCCCTCATCTTCGAGGCCGACGACGGCCAGGTCACGCGCGTGACCTACCGCGAGCTCTACCACCGGGTGTGCCGCTTCGCCAATGGCCTGCAGGAGCTGGGGGTGGTCAAGGGCGACCGTGTGGTCATCTACATGCCGATGTCGATCGAGGCGGTGGTGGCCATGCAGGCCTGCGCCCGCATCGGCGCCATCCACTCGGTGGTCTTCGGCGGTTTCTCCGCCAAGAGCCTGCACGAGCGCATCCAGGATGCGCGCGCCAAGGTGGTGGTCACCGCCGACGAGGGGTTGCGCGGCGGCAAGGTGGTCGCACTCAAGGCCGCGGTGGACGAGGCCCTGGGCCTGGGCGGGGTGGACTGCGTCGAGAAGGTCGTCGTCTACCGTCGCAGCGGTGGTGTCATCGCCTGGCAGGCCGGCCGCGACGTGTGGTGGCACGAGCTCGTGGAACGCCAGGGCGACACCTGCGAGGCCGTGCCGATGAACGCCGAGGATCCGCTCTTCATCCTCTACACCTCCGGCTCCACCGGCAAGCCCAAGGGCGTGCAGCATGCCACCGGCGGCTATCTGCTCGGGGCCATCCTGTCCATGCGCTGGGTGTTCGACGCCAAGCCCGCGACCGACCTCTACTGGTGCACGGCCGACGTGGGCTGGATCACCGGGCACACCTATGTCGCCTACGGCCCGCTCGCCCTGGGCATGACCGAGTTGATCTTCGAGGGTATCCCCACCCACCCCCACCCCGGCCGCTTCTGGGAGATGATCGCCCGGCACCGGGTGACCACCTTCTACACCGCCCCCACCGCCATCCGCAGCCTGATCAAGCTGGGCGCCGACCTGCCCAGGCAATACGACCTCACGAGCCTGCGGCTGTTGGGGACCGTGGGCGAGCCCATCAACCCCGAGGCCTGGATGTGGTACTACGAGACCGTGGGTGGTTCGCGCTGCCCCATCGTCGACACCTGGTGGCAGACGGAGACCGGCTCGAACATGATCTCGCCCCTGCCCGGCGCCATCCCCCTCAAACCCGGCACCTGCACCCTGCCCCTACCCGGCATCATGGCCGCCGTGGTGGACGAGCACGGCCAGCCGGTCGCCACCGACGCCGGCGGCTATCTCGTCATCCAGCGCCCCTTCCCCAGCCAGCTCAGGACCCTGTGGGGCGATCCGGATCGCTTCCGCAAGACCTATTTCCCGGAGGAGCTGGGCGGCAAGACCTATCTCGCCGGTGACTCGGCGCGGCGCGACGAGGACGGCTATTTCTGGATCATGGGCCGCATCGACGACGTGCTCAACGTCTCCGGCCACCGGCTCGGCACCATGGAGATCGAGTCCGCCCTGGTCGCCCACCCCCTGGTGGCCGAGGCCGCCGTGGTGGGCAAACCGCACGAGATCAAGGGCGAGGCCATCGTCGCCTATGTCGTGCTCAAGCGCCCCCGCCCCACTGGCGAGGAGGCGAAGCAGATCGTCGCCGAACTGCGCGAATGGGTGGGCAAGGAGATCGGCCCCATCGCCAAGCCGGACGACATCCGCTTCGGCGACAACCTGCCCAAGACCCGCTCCGGCAAGATCATGCGGCGGCTGCTTCGCAGCATCGCCAAGGGCGAGGAGATCACCTCCGACACCTCCACGCTAGAAAATCCGGCCATACTGGAACAGCTCAAGGAGACCGTGCAGTAACCTCTGGTTCGAAGCCGACCGAAGGCGTGAATGGCCGGATTTCGGCGCAGGC
>JBBIKZ010000149.1:0-5216 GCA_037445185.1 Hydrogenophilales bacterium | reverse complement strand
CAGGTGTCGCATCGGCGGGCGCCGGTCGCCGAGGCTTCCCGCAGGCGCGACGGCAGGGAGCTGCCGGCTGGCGCCCCTTTCCGGCAGCGGGTATTGGGCGATGAGCGTCTCGGGCAGATCGCAGTCGAACTCGTCGATGTGCATCGAGCGGTTTCCTTGGCTACGGGTTCAGGCCGCCGTGTGATGCGGCCACAGGCGGGCGAGTTCCAGCGCCAGCACGATCCACCAGGCCAGGACGACCAGGCCCGTGGCGGCGGCGGCCACGTCTTTGATGATACGGATCTTCTCGTTGTGGCGCGTCTCGATGAAATCGCACAGGGCCTCGATGGCGGTGTTGAACAGCTCCGCCGCCACCACCATGCTGGTGGCTAGCAGGATCAGCGCCGCATCCACCCAATCGCGCAGCCACAGGACCAGGGCTATGACCAAGAGCGAGATCACCACCTTGTAGAGCACGCTGAAATCGTGCAACACCGCGTAGCGCAGGCCGGCCAGGATCACGGCGAGCTTGCGCAGCGGGTGGTAGCCCGGCTCGCCGGTGCCGAGGAACTTGTTCCTCATGCCGTCTTCTCCTTGCACTCGAGGGCGGAGGCCACCCCCGCCCAGAACACGGCCACTAGGATGCCCGCCAGCACATCGCTGGGCCAGTGCACCTGCAGATGCAACCGGGACGCCGCCACCAGCAGCACGATGGCGGCCAGCGCGAGGCCGGCCGCCACGCGCCAGGGCGGCGGCATGGGTGGCATGCCGGTTGGGGAAGGACCAGTCCGACCGCGCCACCTGCGCGAGCGCCGCATGCCGTTGCGGCCGCTCCCGCCTGAGTGCTTGTTTGAGCAGCAGGAGGTGAGCGATGCGCCGAAATAGGTCGTCCCCAGCAACCAGAGCGACGCCCACCGCCTGCACGCGGCCAGGGCCGCAAGGATCAGGACCATGGCCGGGGCCAGGACATGGCCGGACCTTAAGCTCGATCACGGCCTGGAAGAGGCCGTCCCAGGCCGGCTTGCGCAATGCGGCGTAGGTATCCAGCAGCAGGCGGCCGATTGCCACGGTGTGGCCTTGTGTCACGGCGTAAGTCGACGTCAAGCGCAGTGCGAGCGCGCCCCCCGCGCCAAGCAGGGCTGGGCGCAGAGGGGCCTTCATCGCTAGCCCGATTCCCGACAAGGGATCACCGCTGCCCAGGCGACCGCCTGCGGGCAACGTAAGCGGCGAGTTTGCGCGCCTCGTCCAGCAGCAGCACGCTGGAGGCCGTGAGCGCCGCCAGGCCCCAGTCGGTGAACGTCAGATCCGTGGTGCGGAACACCGCCTGCGCCGGCGCCCAATGCACCACCAGCGCCTGCAGCGCCAGCACGGAAGCCAGCGACAGCCATAGCCAGCGGTTGGCGAAGAATTGCCGGTTGAAGGCCGAGCCGTGCTCGGCGCGGGCGTTGAAGACGTTGAAGAACTGGAACAGCACGAAGGTGGTGAAGGCCAGCGTCAAGGCATAGGCCTCGCCCATCGGCTGGGCGTAGTAAAAGAGCCCCAGCGTGCCCGCCGCCATGGTGAAGCCGTAGAGCAACAGCCGCCCAAGCCGGCGCCGGGTGAGGATGCGCGCGTCCGGGGCGCGCGGCGGCTCGTCCATCACACCGGGGCGCGCCGGCTCCACCCCCAGGCTCATGGCCGGCGGGCCGTCCATGATGATGTTGATCCACAAAATCTGGATCGCCGTGAACGGCGTGGACCAGCCGAGCAGGCTCGCCCCCAGCACGGTCTGGATGGCGCCCATGTTGGTGGAGAGCTGGAAGCGCACGAACTTGACGATGTTGTCGTAGATGGCACGGCCTTCCTTGACGGCGCGCACGATGGTGGCGAAGTTGTCGTCGGTGAGCACCATGGTGGCCGCCTCCTTGGTCACCTCGGTGCCGGTGATGCCCATGGCCACGCCGATGTCGGCACTCTTCAATGCGGGTGCGTCGTTGACGCCGTCGCCGGTCATGGCCACGATCTCGCCGCGCGCCTTGAGCGCCGAGACGATGCGCAGCTTGTGCTCCGGCGTGACGCGTGCGAACACGCCGATGACCTCGATGCGGCGGGCGAGTTCGGCCTCGTCCCAGGCATCGAGCTCGCGGCCTTCCACCACCTCGCCGGTAAGCCCCAGCTCGCGGGCGATGGCAGCAGCCGTGATGCGGTGGTCGCCGGTGATCATGCGCACGCGGATGCCGGCGCGCTGGCACAGGGCGATGGCGTCTTTCGCCTCGGGCCGCGGCGGGTCGATGATGCCGGCGAGACCCACCAGGGTGAGGCCCTCGGCATGGGCCATGAGGTCGCCGGCGGGGTCGAAGTCCCGCGCCGGGAGAGTCTTCTCCGCCACCGCCAGAACCCGCAGCGCCTGCGCCGCCAGGCGCTCGTTCTCGGCGGCGAAGGCCGCGCGCGCCGCGGCGTCCATCGCGGCCACCCCCTCGGGCGCGAGCCAGGCGGCGCTTCTTTCCAGCAGCACGTCCGGCGCGCCCTTGAGATACATGCGCACGTGCTCGCCTTCGTGGTGGAAGCTGGCCATGAACTTGTGCGCCGAGTCGAAGGGGATCTCGGCGATACGCGGCCGGTGCGCCGCCAGCGCCTCGGCATCGATACCGCCCTTGGCGGCGAACGCCAGCAGGGCGCCTTCGGTCGGGTCGCCGATCAGCTGCCCGTCGCGGATGCGGCTGTCGTTGGCTAGCGCCGCCGGGTGGAGCAGCGGCGCGAGATCGGGCAGTGCAGCGCCGTCTTCGGCAGTGATCGCGCCGTCGCCCGTATAGCCCTCGCCGGTGATGCGCAGCCGGCGCCCCTGGAACCAGGCCGCGCGCGCGGTCATCTGGTTGAGGGTGAGGGTGCCGGTCTTGTCGGAACAAATCGCCGTGGTGCAGCCCAGGGTCTCCACCGCCGCCAGCTTCTTGACGATGGCGCGGTGCTGGGCCATGCGGTGCATGCCGATGGCGAGCGTCACCGTCACCACCGCCGGCAGGCCCTCGGGGATGGCCGCCACCGCCAGCGCGATGGAGGTGAGCACGATCTCCACCAGGGGCGCGCCGCGCAGCAGGCCCAGCAGGAAAATGAGCCCCACCACGACCCCGGCGATGAGCGCCAGTCGCTTGCCCAGCGCATCGAGCTGTATCTGCAGGGGCGTCGGCCCGGCTTCGGCCTGGGCGAGCATGCCGGAGATGCGGCCCATCTCGGTGGCCATGCCGGTGGCGGTGACCAGCAGCTCGGCGCGGCCGCGGGTGACCACGGTGTTCATGTAGGCCATGTTGATGCGCTCGGCCAGCGGCGCCGCGGCGGGCGCCAGCGCGGCGGCATCCTTGCCCACGGCGTGGGATTCGCCGGTGAGCGCCGCCTCGTCGATTTCCACGCTGTGGGCGGCGAGGATGCGCCCGTCCGCCGGCACCCGGTCGCCCGCCTCCAGCAGCACAATGTCGCCGGGGACGAGCTCTGTGGCCGCCACTTCCTCCATGCGCCCCGCGCGTCGCACCCGCGCCGCCGGGGCGAGCATCTTCTTTAGCGCCGCCAGCGTGGCCTCGGCACGGTGCTCCTGCCAGAAGCCGAGCGCCGCGTTGAACAGCACCACGATCAGGATCACCACCGCGTCCTTGAGGTCGCCGATAGCGGCGGCCAGCATCGCCGCGCCGATCAGCACCAGGATCAAGAGGCTCTTGAACTGGTCGAGGAACAGCAGCCAGCGCGAGCGCGGCGGCGTCTCCGCCAGGCGGTTTTCACCGTGGCGCGCGAGGCGCTCCCGCGCCTGCGTGTCGGTCAGGCCGTCGCGCCCGGCATCCAGCGCGGCGAGCGCGTCTTCGGCGGGCATGGCGTGCCAGGCTTGGTCAAGGTCTTGTTTTTCTTGCATGGTTCACTCCGGTTAAAGGGCGGCCGCCGCCAGCGTCGCCCAGACAAAGGCCGCGTAGACGGCCAGCAGCCATACGCCGCGCAGCCGTCCGATGACACCGTCGCGTCCCGGGATCATCAGCAGCACGCTCAGCACCCCGGCACCGATGGCCGGTGCCAGCGCCTGCGCCGGCGCGGCGATGGGATGGATGGCGGCCGCCACGCCGACGATGGCGAGGCCATTGAACAGGTTGCTGCCCAAGAGCGTGCCGAGCCCCACCTCGTCGTGGCCGCGCAGACGGGAGACGAGCACGGTCACCAGTTCGGGCAGCGAGGTCCCCACCGCGACCACCACGGCGCCGATGATGTAGGGGGGGACGCCGAACACCTCGGCGACGCCGGAGGCGCCGGTCACGAACAGACGTCCGGCCAGGATCAGGGCGACAAGCCCACCTATGCCCAGCGACACCGCACGCAGGTGACGGCCTGTGTCCTCGGCGGGCGCATCGCACCGATGGCGCCGGCCGTCACGGATTATGAGGCCCACCCAGCCGGCGAACAGTGTGAGCAGCAGCGCGCCCTCCAGGCGCGAGAGCGTGCCATCGAGCGTCATCAGCAGGGTCAGGGGCGGAACGATCAGGGCGAGCAAGAAATCGCGTCCCAGCGCATCGCGCGCCACGTGCATGGGGCCGAACCACAGCGCCAGTCCCAGGATGAGGGCAATATTCACCACGTTACTGCCGAGTGCGTCGCCCAAGCCGATCTCCGGCTTGCCGGCCAGTGCCGCCATGCTGGAGACGGTGAGCTCCGGGCTGGAAGTGGCGAAGGCGGCGACGGTGGTGGCCACCAGCAGCTTGGGCACGCGCAGCCAGCCGGCCACTCCCAGCACACCCTTGAGGAAGGCCTCGCCGCCGGCGGCCGCGAGCACAATGGCGCCGGCCAGGGCGGCAAGATCGGAAAAGGAAATCCACACCATCGCTACCGTTCCGTCAGACTCGCTCATTCCTACCTAACAGACCGTTGAAAAAAACTACTGCGTAAGAAAGGCCATGCAGGCGATTCCCGTGGGGAGGCGATGCACACACAGCATTGGACATCTCACTATGTCACTGCCTTCCGCAGCAGCTTCTCGATGTAGGTGGCCTGCCCCCTCTCCTGAGTTGTGTATCGTTCTTTCTGTAAATTCTGTTTTTGCCGCAGGCGGGAAGTTTTGCCGGGCGCGGCGGTGGCATGATGCCATGACTTCGAGAAAGGAGACGCTTTCCCGGCAATGCGTGTCGAAACCAACCCCCTGGAAGCTGCCGTCTTGCTCGACCATGGTCTCGATGGCGCCGGTGAAGCTGCGCATGCTCGTCAATGAAGCCGCCAAGATCGAGCGCGCCCAG
>JBBIKZ010000148.1:0-5272 GCA_037445185.1 Hydrogenophilales bacterium | reverse complement strand
GAAAGAAAAAACCATGTGGTATTTCGCCTGGATACTGGGGGTGAGCCTGGCCGTGCTGCTCGCCGTGCTCAATGCCATGATGTGCGAGGCCCGCGAAGGTGCGGCCATCCGCAACGAGGTAGAGGGGGGCGGTGATGCGCCAGATGCTGCTGCAGGAAAAGTATCCGATCTTCCTCGCCGAGATCGGCAAGCACGAGACGCGCCACCAGACCGTGGACGAACTGGTGGCCTATTTCGAGCAATGCATCGCCGCCCACGGCAAGGCGCAGTTCATCGCCGTGTTCGACCATCGCACCCACACGCGAGGCATCGGCGGGGAGATCGACCCCGCGATCAAGGCCGCGGTTGATGTGGTCTTTCGGCCTCAGTCTGCCCAACCCGCAGGTACTGGCCGTACGACCGCGCGCCATCGGCATCGCCGCGCTGGACGACCGCTTCGTGGTGAGCTTCCTTGAGGCACCCATGCCACCGGCCAACGAGGCTATGGAGGCCTGGGTGAAGGGGTTGCGGGACACCGGGTGAGCGCCAGGCCTTCGGCCGATGGCATGGGATATCCTCACCGGGGCCTGCCTAGAGCCACGACCTTCCCGACACTATGAACGACATGAACACACCGCCATCCTCCCGCCTGATGCATTTCCCCGTGTCCTGGTTTGCCGTCATCATGGGTCTCGCCGGGCTCACCCTGGCCTGGGCCCGCGCGGAGCAGACCTTCGCGCTCGCTGTCAGCGTTAGCCCCTGGCTGCTGGGGGTGAGCCTCGCGGTGTTCCTGCTCCTCGCCGCGCTCTACTCCATCAAGGTCCTGCGCTACCGGGATGCGGCGGCGGCGGAACTCGCCCACCCGGTCAAACAGGCCTTCGTGCCCAGCTTCTCCATCGGCCTCATCCTGCTCGGCATCGCCCTCTACGCGACGTCATCCGGGGTCTCGCTGTGGCTGTGGGCGGTGGGCACCGTGCTGCACCTGATCCTCACCCTCTATGTGCTCTCGTCCTGGCTCCATCACACCAAATACGAGATCGGTCACCTCAACCCAGCCTGGTTCATCCCGGTAGTGGGCAACATCCTGGTGCCCATCGCCGGTGTGCACCATGCCCACCCGGATGTTTCCTGGTTCTTCTTCAGCATCGGCCTGTTCTTCTGGCTGGTGCTCACGGCCATTCTGTTCTACCGGCTGATCTTTCACGGCAGCCTGCCCGAGCGCCTCATGCCCACCCTGTTCATCTTCATCGCCCCGCCGGCGGTGGGCTTCATCGCCTACCACCAGCTCACCGAGGAGCTGGATGTCTTCGCCCGCCTGCTCTACTTCGTCGGGCTGTTTTTCACGCTGCTGTTGTTCACGCAGCTCAGGCACTTCGCCCGGCTCAGGTTCTTTCTGTCCTGGTGGGCCTATTCCTTCCCAATGGCGGCCATCACCATCGCCACGCTGATCATGGCCGAGGCGACCGGCAGCGGCCTCTATTACCGGCTGGGCATCGTCCTCCTTGCCCTGCTCACCCTGGTGATCGCGGGCCTCGTGATCCGCACGATGATTGCGGTGGCCCGGCGCGAGATCTGTGTGGAAGACCGCTGATCAGAGCCCCAGGCAGACGTACTTGGTCTCCAGGTATTCGGCTATGCCCTCACGGCCGCCCTCGCGCCCCAGGCCGGACTGCTTGACCCCGCCGAAGGGGGCGACCGCCGTGGAGATCACCCCGGCGTTGACCCCGACCATGCCGTACTCGAGCGCCTCGGCCACCCGCCACATACGGCCCAGGTCACGGGCGTAGAAGTAGGCGGCCAGCCCCGATTCGGAGGCATTCGCGAGCCGCACCGCCTCGTCTTCGCTGTGAAAGCGCATGAGCGGGGCGACGGGGCCGAAGGTCTCCTCGCGACACACACGCATGTCCGGGGTCACGTCCGCCAGCACCGTGGGCTCGAAGAAGTGCCCGCCCAGGGCGTGGCGCCCGCCCCCGGTGAGCACCCGGGCGCCGCGGCTGACGGCATCGGCGATGTGGGCCTCGACCTTGGCCACGGCCGCCAGGTTGATCAGGGGACCCTGCTCCACCCCCTCCTCCAGGCCGTCGCCCACCCTGAGCGCGGCCACGCGCTCGGCAAGCCGCCGGGCGAACGCGTCGTAGATGCCGTCCTGCACGAGCAGCCGGTTTGCGCAGACACAGGTCTGGCCGGTGTTGCGGTATTTGGAGGCGAGCGCCCCCGCCACCGCCTGCTCCAGGTCGGCGTCGTCGAAGACGATGAAGGGGGCGTTGCCGCCCAGCTCGAGGGCGACCTTCTTCACCGTGCCGGCGCAGGCGGCCATCAGGCGCTTGCCGGTCTCGGTCGAGCCGGTGAAGGAGAGCATGCGAACAGCGGGGTTGTCGGTGAGCTCGTTGCCGATCGCCTCGGCCGGTCCGGTGACCACGTTGAGCACCCCGGCCGGCAGCCCGGCCTCCTCGGCCAGGAAGGCCAGGGCCAGGGCGGAGAAGGGGGTGGCCGAGGCCGGCTTGGCCACCACCGTGCAGCCGGCGGCGATCGCCGCCCCGGCCTTGCGCGTGAGCATGGCGCTGGGGAAGTTCCAGGGCGTGATGGCCGCGCACACGCCGATGGGCTGGCGCAGGGTGAGCACGCGTCGCCCCGCCCAGGGCGAGGGGATCACCTCGCCGGCGACGCGCCGCGCCTCCTCGGCATACCACTCGAGAAAGCTCGCCGCGTAGGCGATCTCGCCGCGCGCCTCGGTAAGCGGCTTGCCCTGCTCGGCGGTGAGGAGGCGGGCGAGATCCTCCTGGTGCTCGAGCACGAGGTCGTGCCAGCGGCGCAGCAGCGCCGCACGCTCCGCCGCCAGCCGCTCCCGCCAGGCCGGCCAGGCGGCCTCGGCCGCGGCGATCGCCTGGCGCGTCTGCTCGGCGCCCAGCGCCGGCACCCGCCCGAGCAGGATACCGTTGGCCGGGTTGTGGACTTCGAGCACCGCCTGGTCTTCGGCCCCGACCCACCGTCCGCCTATGTAGGCCTGCTCGCGCAGCAGTTCCGGCCTTTGCAGCTTCAGCATGCGTTGTCTTCAGGCCATGGCCGTGAGCAGGCCGCGCCGGGCGAGGAAGTCGCGTACGTGATCGGCCAGCCCCGGCGCATCGAGCTCGGCGTACTCGTAGCGCACTCGCACGGCCGGCTTGTTGAGCGGGATGAGGGCCGCCAGGTGGGCCGGTGTGGCTACCAGGACGAGCTCGGCGGGCACGGCAGCCAGGGTGGCCCCGAGGTCGGCCAGCTGGCCCGCGGAATAGCCCATGGCCGGCAGCACCGGTCCGATGTGCGGATATTGCCGGTAGACCGCGGCGATGGCCGCCGCCGCATAGGGGCGTGGGTCCACGATCCGGGCGCCGGCGCGGCAGGCGGCCACATAGCCCGCGCCATAGGCTATGCCGCCATGGGTGATGCTGGGGCCGTCTTCGACCACCACCACCGGCTTGCCGCGCAGATCGACCGTCTCCTGCAGGGTGACGGGGGAGGCGGCGCGCAGGATGGGCACGTCGGGGTGGACCCGCCGCACGTTGTCCATGACCTGCTGGATGGCGGCGGTGGCGGCGGCATCGCACTTCATCACCACCACGACGTCGGCCATGCGCAGCACGGCCTCGCCGGGGTGATGGCTGACCTCGTGGCCCGGACGCAGCGGATCGGCCAGCACGATGTGCAGGTCGGGCCGCAAGAAGGGGAAGTCGTTGTTGCCCCCCTCCCACAGGATGAGGTCGGCCTCGCCGGCGGCCTGCCCGGCGATGCGGCCGTAGTCCACCCCTGCCCACACCGTGTTGCCCAGGGCGAGGTGCGGCTCGTACTCCTCGCGTTCCTCCACCGTGCAACGGGCGGCGTCGAGGTCCGCCCGGCTGGCGAAACGCTGCACCGCCTGCCGCTCGAGGTCACCGTAGGGCATGGGGTGGCGCAGCACCGCCACCCTGAGGCCCCTGTCGCGCAGCAGCCGGGACAGGTAACGCGAGGTCTGCGACTTGCCGCAGCCGGTGCGCACCGCGCTGACGGCGATCACCGGCACGGGGGCCGGCAGCATGGTGCGGTGCGGGCCGAGCAGGAGGAAATCGGCACCGCCCGCCAGGGCGCGCGAGGCCAGGTGCATGACGTGGTCATGCGCCACGTCGCTGTAGGCGAAGACGACCTGATCGATGCCCTCCCGCTCGAGCAGCTCATCGAGCCCCGCTTCCTCGACGATGGGGATGCCCGCTGGATAGAGCGGTCCGGCCAGGGCCGGCGGATAGCGGCGGCCGGCGATGCCGCCGATCTGCGCCGCGGTGAAGGCCACGACTTCGCTGGCGGGATCGTCGCGGTAGACGACGTTGAAGTTGTGGAAGTCGCGCCCGGCGGCGCCGAGGATGACGATGCGGTTGCGCTGTGCCATTTAGCCTCCTGCACTCCAGGCCATATCCCGATTGTGGCCCAGACTCGGCCAAATGCAATGGCACCGCAATGGTGCGCTGGGCCTGCGTCCGCCCCAACGCGGGGCGCGCCGTCCTGACCTACAGCGGGTCTGGCCACCCTCGCTCGCACCGGGCCGCCGTGTGGATCAAGGCATGGTATTTGCTTCATTCCGATGACGAATCTGCCCGATGGCACGCACCCGCAGAGGTCATGACCGAGCTACATATCGATCCCGCGAGCACGGCCCTGCTGCTCATGGACGTCGACCCGCCCGAATATGGCCAGGGGACGGATGGCATGGCGTGGCGTCAGTCGTTGCCGGTCTGCTGGGCGCTGTTGGCGGCGGCCAGGCATGAGGGGCTAATGGTGGTGCATGCGCGCCCGGCGCATCGGCTACCGGCCCGACGAACTGGTGTTCAACAACCGCATTTCCTACGAGCAGATCACCCATCCCGAAGACCGTGAAGGTGTGCGCAGGACCATACTCGATTGCCTGTCGCGCGACCAGGGCTACGATGCCGAATATCGGATCATCCGGGCGGACGGCGAGACACGCTGGGTCATCGAGCGCGGCGTCGGGGTAACGGATGCCGCCGGCCGGCTGGTCGCGGTGGAAGGCTATATCCAGGACATGACCGAACGCATCGCTGCCAGCCAGGGCCTGAAGGAGGCGGTGCGGCGCTATCGCAGCTTGTTCGAGCACGCCGTCGAGGGCATCTTCCAGACCACGCCCGACGGACACTATCTGGATGCGAACCCCGCCCCGGGCACGCATCTATGGTTACGAAGACCCTAACGCCCTGATCCAGGGCCTGCGTGACATCGAGCATCAGCTCTATGTCGACCCGACACGCAGGGACAGCTTCATCCGATTGAT
>JBBIKZ010000147.1:0-5278 GCA_037445185.1 Hydrogenophilales bacterium | reverse complement strand
ATAATCCATATTTGACACTATTTTGACAAGTGGTATCCGACACGGTCGTCACCAGGCCGCGCGCGGGCTGTGGTGACATGGCGATGGGGACGGCCTGCGCGCACGCCAAGGCGGTGTCCGTAGGCTATGGCCGGCCTGATGATGAATCCAGGTACAACCCAGGCTCATGCATGCTCGCATCCATGTAGCAGAGCACCATCGCCATCGATCGATTCTGCTACGCTTGAGTCCCAGCCAGGCTTGCAGCACACCTGTCGAGCACCGCCAACCTGCCCGTTGACCCCCTGGGGGTGCGGCAGCCCCCCATCCCTGTAAGAAGGAGTACGACGTGACCCATACCCCGTCCTTGGTCTTAGTCCTCGCCACATTCCTGCTGGCTGGCTGCGAGACCCCTCCAACGCGGCACGGCGAAGTGGTGGTGCGCGATCGGGAATTCGACCTGCGCATCGTCTTCAGTGACCGCGACCGCGCGATCATCCGCGACTGGTACGAGGATCGCCGCAGATCGCTGCCGCCCGGCCTGGCCAAGCAGGGCAAGCTGCCGCCCGGGCATGCCAAGCGCTGGGGACCGCGCGACACCCTGCCGCCCGGGCTGGCCTTCCGCTACCTGCCCACCGAACTGGAGCGCCGGCTCTCCCGCCTGCCCGACGGCTACGTGCGGGTGATCGTGGATACGGACATCTACATCATGAACACCCGCACCCGGGTCATCTTCGACGTCCTGCACGACGTGGCGTTCGACTAGCCTGAGAGGGACCGCTGACCGGCCCCGCGCGTCGGCGGGCGGGTCAGGGGATGCGAACGGCGGCGCGTGATCGGCCTGGCAGCGGATGGCCGCGGGCGTCGCTCGATCGGCGACAGCGTTGGCACCTCCGCCGCTCCGGCCGCAGCGGGAAGACGCGGCAGCAGGGCACGAACGTCTACAATGGAGACTTTATCCGGATGCCTGTCCATGTCTGCCGCGCAACCCTCGCACGATCAGACCGCCACGCCGTCGGTGGACGTCTCCATCGTCATCCCGATCTACAACGAGTACGACAACCTGCCCGACCTGGTCGACCAGGTGGAGCAGGCCATGGCCCGGACGGGGCTTTCCTGGGAGATCATCTTCGTCGACGACGGCTCACGCGACGGCTCCGACCGCCGCCTGGCCGAATTGGCCGCAACCCGGCCCTGGCTGAAACCCCTGTTCCTCAACCGCAACTACGGCCAGTCCACCGCCATGCAGGCGGGCTTCGACGCGGCGCGCGGGGTGACCCTCGTCACCCTGGACGGTGACCTGCAGAACGACCCGGCGGACATCCCCCGGCTGCTCGCCGAGCTCGAGGCCCACCCGGAGATCGACATCCTGTCCGGCTGGCGCAAGGACCGCCAGGACAAGACCTGGTCGCGCAAGATCCCGTCTATGATCGCCAACCGGCTCATCTCCAGGGTCACCGGCGTCAAGCTGCACGACTACGGCTGCTCGCTCAAGCTCTATCGGCGCGAGGCGCTGGAACACGTCAAGATCTATGGCGAGCTGCACCGCTTCATCCCGGCGCTGGCCGGTCAGTTCGGCGCACGGGTCATGGAGCTGCCGGTCAATCACCGCGCCCGCACCCGCGGCCAGTCCAAGTACGGCATAGACCGCACCGTGCGCGTGCTGCTCGACCTGCTGTGGGTGAAGTTCCTGCTGCGCTTCCTGCACCGGCCCATGCACGCCTTCGGCGGCGCGGGGGCGGCGATGCTGCTCGCGGGTTTCCTGATCCTGGCGGGGTTGAGCTTCGAAAAGCTCGTGCTGGGCGAGCAGATCGGCGGCCGTCCCCTGCTGCTGCTCGGCGTGATGCTGAGCCTGATGGGGGTGCAGTTCCTGGGGTTGGGCGTGATCGGCGAGATGCTCACCCGCATCTACCATGAACCCGGCGGCGGCAAGCAATACATCCTGCGCGACGGCCCACGCCCGAGAAGGGAGGGGTGATGCCCCCCGCCTGGCGCGCCGGCTACGATTGGCGCCTCCTGCCCCTGCTCGTGTTGCCCTTCCTCGCCCTGGGCACACCACCCTTGTTCGACCTGGACGAGGGGGCCTTCACCGCCTCCACGCTGGAGATGTTTCTGCGCGGCGACTTCCTCTCCAGCTATCTCCTGGGGGAGCCCCGCCATGACAAGCCCATCCTCATCTATTGGCTGCAGGCCCTGTCCGTGTCGGTCTTCGGCTTTAACGAGTGGGGCTGGCGCTTGCCTTCCGCCCTCGCCGCCGCCGCGTGGATCGCGCTCACCCATGCCGTCGTCGCCCGCGTGGCGGAGCGGGAGACGGCCCTCACCGCCGCCCTCATCGTCGCCACGGCGGCGGGGCTGGTGATCATCCAGCGCGCCGCCACCGCCGACGCCCTGCTCAACCTTTGGCTCGCCGCCGCCGGCTATGCCGCCTGGCTGTGGCTCAGGGAGGGCAAGCCGGTCTGGCGCTACGCGAGCCACGCCGCCATGGCGCTCGGCTTCCTCACCAAGGGACCGGTCGCGGTGGTGGTGCCGGCCGGCGCCGTGTTGCTCTGGTGCGCAAGCCGGCGGGAGACCGGGCGCTTCCTGCGCTGGGCGCTCGAGCCCCGGGCCATCGCCCTCTTCTTGGCCATCGCTGCGCCCTGGTTCGTCGTCCAGACCTGGCTGGAGGGCTCAGGCTTTTTGGCTGGCTTCTTCCTCGAGCACAACATCGGGCGTTTCGGCTCCGCCATGGAGGGGCATGGCGGCAACCCGTTTTACTACCTGCCGGTGGTGCTCGTCTCGCTCCTGCCGCACACCGGGCTGCTCATCGCCGCCGCCTGGCGGGTCCGGGCGGTGTGGCGCGACGACCTCATGCGTTACGGGCTGATCTGGTTCGGCCTGGTCTTCCTGCTCTTCTCCCTGTCCGGCACCAAGCTGCCGCACTACGTCTACTACGGCTATGGCGGGCTCGTGCTGGTCATGGCGCGCCAGATCGAGGTCGGCAACCGCTGGCTCGCCCTCATCCCCGGCACGCTGCTCTTCGCCCTGCTGCTCGCCCTGCCCGAGCTGTTGGCGGGTCAATTGCCACGCCTCGCCGCCGATGACCGCATGCTGATCGGGACCGTCGCGGAATGGTTCGGGACCGACTACTGGCTGTGGTTCGGCGGCGCGCTCGCCCTGAGTCTCGCCCTCTTCGCCCTGCCGCGCCAGCATCTGCGGCTGGGTCTCTACACCAACGGCGTGCTGGCCGTCCTGGGACTCATCCTGATCCTCATCCCCGTCGTGGGCGAGGTGCAGCAGGGCCCCGTCCGGCAGGCCGGCAAACTGGCCGCCGGCCTGCAAGGGCCGCTGGTCATGTACGGGGTCAACACCCCCAGCTTCCAGACCTATGCCGGCCGGCAGGTCGCAAGACGCGCGCCCCGGCCGGGTGACCTGGTCCTCACGCGCGAGAGCCAGCTCGCGGCGCTGCCGCAGGCGCAGGTGATCTACCGCGAGCGCAGCTACCTCCTGGTCAGGATGGGGGGTCCAGGGAGCGGGACGCCGTGAGCGGCACAACCAGCGGAGGACGCCAGCCGGCCGGCATGGGCTGGCTGCTCCTGATCCTGGCCGGACTCACCCTCTGGCGCATCGCCGCCGTCTGGCATCTCGAGCTGGAGCTCTACGCCGACGAGGCGCAGTACTGGAGTTGGTCGCTCGCACCGGACTGGGGCTACTACTCCAAGCCGCCCATGGTGGCCTGGCTGATCGCGCTCACCACCGCCCTCTTCGGCGACGGCGAGCTCGGCGTGCGCGCCGCCACCTTCCTGATCTGGCCGGCAACGGCGCTCACGCTCTATTTCCTCACCCACCGCCTGTTCGGGGCCGAGCCCTGGGCCGAGCGCGCCGCCTTCTGGTCCGCCGTGGCTTTCGCCAGCCTGCCCATGACGCATCTCGGCGGCGTGCTCATCACCACGGACGGGCCCCTGCTGCTGTTCTGGACCGCGACGCTCTACTTCCTGGCCGGCGCGCTCGAGCGCGACCGCTGGCGTGACTGGCTGCTCGCCGGCACCGCGGCGGGCCTGGGCCTGATGTCCAAGTACAGCATGGTCTTCCTGGCCCCGGCCTTCCTGGTCTATCTGCTCTTCACGCCCCGTCACCGACGGCTGCTCGCCTCGGTCAAGCCCTATGCCGCGGCCGGTTTGGCCCTGCTGATCCTGCTGCCCAACCTGCTGTGGAACGCCCGTCACGACTTCGTCAGCTTCCGGCACACGGCGGAGATCTCGCAGCTCGACCGGGCCTGGCTCAACCCGGATGCCTTTCTCGCCTTCGCCGGCGCGCAATTCGGGGTGTTCGGGCCGGTCATGGCCGTGGGGCTCCTGCTCATCGCCCTCCGTCCGCGGGCGCTGCTCCAGGATTGGCGGCTCGCCTTCCTCGCGGCAATGAGCCTCGTGCCGCTGGCGGCATTCCTGGGGCTGTCCCTGCTCTCGCGCGCCTTCGCCAACTGGGCGGCCTTCGCCTATGCCGCCGGCACCGTGCTGGTCGTCGTCACCTGGCTGCGGCATGGGCGCCGGCGCTGGCTCGCCTGGGCCCTGGGCATCAACGTCGCCCTGGGGGCGCTGCTCTACCACTATCACGACCTCGCCCGCGCCTTCGGCCTCGAGCTCACGCGCAAGACCGACCCCTATGCCCGCATCACCGGCTACCGGGTGCTCGGCCGGGATGTACAACGACTGCTCACCGCCCACCCCGGCGCGCGCCTGCTGGGCGACGACCGCAAGAGCTTCGCCAGCCTGCTCTACTACACGCGGCCGCTCAGCCGCGCGGCGGCCTACCTCAACCCCGGCCGCGCCATCGACGACCACTACGCCCTCACCGCAGACGTGGCGCTGCGGCCCGCGGGTAGTTACGTCCTCATCACCAAGGGCAGGCCTCGCGCCGAACTGCAACGGTGGTTCACCGAGGTGCAGGCCCTGGAACACCTGCATGTCCGCATCCACCGCGATCACGCCCTGGACTACGAGGCCTGGCTGGTACGTGGCTTCAAGGGGTATTGAGCACGCCCCGGGCCGGGTTTACAATGGCCCAACCCATGCCCTTAAGGAGGTCGCGCCATGCCTGTCCCCACCCTGGTCGCCGTGCTGATCCTGACCCTCACCCTGACGGCCTGCGGCAAGAAGGAGGAGGCCGCCGCCCCGCAAGCCACCGCCCCGGCCGCCGCGCCCGCACAACCGGCAGCGCCGGCCGGGCCGCCCCCTGACGCCCTCTCCGCGCTCGCGGCGGCCGGCGAGACCAAATACAAAACCGTCTGCGCCGTCTGTCACGGACAGAATGCCGAGGGCATGGG
>JBBIKZ010000146.1:0-5292 GCA_037445185.1 Hydrogenophilales bacterium | reverse complement strand
CCGATCAGCGCCTTGCTGTCCTCGGCCTCGATGCACGACAGCCTGGCCGCCATCCCGCTCTCGCTGATGAGCGCCCAACGGGTGACGAACTGCTACGACCTCATGGACGCCGCCTATTGCAGCGGCGAGAGGTGGACCCGTTGGCGCGAATTCAGCCGCGAACTCGGCCATGTCCCCCTGATCGACCACAACCCGCGTCGTGGCGAGAAGATCGAATTCGCGCCGCATGAGGCCATCCGCTACCACGAGCGCACCGCCGCAGAGCGCAGTAACGCCCGGCTCAAGGATGAGTTCGGCGGCAACTGCATCATGGTCAAGGGCAGCGACAAGGTGATGAGCCACCTGATGTTCGGTGTCCTGGCCCTGTCCGCCGACCAACTGATGCGATTGCGACACTGACGCAATGCCTTTCCATTCCTCACCGTCCATCCCCCACCCTGCACCCCGTGCAGGACAGCACTCGTCCGGAACCATCAAAATCATGCCGTTTTCGTAGCCACGCCACGCCTCAACCCCAGCGTCGCCAGACAAACCGCCCCAAAAAGGCGGACGACTACCCATCAGACCGCTCCGGCGAGGAGTTTTGCAAGAGGCTCAAGATAATCCGAATATCGTCATATTTTGGTCTGGCCATAGGGGGAGGGGCCAGGCTGGCGGCTGGCCAGACGGATGTAGCGCGCGGCAAAGACGAAAAACGCCAGCGCCAAGACCAGCGCCACCGCGGCCAGAGTGGTAGCGGGGGCGGGATCGCTCATCAGCCGGACCAGGGCCTCGAGGACGTACAGCCAGATGAGCAGGCTGGCCCAGCGGTAGGTGTAGACGCGGCCGTGCAGGATGCCGTGGAGCGGCAGGAGCAGCGGCAACACCTTGAGCACCAGCCAGGAGCCGCCGGGCCGCAGCGGGGCGAGCCACAGCTCCCAGGCGAGTCCCAGCAGGATGAGGGCGATGAGGCTCGCCGCAGCGCCGCTCAGCGCCCAGTTCAGGCGCGACATTGGTGGGCGAGTTCGACCAGGGCGGCACGCGCGGCAGCGGCGTCGGCGATGGGGGCGGGGAAGTCGAAGCGCAGCACGCGCCCCTCCGCCCGCACGTCGAAGCCGTCCGGGTCGATGCCGACCATCTCCACCTCGGTGGCTTCCACCCCGTGCACGTGCCGGCAGTAGGCGACGAGGTTGTGCACGTGATCGGCGTTCATGTGCGCCAGGATGTCCGTCTCCTGGCCGGCCAGGGGGCCTGCCGGCAGGAGGTAGGCCTCGGGCTCGATCCAGTGGATCCTGCCGAAGCCGCCGATATAGCGGATGCGTACCGGCTCGATCACCCAGAAGGCGAAGTCGTGCATGGCGAAATAGGCCTCCGCCTGGGGGTGATGGCGCAGGTAGCGTGGGCCCAGGGCGTCCTTCTCCGGCAGGCGCTCGGCGCGGCCGACGACGGTGATGCGGCCCGCGACCTGCATGTCGGGGCTGAAGGGCTGCACGATGAGCGAGCAGCGCGCGTCGGCCTGCAGGTTGCGGGTATGCTCGGCCAGGTCGGAGATGAGAAGCACCGGCCGGCCGGCATGGTCGAGGACGTAGGGGGCCACCGAGCCGAAAGGATGGCCCTCGATGCGCTGCGACAGTGTCGAGAGTACCCCCTGGCTCTGGCCGCGGGCGAGCCGCCGGGCCTCGGTGCCGAGCGCGCTCATGCGGACAACCGGCTGGCGACCTCGGCCAGCCGCTTGCCGAGGGCGAAGGCGAGCCGCCGCTCCTCCTCGGTGAGCGGCGCCTTGCCCTCGGGGCCGGCGAAGTGGCTCGCCCCGTAAGGGGTGCCGCCCGAGCGCGTGGCGTTGAGTTCGGGCTGGCTGTAGGGCAGCCCGACGATTAGCATGCCGTGATGCAGCAGCGGCAGCATCATGGAAAGCAGGGTGCTCTCCTGCCCGCCGTGCAGGCTGGCGCTGGAGGTGAAGACACAGGCCGGTTTGCCGGTGAGCGCGCCGTTGAGCCACGCGCCCGAGGTGCCGTCCCAGAAATACTTCATGGCCGCGGCCATGTTGCCAAAGCGGGTGGGGGAGCCGAGCGCCAGGCCGACGCATTCCTCCAGGTCGCGCGGGGTGGCATAGGGCGCACCGCTATCGGGTACCGGACGCGCCGGCCCCTCGATCTCGGCGGCCACCTTGGGCACGGTACGCAGCCGCGCCGCCATGCCCGGCACCGCATCGACGCCATGGGCGACGTGACGCGCGAGCTCGCGCACGGCGCCATGCAGGCTGTAGTAGAGCACCAGGATCTCTTTCATGCTTTCGGGCTGAGGGGAGACGGTAATATCCTACCGAAAGGCCGCCGACGTGGCGACCGCGTAAGGTTTGCTGCAAAATCGGGCTTTTGCTCCGTTCTTTCGACATGAACCTGCACGAATATCAGGCCAAGTCCATCCTCAGGGACCATGGTATCGCCGTGCCGCGCGGCATGATCATAGAGGCTGCCGAGCAGTGCTTTGAGGTGGCGAGCGGGCTGGGCAACGGCCACTGGGTGGTCAAGGCGCAGGTGCATGCCGGCGGCCGCGGCAAGGCGGGGGGCGTGAGGCTGTGCCAGACGGTCGACGAGCTCGCCGCGGCGGCCCGCGCGCTGCTGGGCAGTCGCCTGGTCACCTATCAGAACGCCCCCGACGGGCAGCCGGTGCAGCGGTTGCTCGTCGAGGAGCGCCTGCCCATCGCCCGCGAGCTCTACCTCTCCTTTACCATCGACCGCGCCGCGGCGCGCGTCGGCCTCGTCGCCTCGGCCGCCGGCGGCATGGAGATCGAGCAGGTGGCGGCGAGCGCGCCGGACAGCATCCTGCGCGAGACGGTCGATCCGGTCGTCGGCCTGATGGACTACCAGGGGCGCAACCTGGCCTTCGATCTCGGCCTCGAGGGCGGGCAGGTGGCGGCCTTCACCCAGCTCGTCAAGGCGCTGTATCGCGTCTTCGTCGACCGGGACCTCGCCCTGCTCGAGATCAACCCCCTGGTGGTGACGCAGGATGGCCGTCTGCTGCCGCTCGACTGCAAGATGAGCGTGGACGACAACGCGCTGTGGCGGCAGCAGGCGGCTGCGGCCATGCTGGATACGAGTCAGCTCGACCCCAAGGAGGCCGAGGCACATGCCCACCACGTCAACTACATCGCCCTGGACGGCGACATCGGCTGCATGGTCAACGGGGCGGGGCTGGCCATGGCGACCATGGACCTGATCCAGCTCTCGGGTGGCCGACCGGCGAACTTCCTCGATGTCGGCGGCGGTGCGACGGCCGACTCGGTCGCGCAGGCCTTCCGCATCATCCTGGCCGACCCCAAGGTCAAGGCGGTGCTGATCAACATCTTCGGCGGCATCGTGCGCTGCGATCTCATCGCCGAGGGCATCATCCAGGCCGTCAAGGCCGTGGGGGTGAGCGTGCCGGTGGTGGTGCGCCTGGAGGGCACGAATGCCGAGCAGGGCAGGGCGCTGCTCGCCGCGTCGGGCCTGGCCATCCTCGCCGCCGAGGACCTGACCGATGCCGCTCGCCTCGCCGTCGAGGCCGCGGCGGGGAGGCAGGCATGAGCATCCTGGTCGACCAGCACACCCGAGTGCTCTGCCAGGGCTTTACCGGCAAGCAGGGCACCTTCCACTCCGAGCAGGCGATACGCTACGGCACGCGCATGGTCGGCGGCGTGACACCGGGCAAGGGCGGCCAGACCCACCTCGGGCTGCCCGTGTTCAACACGGTGCGCGAGGCCGTGCGGGCGACGGGCGCGGATGCGAGCATGATTTATGTTCCGGCCGCCTACGCCGCCGACAGCATACTCGAGGCCGCCGCCGCCGGCATCCGCGTCATCGCCTGCATCACCGAGGGCATTCCGGTCAAGGACATGATCAACGTCAAGGCGGCGCTCAAGGACACCGGCGCGCGGCTCATCGGCCCCAATTGCCCCGGCCTCATCACCCCCGGCGCGTGCAAGATCGGCATCATGCCCGGTTTCATCCATCAGCCTGGCCGCATCGGCATCGTCTCCCGCTCGGGCACGCTCACCTACGAGGCGGTATGGCAGACCACCCGCCTGGGCCTGGGTCAGTCCACCTGCGTGGGGATCGGTGGCGACCCGATCAAGGGCATGGACTTCATCGACTGCCTGGCGCTGTTCGAGCAGGACCCCCAGACCGAGGCCATCGTCCTGGTCGGCGAGATCGGCGGCACGGCCGAGGAGGCGGCCGCCGAGTACATCAAGTCCGAGGTCAGCAAGCCGGTGGCGGCCTACATCGCCGGCCTCACCGCACCGCCCGGCCGGCGCATGGGTCATGCCGGCGCGATCGTCGCCGGCGGGCAGGGCACGGCCGCGGCCAAGATCGCCGCGCTCGCGGCGGCCGGGGTGGTGGTGGTGCAGAGCCCTGCCGGCATCGGCGAGGCCGTGGCTCAGGCGCTGCAGCGCGGGCGTGGCGGGCAGCCATGACACGGGTGGCTTTCTACTTCAACGCCGGCGACAAGGCCGACGTGGCCATGCGTCTCGCGGCCAAGGCCTACCAGGCCGGGCAACGCACCCTGTTGTATACCGAGGAGGATGCCTTGGCGACGCGGCTGGACACGGGGCTGTGGACCGCCCAGCAGCTCTCCTTCCTGCCCCATGTGCGCTGCGGCCACCCCCTGGCGGACAGGACGCCCATCTTGATCGGGGTGCGGTCAGACGAGCTGGCATCCTGTGACGTGCTGATCAATCTGACACCGCAGCCCCCGGCCTGCTTTGCCCGCTTCGACCGGCTGATCGAAATCGTCACCGCCGACGAGACCGATCGCCGCCAGGCACGCAGCCGCTTTCGTTTCTATCAGGAGCGGGGTTATGCCCTCGACACCCATGACCTGAACCGGAAGTAACCATGGCGGACGACAACCAGGACATCTTCGGCAAGATCGACGCCCTGTTGGAAAAGCGGGCAGGGTTCGGCACGGTGGGCGGGCACCGCCACGCCGATGATGACTTTCCGCTGCTCACCGAGGTGGTGGGACCTCCAACCGGCTACCCCTTCGTGCAGGATCGCCGGCAGGGTGATCGTCGCCAGGGCGAACGACGCAAACAGGCCCTGGGCGGTCTGGAAGCGCCTGCAGCCGCCCTGAGCGATGCGCAGTTCGAGCGCTTCCTGGCCCGGTTCGAACAAAAACTGGAAGACCTCTTCATCCGCCAGCAGTTGCGCCTAGAGGAGGTGGTGCGGCGCGCCCTGCAGGGCCAGGGCGACCAAGGCCGAGGCTGATCTTCTGAGCCACTATAATCCTAAAAACCTCAGTTGAACGCGCCCGAAGGCGGGTTTGTGCGTGTGG
>JBBIKZ010000145.1:0-5469 GCA_037445185.1 Hydrogenophilales bacterium | reverse complement strand
AGGATAATACCGCGATGCAGACCCTGCACATCGACCCCAGCGCGCTCGGCCTGTCCTTCGAGCAGTGCTTGCAGCTCGCCAACGCCGTCGCCCGACACCTGCTCGGCGAGGCCATGCTGCTGTCGTTCTGGGACCGCGACCGCAAGCTGGAATCCCCCGCCGGGGTGTCGGAATGCCATGTCGGCTGCGAAACACCCGGCTGGCAGGACTACGCCGCCAACCGCGGCGGCACCCTGATGGTGAACTTCGAGCAGGGCCGCTACGTGTTCTGCTATCGGCCCCTGTGATGGCCGCCTCACCCGACTACGCCGGCTACGCAGACCAGCTCGCGCGGCTGCCGGGTGGTCCGTCGGCCGCCGTGACGGACTTCCTCGGCCCCTGGCTGGCCGGCCCCGACCCGCGCGCCGCTGCGGGGGCGGCCTGCTGGTCGCTGCACGAGGGCGGCCGGCTCAGCCTGCGGCCGGCACCCGACATCCCTGGTCTGGTGTTGGTGCACGAGAATGGCGCTGGGGCCGTCGAGATCGCCCGCTTCGACGGCAGACTCATGGCAGCGGCGCAAGAGACGGCCATCTCCCCGCTGGTGTTGGCCCTGCTCGCCATCGCCGCCGGCGACGTGGACGACGGGCGGCGCCTCAAACGGCGCCTGCCTGGACTCGACGGCGCGGCCAAAGACCTCATGCTGATGACGCTGTGCCGCCTCTGTGGCTGAAGCCGCGCCCGTCATCCTGTTCGGCGCCTGCGACCGGCACAACCTGGGCGATCTGCTCTTCCCGCACATCGTCGCGGCCCTCGTCTCGCCCCGGCCGGTCATCGTCGCCGGGGTGGCCGCGCGCGACCTCACCCCCTGGGGCGGCCACCGTGTGGCCGCGCTGGCCCGCCTGGCCGCCACCTGGGAGAGCGAGTGGGGGGATCGTCCGGCCGACCTGATCCACGTCGGCGGTGAGCTCCTCACCTGCAGCCTGTATGAAGCGGCGGTGATGACCCTGGCGCCTGCCGAGGCACGCGCCGCCATCGCTCGCCATGACCACGACGCGGCCGGCCGCCAGGCCTGGGCCGAGCAACGGCTGGGCCTCGAACAACAGGTGGCCTATCTGGCGCCCAAGGCCCTGTTCGACCGACCCGGCCGCTTCGTCCATCTGGGCGTCGGCGGTGTCGCCCTGCCCCGCCTGCCGGCGGCGATGCGGGCCGAGGTCATCGCCCGGCTCGGGGAATCGGACGCGCTCGGCGTGCGCGACCGGGCGACCCGGGCCGCCCTGGCCGAGGCCGGCATCCCGGCCGCCCTCATGCCCGACCCGGCGGTCCTGACGGCGGAACTGTTCGGCGATCGCATCGCCCGCCACGCCGAGGCCAACGAGCCGGCCTGGGTGCGCGAACGCTACCCGCACGGCTATCTCGCCGTGCAGTTCGCCGCCGAGTTCGGCGACGACGCGACGCTCACCGCCCTCGCCGGCGGACTCGACCGCATCGCCGCCGACACCGGCCTCGCGCTGGTCCTGTTTCGCGCCGGCGCCGCCCCCTGGCACGACGATATGGCGGTCTACCGCCGCCTGCTCGCCTTGCTGCACAGCAGTGACGTCCTGCTGTTTACATCCCTGAACATTTGGGACCTCTGTGCCCTGCTCGCCCATGCCCGCCTCTACCTCGGCAGCAGCCTGCACGGCCGCATCGTCGCCTCTGCCTTCGGCGTGCCGGGCGTCAACCTGGCCTTGCCCGACCAGCCGGCGGGCATCGGCAAGCAGGCCGCCTATCTCGCCACCTGGCACGCCGGGGCGCCCGCCTGCGTGCGCCCCGGCGAGGACCTGGCCGTTGCGGCAAGCCAGGCCCTGGGGCAGGGTGAGGCGTGCCTGCCTGCCAACGCCCGTGCGCTGGCGCTGCTCGCCCGGCGCAATGCGGCCGATCTACTCAGGGACCTGGTCTGGCCTTAACAGGCCGTTGAAAAACTACTGCGGTGGGCCATCTGCGGCGTTGCGCGGTGTTGGCTCCGGCCGCTACGCTCAACATCGGCTGCGCCGATGTTGGCCTGCGCCGCGTCACCGTGAGAGTCGGCGCGAGCCGACCTCGACGCTCCCCGCTCTCGCGGGCGGGTCAGGACTTGCGGGTGAGGCAACCGCTCATGGCCGGCACGGCGCTCTCATACACAGGGTGGCCTTACGGCCGGTTGGCGTGAACACCACCGGCATCCGACCCGCTCGGCCGTGGCGTCTGGTGACCGCGACCTGTGTGACGACCAAGGGTCGCGGCGTGGAGCCGGCAACAGTATTGCCCGCAACGGCGGCAGCGCCGCTTTTATCAGTCGGTGCGGGAGACGACCTATTCGGGCCGGTGCAGCGGCAAGGCGGCGATGCGCCGTTCGATCACCTCCAGCACGCGGCGGTAACCCTCGCCGCCGACACCGCCATAGCGGCCCTCGAACACCGCCGCGGGCAGGAACTCGGGCAGGTCGCCGATCTGCGGCATGTACAGGGCCGTGTCGCGGCTGCCGGCGAGGCGCGCCTGCACCGCGCGCGCGTCGGCCTCGCTGGCGGTGGCGCGCACGCCAAAGCGGGCACCGGCGCGGTCGGCGGCCAGGTCGCTGAAGCTGAAGCCGCTGCCGCCGTGGGTGTCGCGCACCTCCTTGTACAGGCCCGCCCGGTCGGCCAGGCCCTCGCCCGCGATGGCGGACAGGGCGGCGGAGAGGGTGAAATGCTGGACATAGTCCCCCCGGCCGGCCAGATCGAGGCCCCTGAGGTGTAGCGCCTGCGCGCCCGGCAAGCCCAGTCTGAGCCCGTTGGCGACCTCCGCCAGGGCGATGAGCAGGGCGCGGTTTTCCGCCGCGGCGCCACCCTGGGCGGAGCGCTGCCGGGCCAGCGAGAACAGCTCCCCCATCACGGTGCCGAAGTCGGGCGGCGGACGCCGGGCCGCCAGCCCCTGCAGATGCTGGCGGTAGGCCGCCAGTTGTTGCGGGGTGGCCCCGGCGAGCTGCCGGCCGGCGACATCGATCGCCGCGCGCACGCTATCGGGGTCCCAGGCGAGCGTCAGGTGCACCTCGCCTGGCTCGAGCTGCACCTCGCGCAGCAGGCGCTCGAGCAGCGGCAGGTGCTCAGCGGCGGGGCTCGACGCCAGCACGCCCGCGAGCAAGGGGCGGGCGAGGCGCGCGGGCACCGGCAGGGCCCCTAGACGCAGCCGGGTGAGCTGCAGCCCCGTCCCGCCTTCGCCCGCCGGCGCGAACCCCAGGCTCAGGTTGAGGTAGCGCCCGCGCAACACGCGATCCAGCCGCAGTGAGACGTCCAGCCGCAGTTCGTCGCCGCTCACCCGGGTGCGGGCATAGCCCTGGCGGCTGCGCTCGAGCAGATAGTTGAGGCCCAGGTCGAGGTCGCGCGCCGTGAGGCGGATGCGCCTGACCGGCTCGCGCGTGGGCCAGGCCGGGAAGAACTGGCGGTAGATGCGGCGGCCCTGTTCCAGCTCGGCCTGGCCCAGTGCCTGGACGTGCACCACTGTCGGTCGGTCGCTCACGGCCAGGCGATAGAGGCCGTAGCCCGCGCCGAGCGGCAGGGCGAGGACCAGGACTAGAAGGGCTAAACGGCCGCGCATGGCCGGGCCTCAGACGAAAACGGCTGGCAAGGCCAGCCGTCCTCGCGCCGGCGCGGCGGGCTCAATGCGCCTGTACGCCGGGTCCGAAGAAACGGTAGCCCAGGCGCATCTGCCGGCTCAACTCGAAGCGCTTGCGGTCGGCCTCGGCGGTGAAGTCCTTTTCGATGGCGGCATAGGCCTTGCGCGCCCAGTCTGCGTCCAGCAGCAGATCGGCCACGCCCTCGGCCCAGGTGAGCTTGTCGGCGGGCGTCTTGAGCACGCCGACACAGGCGTCCATCACCGGCACGATCTGGGAGGCGGGCAGCTCGTAGACCTTCATGCGCCGGGCGAGCTGCAGGCACTGTTCGGCGCTGGCACAGGCCTGACCGGCGCGGGTGAACAGGGCCTGGGCCTGCGCCTCGTCACCCATCTCGCGGTAGAGCTTGCCGACGTGGGCCAGCGCGAAGTGATCCTTGGCACGGCTGGCGGCCTCGCCCAGCAGTCTGGCGGCCCAGTCCCGCTCGCCCAGGGCCTCGAGCACCGCCTCGGCCAGCTTGGTCCAGTCGTAGGGGTTGTCGCCGGCCTGGGCGGCGCGTGCCTCCAGATAGGCCTTGGCCCGTTCGCGCCCGAAGGCGCTGTCCTTGAACTCGCGCGCGGCGGTGAGCACGATCTCGCGGAACCAGACGAAGTCGGCCGCGGAGGCCACGCTCTCCTCCAGCAGCTTGGCGAGCCAGGCCTTGTCGCCCAAACTGTCCACGGCCAGGATGAGCGGCTTGAAACGACTGAAATGGAAGCCGTCGGCGCGCATCTGCGCCTCGGCCGAGGCGAGCAGCTTGGCGGCATAGGAGGCGTCCTGCAGCTCCGCCATGACCCGGTCGGCCAGGGCGATGAACTGCTTGACGGTCTTCGCTTGGGCCTCCTCGTTCTGGATCTCCACATACTTGGCCTGGTTGGCCTCGCGCTTGGCCAGGCGGTCCTTGAGCCGCGTCAGGCGCTCGGCGTCGCCGGCGGCGTGCCTCTCCACCGCCTCGACGATCTTGCGCATGTCGTCCAGGTTGTTCACCGCGTCCTCGGCGCGCGTGAGCATCGCGGTCAGGCCGGCACTGTCGCCGAGGGCCGCGTATGCCTCCGCCAGTTGCAGGAATTCGCCGGTGCTATTGGCGATCGCGTCACCCTTGGCCAGCACCTGCCGGGTGAATTCGGCGTTGCCCTGGGCGGATGCCAGCACCTGCATCAGCGCCGTGAAGTCCTTGGCCGACTCCAGGGCCTTGGCGTACAGGCTGCCGGCGGCGGCGGGGTCGATCTCGCCCATGGCGCCCGACAGCGTGATGAGGTCGGCCGGGCTGGCGTACTTCTCCGCCCCCTCGGCGATGACGGCCGCGGCGCGCGCCTTGTCGCCCAGGTCGGCGGCGATGGCCTTGGCCAGCCGGGCGTAATCGGCGGCGCGGCCGGCCTTGGTCTTGATCTTGTCGTAGATGTCGCTGGCCAGGACTGCGCCCGCCTCCTTGAGCTCGCTGGTCACGACCTTGGCCAGGCCGTAGAGTTCCTCGGTGGCCGAGATCTCCTTGAGCGCCGCCGCCAAGGCCTTGGTGGACGCGGCGGCGTCGCCGGTCACGAGCAGGGTGCCGATGCCGGCGGCCACCTTCTCCTCGCCGCTCATGGCGAAGTCCCGCCCCTGCCCGAGCATCTCGTCCGCCTTGTCGGCATCGCCCAGGGCCTTGTAGCCGAGCGCCAGGGTGATGAAGTCGGCGGTGAACATCGCCCCGCCGGCGGTGTCGTCGAGGAACCTCCGGGCCCCGGCGTCCGCGGTGAACTCCGGCCTGGACAGCAGTTCCTTGGCATAACCGATGTCGGCCGGGGCGTCGAGGGCCTCGCGGGCCAGGGTGTAGAGATCTTCGGCGCCCTTGCACTGGGCGGCGC
>JBBIKZ010000144.1:0-5480 GCA_037445185.1 Hydrogenophilales bacterium | reverse complement strand
GCCCCCCACACGCACAAACCCGCCTTCGGGCGCGTTCAACTGAGGTTTTTAGGTTGAAACAGACACCGTGACAGCGAGACCCTGCCGGACGCCGGCAAAACCGCATCGGGCGGCATGTCGCGTCGCCCTCGCCCGCCCCCTATCCCCCCCTTCAGGAGCAAACGATGAGAAGTACTTTCAGAGCATTCCTCCATCTGGCCCTGTTGTCCCTGGCCTTGGCCGGTCTAGGGGGGTGCAGTCAGAAGTCTCCCGCCGATCTGGTCGAATCGGCCAGGGCTTACCTGGCGAAGCAGGATTACAAGGCCGCGGTCGTCGAGCTCAAATCGGCCATTCAGCAGGCGCCGGATGACCACACGGCGCGCATGCTGCTGGGCCAGGCCTATCTGGAAATGGGCGAGTTCGCGTCTGCCGAGAAGGAATTCGCCAAGGCGCGCGAGCTGGGCGCACCTGCCGACCAGTTGATGCCGCTGCAGGCCAGGCTGCTGCTGGCGATGGGGGCGCATGCCAGGCTCCTCGAGGAAATCAGACCGCTACCCACCCAGGGCCCGGCCTCGCTGGCGGCCACGCATGCCTATCGCGCGCGCGCCCATCTCCATCTGGGCGACCCGGCAGCCGCCCAGCGCGAGCTGGCCGCTGGCGATGCCAGCGAGCCGCAGAACCCCGAGCTGCTCTTCGCTAGGGCCATCGCCGCCCGTGAGACCGGGCAGACCGAGCAGGCCATGAGCCTGCTCGATGCCGCGCTAGCGCGGGACGCCAAACTGCGCGAGGCCCTCTACTACAAGGCGAATTTGCTCGCCTCGGCCGGCAAGATCGACGAGGCCCTGGCCATCTACCACCGGATCACGGCCAACAATCCGGGCGAGTATCTGGCGCATCTGTCCATCGCCAAGCTGCTCATGAGGCGCGGCGGTACGCCTGGGGCGCAGGACGCGCTGAACGGTGCGGACAAGGCCCTCAAGGCCGCAGAGGCTGCAGCGCCGGGCTCGCCCGTGGTCAAATACGCCCGCGCCGTCTTCGAACTGACGCGAGGCAATCTCGACGCCGCGAACACCGCGATCCTGCAGGTGTTGCGCCTGAGTCCGGACCATCTGCCCTCGCTGCTGATCCAGGCCATGATCAACGAACGCCTGGGCAACCACGAGCAGACCCGCAAGAGCGCGGAAAAGGTCTACGCACGCCTGCCGGAGAACATGGATGCCGCCCGTCTGGTCGCCGCCGGCCGGCTGCGGATGGGCGACATCAAGGGCGCCGAGGAGATCATCCCGTCTCTGCTCAAACGGCACCCGAACGACGTCAAGGTCCTCGCCCTGGCCGCCGAGCTGCACATGCGCAAGCGCGAGCATGACAAGGCCATGGCCCTCCTGGATCGGGCGAGCGCTCTGCAACCGGACAGCACGCAGCTGCTCGACCTGCGGGTCAGGGGGCACCTCGCCCAGGGTGAGGTGGACCGGGCCATGAGCGAACTCGAGCAAGCCGCACTGGCTGGGCGAACCCAGGGCAGGGCCGATCTCGCGCTCACCCTGCTGCACATGCAGCGCAAGGAGTTCGACCAGGCCCTGGCGCAGACCGCGACGCTGGCCAAGCTGTTTCCGGACAACCCGGTGATCCTGCAGCTGCGGGCAGCCGCCTATCTGGGCAAGCAGGACAGGAAAGCGGCCAGGGAGACGCTGCAACAGGCCCTGTCTCTGCAACCCGACTTCTTCCCTGCCGCCTTAAGCCTGGCGCGGCTCGACGTGGAGGACAAGAATCCGGCGGCGGCGCGCAAGCGCTTCGAAGCCATCCTGGCACAGGACAAGAACAACACCCGCGCCATGCTGGCGCTGGCCGACCTCACTGCAGGCCAAGGCAACGAGAAGGAATCCGTGCAGTGGCTGGAGAAGGCTGCGCGGGCGGACGCCAGGGCCTATGCCCCGCGCGCGCGCCTGGTGCAGCACCATCTGGCCAACAAGCGGACCAAGGAGGCGCTGGAAATCGCCACTGCCCTGACCCAGGCCACCCCGGACAGTGCCCAGGCCTTTGCCTTGCTGGCCCAAGCCCAGCTTGCCGCCGGCGACGCCACCGCGAGCATGGTCTCGCTGGGAAAGGCCCTGCGCCTCGCCCCCGACAACCCTGAACTGCTCTACCGGTTGGGTCTGGCGCAGTTGGCGGCCAAACGCACACGCGAGGCCCGAGACAGCCTGGAAAAGGCCGTGGCGACGGAACGCGGCCATGTCCAGGCACTGGATGCCCTCATCCAACTCGACGTGCAGGACAAAAGACCGGATGCGGCCCTGGCCCGCATCCGCCAGATCCAGGCACGCCATCCGGACTCCCCCATAGGCTATGATCGTGAAGGCGCCGTCCACATGGCGCAGGGCAAACCGGCCTTGGCCATCCCGGCCTACCGCCAGGCCCTGGCGCGTGGCGGGCATACCGGCACCCTGATCATGCTGCATCGCGCCCTCCTGGCCACAGGCAACACCGCCCAGGCCGATCAGGAGCTCAACCGCTGGCTCGGCGCCCACCCCCGAGACCGTGCCGCACGAGCCTACTTCGCCGAATACAAGATGCTCACGGGGGACAACCGGGCTGCCATCGCCCAGTACGAAGCGCTCCTGCGCGAAACCCCGGACAACCCAATCCTGCTCAACAATCTGGCGGTGCTCTACCAGCGCACGGGCGACGGACGGGCGCTCGCCACGGCTCAGCGCGCGCTGCAACTCGCCCCCCAGTCGGCCACCGCACTCGACACCCTGGGCTGGATCCTGGTCGGTCAGAATCAGGCCGCCAAGGGGCTGGAACTCATCCGCCAGGCACTCGACAAGGTGCCGGAGGCGGACACCTTCCGTTACCACTATGCCGTCGCCCTGGCGCAGACCGGCCAACGCGAATTGGCCAGGCAGGAGCTCACGCGCATCCTCCAGAGCGGGCGCAACTTCCCGGAATTGGCTGAGGCCAGGGCCTTGTTGGACAAACTGTGACCCGTCCGGCCCACCCGCGCCAACGACGCTGGCCTGCTGACGTCGGGGTCTGATGTGACAGTTGGCCTGCGCCTGACGGCATACGGCGTCCTCCTGCGCATCGCCCTGCGCAACACCCTGCGCCAGCGCAGGCGCAGCGGTGTGGCCATCCTGGCCATCGCCTTCGGCGTCATCGCCATGATGCTCGCCGGCGGTTTCATCGAGTGGATCTTCTGGGCCAGCCGCGAGGGCACTGCGGTCACCCAGATCGGCCACATCCAGGTGGTCAAACCCGGCTACCACCGCGACGGACAGTCCGACCCCTTCGCCTATCTGCTGCCGGCCAGCGTGCCCGGTCTCACCGAGCTGGAAGGCGATCCGGCCATACGCGCCATCGCCCCCCGCATCAACCTCAACGGCCTAATCAGTCATGGCGACACGACGCTCACCTTCCTGGCCATGGGGGTCGACCAGGCGCGTGACCCCTCCCTGCTCTATCTGATCATCCCCGAAGGGGCCAACCTCAAACCCGGTGATGCGGAAGGGATCCTAATCGGCACCGGTCTGGCGGCCAACCTCGGCGTCGGCGTCGACGACCGCGTGGTGCTGCTGACGAACACCGCCAGCGGCGGCATCAACGCGGTCGAGGCCCGTATCCAAGGGCTCGCCTCCACGTCCATGAAGGCTTACGACGACACCATGTTGTGGGTGCCCATCGATCTGGCCCGCCGCCTGCTGCGTGTGTCCGGTGCCCATGTGTGGGTGGTGTCCGTGCACGACACCGACCGGACCGATGCCGTCCATGCCATGCTGCTCGAGCAGCCTTCGCTCAAGGGTTTCGAGATCACCCCCTGGCACCGGCTGGCGGATTTCTACAACAAGACGGTAGAGCTCCTGAGCCGCCAGATCGACGTGGTCAAGCTCATCATCGCCACCATCATCCTCATCGGCATCACCAACACCATGACCATGAACGTGATGGAACGCACCGTCGAGATCGGCACCGCCATGGCCCTGGGCGCGCGACGCCGGCGGGTTTTGGGGCTGTTCCTGATCGAGGGCACGACCCTGGGCGTGCTCGGCGGCGGGGTGGGCATCGTCGTCGGTTATGCCCTGGCCGAGCTCATCTCCCATGTCGGCATCCCCATGCCACCCTCGCCCGGCATGTCGCGCGGCTTCACCGCCGCCATCATCGTCACCCCCCGCATCGTCGTCGAGGCCCTGCTGCTAGCCGTCATCACCACCTGGCTGGCCAGTGTCTATCCGGCCTGGCGGGCATCGCGACTGGTCATCGTCGACGCCCTGCGCCGCAACCGGTGAGGCCGAGCATGTGGAAGCTGGCCCTGCGCAACGTGTTCCGCCACAAACAGCGCACCGCGATGACGCTCACCGTCATCGTCATCGGCACGGTGGGCCTCATCCTCAGCGGTGGCTTCGTGCACGACATCTACCGGCAGCTGGCGGAACTGTTGATCCACTCCCAGTCCGGTCACTTGCAGCTCGCCCCCGCGGGTTACTTCGAGCGTGGCACGCGCAGCCCGGAGAAATACCTGATCGGCGATCCCCAGCCCGTGCGGCAGGCGGCCGCCGCCATCCCAGGCGTGCGCGCCGTCATGGGCCGGCTTTATCTGACCGGTCTGCTCAACAACGGCCGCTCCGACCTGCCCATCGTCGGTGAAGGCGTGGAGCCACAGGGCGAGCGCGCACTCGGCACCAGCCTGGTGATCACCGCCGGGCGAGCCCTGGAGGCGACGGATCGATACGGCATCATGCTCGGCGCGGGCCTCGCCCAGGCCCTCAAGCTGGCACCCGGTGACTGGGCGACCCTGGTGCTCAACACCCCCGAAGGGGCGCTCAACAGCATGGAATTTCAGGTCGTGGGCGTGTTCCAGACCTTCTCCAAGGAATACGATGCGCGCGCCGTACGCATCCCGCTGGCCGCCGCTCAGGAGCTGCTGACCACCGACGGCATCAATACCCTGGTCGTGCTGTTGGAGCACACTGAGGATACCGCCAGGGTCGCCGCCGCCTTGGGCGTCAGACCGGAAGTGAAAGGGCTGGAGATCGCCACCTGGCTCGAGCTCAACGAGTTCTACACCCAGACCGTCGAGATGTACGACGCCCAGTTCGGGGTACTGCGCCTGATCATCCTGGTCATGGTGCTGCTGTCCGTGGCCAACAGCGTGAACATGAGCATCCACGAGCGTGTCGGCGAGTTCGGCACCATGATGGCCCTGGGCAACCGCTCCGGCCGGGTCTTCGCGCTGATCCTGGCGGAGAACCTCGTCATCGGCGCCCTCGGCGCCCTGATCGGCACGTTACTGGGCGTTGCGTTGGCGCTGGCGATCTCGCAGGTGGGGATCCCCATGCCGCCACCGCCCAACTCCGACCTGCCCTACACGGCGCGCATCGCCCTGACGTCGACGGTGGTGGCAAGCGCAGCCGCCATCGGTTTGATCGCCACCGTCACGGCCGCCCTCCTGCCGGCGCTGAGGGTCCGCCGCATCCCGGTGGTGGAGGCGCTGCGGCAGAACATCTGAC
>JBBIKZ010000143.1:0-5505 GCA_037445185.1 Hydrogenophilales bacterium | reverse complement strand
TGACAGGCCGCAACCTGGATATCCTCATCCCCGAACCCGAGCGCAGCTGGCACGGCAAGCGCATGCGCGACTACCTGCACGAGGACCGCGCCCGGGTCATCGGCCGCGACCGGGACATCCGCGGTCTGCGCAAGGACGGCAGTCTCATCCCGATCGAGATCGCCATCACCGAGCTGTGGCGGGAAGGCAGGCGCCACTTTGTCGGCGTGCTGCGTGACATCACGGCCCGCAGACAGGCCGAGGCGGCGCTGCGCGAGGCCCACCAGGCGCTGGAACGACGGGTGGCGGAACGCACCGAGGAACTCACCCGCATCAACCTCGCCCTGCAGCAGGAGATCGAGGCCCGCGCGCGCATGCAGCAGGAACTGGAGCGCCTGGCCACCACCGACACCCTGACCGGCATCCGCAACCGCCGCGCCTTCGACGAACAGCTCGCGCTGGAACTCACCCGTGCCCGCCGCTATGGCCAGAAGCTCGCCCTGATCCTGCTGGACATCGACCACTTCAAACGCATCAACGACCGCCATGGCCACCAGGTCGGCGACCGCGTGCTGGTCGACCTGGCCCATGTGGTGGGCAGCCGGTTGCGGGCGAGCGAGGTGTTCGCCCGCTGGGGGGGCGAGGAATTCATCATCCTCGCACCGAACAGCGATGCCGAGGACGCCGCCCTCCTGGCGGAGGAGGTCCGTGCCCGGGTGGAGGCGCACGACTTCCCGGAAGTGGGTCGGGTGACGGTCAGCCTGGGCGTCACCGAATACACGGCGGAAGACAGCACCGACAGCCTGTGGAAACGCGCCGACACCGCCCTCTACCGGGCCAAGACGGCCGGGCGCAACCGCGTCGAGGTGGAACCGGCGTAGTGTCTGGATAACGCCGGCGCATGCGTACGATGCCTCGTAGGTCTGGCTTCAGCCCGACGACTTGCCCTCAAGGGCGACTTACATGCCCCCTCCCGCCGGGAATAAACGATCCGCGCAAGGATATGGCATGACACCGGACTGAGGCATTGCCAGCGCTGCGGCGCGGGCTATCTTGGGAGGGAGGGGAGGGTGGATGACCCAGACCGATGCGGGGCGACGAGACCCCCGATACACGCAAGGAGGTGAACCATGACTCGCCATGACACGGGTATACGTTTCGGACTGATCCTCCTCGCCGGCGCGCTGGCCTTGGCCGGCACCCCTGCCCTGGGCGCCGGCAATGCCGCGGAAGGCGCCAAGAAGTCGCAGTTCTGCGCCGGCTGTCACGGCCCCGATGGCAACTTCACCCACACCGGCACGCCGCGGCTGGCGGGTCAGACCGAGGCGCAGTTCGTCGCCAAGCTGCAGGCCTACCGCAGCGGCAAGGCGCTCTACCACCCCCTGATGGCCATCCTGGTGAACGGGCTCAACGATCAGGACATCGCCGACCTGGGTGCCTTTTACGCGGCGCAGAAGGTGGAACCCGGCCTCAAGCCCTATCGGCCGCCGCAATGACCGGACTTGCTCGCCTCAGCCGCCGCGGTGGGTGACCGCCAGGCGTTCGCTGCGTGCGGGCCAGATGCCCTTGTCCAGCGCGCGTGCGCCCTCGAAGCTGAGCCAGCTCTGCCGGCCGTAATGGGGCAGCGGCCGGGCGAGGGCGGCGAGGGCGGCCGGGTCGTCGGCGCTCACCACCGCATAGGGCCGGCCGCCCGCATCGTGGCCTGCCCACACCTGGGCGCTGCCCCGGTTGCGAAGTTCCGGTGGCTTGCCGGGCAGGCCGAGACGCTTGAGCAGCCCTGCCACGCCGGCATGGCTGCCCATGATCAGCAGGGCGGTGCCTTCCGGCGGCCGCTCGGAGGTGCGCACATTCAATGGCCCGCTGTCCAGCACGCGGCCGGCCAGCCGCTCACCGGCCGCCTGCCAGTCCTGGCCGGCGTCCGCCAGCAGCAGGGCCGTGCGCGGCGCCACGAACACCTCGCGCAGGATGGGGGGCAGGAGCGCGGGGTCGATCCGGCGCCAGAGGCGGTAGTCCGGGTCCAGCTCCACCGCCTGCACCAGGCCGGACACCGGCAGGCTCACCGTCGCGCGCGCACCGTCCAGCACGACGCGCCGCGTCTCGACGCGGTCCGGGTAGATGCGAAGCCGGACGGGCACGCTCAGGGCATAGGGCTCGCCCGTCTGCTCCAGCGTCAGGCGCAGGCGACCGCCTTCCGCCTCGGCCGCGAGCAGGCGCACGCGCGCGGCGCCGGGGCGCTCGACCCACTGGCGGAAAAAGGCGGCGAGATCGCGGCCGGCGGCCTCGGCGAAGGCCTGCTCCAGCTCCGCCCAGCCGGCGGTGCGAAAGCGATACCGGCTCCAGAGGAGCTTGAGGCCCCTCTCGAACGCCTCGTTGCCGATCTCGTCGCGCAGCATGAGGAAGACCATGGCCGCCTTGTTGTAGCCGACGATGGAGGAGATGCCATGGCGGCGCGAGGTGAAGGCTGAGAGGGCCGTGTCCTCGCCCGCCGGGACCGCCGCCAGGTCGCGCAGCCAGGCGAGCCGCATCTCACGCCCCGCCTCCGGCGACTCGTCCTCCTTGTAGGCGTGGTCTGCCAGGAAGGTGGTCAGGCCCTCGGACCAGTTGCCGCGTGCCCAGTCGGGGTAGACACCGTTGCCCCACCAGTTGTGCAGCACCTCGTGGCCCAGGGAGGTGGCGCGCACGAAGGGCAGCCTGAGCACCTCCCGGCCCAGGTAGGTGAGGCTGGGCAGGCCGAAGCCGGTCGGCAGGGGGCTCGCGACCACGCCGAAGTCGTCGAAGGGATAGGGGCCGATCATCCGACTGTAGCGCTCGAGGTAGCGGGCCGAGTCGGTCAGATAACCGTCGGCCAGGCCGGCCAGTTCGGGGTGGAACCAGGTGCGCACCCGCACGCGGCGCCTGCCTTCCAGCATGAGCACGCGCTCACTCACGACATAGGGCCCGGCCATCAGGTCTATGCCCTCGGCCGGATGGGGGAAGTCGAACTCCGCCGTGTAGCCCGCCGCCCCTTCCGACTCCCGCAACCGATTGCCCGGCACCAACCCCTTCTGCCCCTTGGGCAGCGTGAGCCGCAGGCGGTAGGCGAACGGCACGCCCGGGTCCGGATACCAGCCCGAGCCGGCGGGCAGGAAGCTGCCCTCCGGGCTCGCGCTGGCCGGCAGCCGGCCCAGCACCTGCCGGTGGTCGGCCTGCGGCAGGGGGTTGAGACGTCCCGCATACTCCACCAGCAGACGCCGTCCCGCAGGCAGACGCACGCCGCCATCGGCAGGCGGGACGGGCAGAGTGCGGCCGTCGAGCACGAGACGGGTGACGCGCAGGTTCGGATCGAGTTCGAAGCGGATGGGGCCGGCAAGGCCGGTGAGCGCTGCCCGGGCGGAGAACTCGCGGCTGGCCGGATCCAGACGCACGTCCAACTCCAGCCTGGGTTCGGCCGCGCACGCCGCCAGGGTGGCGACGAGCAGGACGGCTGCCACCGTCCGGAGCAGAGGGCGGACCGTCAACGCCCGAGTCACGGTGCCGGCGGGAAGCGCGCCACGATCTCCAGTTCCTGACCGTCGCGGCGGACTTTGAGCGGCAGCCAGGTCCCCGGCGCCTGGCGCGCCACGGTCTGGCGCATGACCTGGGGCGAGGTGATCGCGACACCGGCCGCCTCGGCCACCACGTCACCGGCCTTGAGGCCCGCCTGCTCGGCGACGCTGCCCGCCGTGACCTGGGCGATGCGTATGCCGCCCGCGGCCGCCTCCATGGCGATGCCCAGCCGCGGCGGATTGTCCTGCGGCACGCGCACCACATAGACCGCATCGGCCAGACCTGGCTTGTAGTCCTCGCACCGTCCGTCCGCATCCCAGGTCACCAGGTTGGCCACGCGGCGCACGCCAAGATCCTCGAGCTGGTGCGCCACACCATGGCCATGGCGCACGTGGCCGGCGCCCATGATGCCCACCACCAGGGTGTCCGGGTTGCGCTTCAGATAATCGGCAATCGCCTGGGCCATGGCGCGATCCCAGGTCGTCTGGGCCTGGACGAAGCGCTCGAAACCGGCCTCGTCCTGCCTTTTGCCGGCGTGATGGGCATAGACCTGGCGCAGCATCTCGCGGTAGGCCTGCACCGGCGCGGCCGGACGCGCCACCCCCTCGCGCTCGGCCGCCGGGACCGCATCCCAGCCGCGCGCATCCACCGCCGAGACCAGGCTGCGCTCCACGTTCAGGGCCAGCATGGGCAGCCGGTTCATGCGGGCGTAGTGAAAGAGCGGCATGTACAGCGCGGCATCGTAGCCCCATACCCGGTTCCAGTCCGTCTCGCGCAGGAAGGCCGCCTCCGTGAGCTCGCCCGCCACCCAGCGGTCCAGCACCGGCTGCAGCCGCCGCGGAAACATCTCGAAGCCGATCGCCAGGCGCGGCTGGCGGGCGGCGAGCTGGGCCAGGGTGTGTAGCTGCCAGCGATGATCCTCGGCGCTGTCATGCGTCTCGCCCAGCAGCACCACCTGGTTCGTCGCCAGCCGCTCGAGCAGGGCGACGGGATCGGCCTGCCGCACCCCCTCGCTGCCCTGGTGACTGAGCCACACGCCGGGCTGGCTGCACAGGTTCGCCTGGACGGCGGCTTCGGAGGCGCAGCTCTGCATGGGCAGCAGGGCCAGGAGGAGGAAGGGGAGGGCGTGTCTGATCATGCGGGACGTTCCTTTATGGGCAGGCTCTTGTATATCCAGCGCTTTCAGGTCGGCGCGTGAGTCTGCCTCTCAGGCAGACCACCCTACATGCGGCAAGATCGCGGAGCATGCGGGGTGGACAATTGCCATCGGCTCGAGTTCGGACGATTATGCGCCGGCCAGGGGCGTCGCGCCGGCTGGGCGTTGTGGCCGGCGTGTCATCGCTGCATGAGCCGTCAAGCGATGCGCGCTGGTCCTTGCATTGCCACGGCGCGCCGCTTGCCATAGCCTTGCGGACCCCAACGCCAGACATCACACCCCTCCCACACACATGGACATCTTCCACGTCTTCCACCTCGAGGCCGCACGCCAGCTGCCCCACCTGCCCACCGACCACCCCTGCGCCCGCCTGCACGGCCACTCCTTCCGCATCGAGATCCATGTCTCCGGCCCGCTGCACCCGGAACTGGGCTGGGTGACGGACTTCGCCGAGGTGGAGGCGGCCGTGCAGGACATCCGCGACAAGCTCGACCACCGCTACCTCAACGACATCTCGGGGCTCGCCAACCCCACCAGCGAACACCTGGCGATCTGGATCTGGGAGCACCTCAAGACGGACCTGCCCGGCCTGTCCAAGGTCGTGGTGCAGGAGACGGCCCACTCCGGCTGCATCTACACCGGCGACTGAGCCCCCCTGACGGGGGTGGCCAGCAGGGCCAGGGTGTTGAAGCATGCGTCCCACCCGGGCTAGCGATTACAGAAAAATCAAACATTTGTGGGTCGGCCTTCAGGCCGACGGGGTTCTGGGTAGGTTTTACAGTTGTCGGGCTGAAGCCCGACCTACGCACGGCCTACGCCCGACCTCTACAAATTTTTGCTTTCAA
>JBBIKZ010000142.1:0-5564 GCA_037445185.1 Hydrogenophilales bacterium | reverse complement strand
TCTGGTGAAAGCGTAGCAGCGACTTTATTGCCGTTAGATAGGCATATAGGTAGCGATGCGGCACTGCAGTATGCACGCCCGTGTCTGATTCTGGATTCGTGGCAATAGGTGGCGTGGTGGATATGCCACTAAACAACAACCCATCCCCGTATTTATTGAGGAAGCGCGCCACACCCAGTCTGAGTTTGTCGTACGCGCTGATCATCGCGGGTTCTCCTGACGAGAATTACGTGTATGGGTCATGCCTATGAAATTGATTCGACGACGCGTGTTATGGGGTTTCATGTCACGGACTCTAAGATGGGCCGGTATCAGTTGACGGGAACCAGAGTACCCGTCTGTCCAGTCGTATGGTTCTGAGTAACCCCCCCCGCAGCAGCCGATTCACTTCTAGCTCATGCCTGAGCCCCCTCTGCTTGACCTGGTAGAGCCGACCACGGCCTGGCTGGGTTTGGCCGAAGCGTTCCCCGGCGGCGAGCCTTTGCACGAATTCGGCGTAGACCGCGGCACTGTCCCGAACCCCGCGCCAGAACAGGGTCAACTCGCCATCGTCGGGGCGGATCTCCGGGCTCACGTGGGCGATGAGACGGCCGGTGTCGATGCCGCGGTCGATCCAGTGCAGGGTGCAGCCCACCTTCTCGGGTTCGCGGTTGTAGAGGGCCCAGAAAGTGCAGTCGGCGCCGCGGTATTCGGGCGAGAGCCCGCCGTGCAGGTTGGTGATGCCGAGCCGCCCGCGACTGAGCAGCTCGCTGCGGATCAAGGAGGTGCCGAAGACGCAGATCAGGTCGGGCTCAAGCCGGTCGGCCAGGGCCACCACGTCGGGGTGGTTGATGTGCGGCACCTCCACCACCAGCTCGTGCCGCGTGAGCCTGGGTGGCTCGTCGCCGAAGAAAAAGCGCGCCTCGGGGTTGCCGGCGTAGCGCCGTCGGTCGCGCAGCCAGCGCCAGGCCTTGCGACCGAGGTTGTCCGGGCGCATCAGTTTGATGAGTTTTTTCGCGTTCCACTCCGACCCCGTCTCCTGAACGATGGCCTGCACGTCCGCCGCCTCACACAGGGCATTGGCCACGTATAAGTGGCGTGGGCTGCGGCCGCACAGCAGCATGACCTTGAGTCGACTCATCCGGCGGCTTCCCCGAATTTCGGCACGGGCGGCACGGCGATGTCGGCCATGTCCATCATCAGGGCATCGGCAAAGAACTTGGCCGCCCAGTTGGGATATTCGAAGCGCGAATAGTCGCCCCAGATCGGGCTGGAGCCGGCGATGCCGCCGCGTACCGCGTCGTCCGGATCGGACAGCTTCTGCGTGCGCTTGAGATAGGCCAGGGCGTTGCGGGCGTGCTCACGCCAATGGTCCTGCCCCGTCACCTGCGCCATGCGCGTCCAGTTGAGGCTCATCTGGGCGATGCCGGTGAGGCAGGCATAGCCGGCATCGGCCACCCAGCCGTCCCGGTAGGTGCCGGCCAGCCAGCCGTCCCGGCGCTGCGCCCGCGCCATGCCGCGCCCCGCCTGCAGGGCGCTGTCGAGGTAGCGCTGCTCGCCCAGCAGCACGCCGCACTCCAGGAAGCCGCGGATGGCATAGGCGATGGTGTGAGTAAACGGGGCGCGGCTGGGCACGAAGGCATTGGTGGCATACCAGCCGGATGCGGTCTGCTGGGTGAGCGCCCAGTCCAGGTTGCGGCGGGCGGCCTGCACCAGCTCGCGTTCGCCCGCGAGCAGCCCGACGGCGAGCAGGGCCCAGGTGGCGCGGGTGTTGTAGACGTGCGGCACGCCGTTGTGTTCGAAGCGGCGGAAACAGCCGTCGTCGTCCATCTGCGCCGCCATCCAGTGCGCGCCGCGCAGCGCCGCTTCCAGGCAGTCCTGGCGCCCGAGCTGGGTGTAGCCGGCGACCATGCCGTGCAGGATCTGGCCCTGGTTGAAGATGACGGGGTGGGAGCCCGGCTCGCCGAAATGGCCGGGAAAGGCGCCGTCGGGCTGCTGCAGGGTGAGCTCCCAGTCGATCATGCGCTGCGCCCGGTCCACCAGTTCCGGGCGCTGCAGGATGTCCGCCGCGGCCAGAAAGGTCTCGATGATGTAGCCGGTGGTCTCCGGGTAGGAAGGCAGCCAACCGTCCTCGAAGCTCCAGCCAGCAGACACCCCGCCCGCATCGGGCTGGCCATCGCGCACGTCCTGTGCGCGGCAGAGCCAGTCGATGGCGGCAGCGAGGTGCACACGATGCGGCTGTTGTTCCTGGCCTTCCCGCGCCGTGACATCGGCCAGGATCAGCCGGGCGTGGCGGGGCTGCCAGGGTTTGTAGCGCAGGGGCAGGGAGAGGTAGCGGATCACGTCCATGCTTCGTCAATGTGTCGTCTTGTCCAGGGCGGTGCGCACGGCAGCCGTCCGGGGCACGTGGCTCACCACATAGCGGTGCTTGCCCGATGCTTCGGGCGGGATCGCCGCCACGAGCTTCAGTTCGATCCGTACCCCATCGCCCATGCGCTGGCGCAGACCCGCCTCGATGCGGCCGGCGGAGGTATCGGTCCAGCCTGCGTTGCGGACCACCTGGACCTCCAGTCTATCAGCCGTATGCTGCACGATCTTGAATTCCCCCACCCCCTCCACCGCCCGCAGCACATAGATGCCGGCCAGGGCATGCATGAGGGTGCCGTCCGGGCGCACGAGAAAATCCGTATTCCGCCCCAGCACCTCGGCGATGACGTGCAGCCCGCGGCCACCGGGCTCGGCCTCCGGACTCAGGCGCACCATGTCCCCGGTCCGGTAGCGGATGAAGGGCTGGGCCTGGGACTCCAGACCGGTCATCACCGCCTCGCCGATCTCGCCCGGGGGGACCGGGTTGCCGTCGGCGTCCAGTACCTCGAGCAGGATGCTCTCGGACATGAGCAGCATCCGCCCGTTCGGTGCCTCGTGGGCGGTGAAGCCGATGTCCCGGCTGCCGAATTCGTTCGCCGCCGGGGCGCCGTAGACCTGCTGGATGAGTTCGCGCTGATGTGGATAGAGCGGCTCGCCGGTGGTGCAGACCACCTTGAGTTCCGGCAGCTTGAACGCGTAGCCCCGCTCGCGCGCATGCGCCGCCAGCAGGGCGACGGAACTCGCGTAGCCGTAGATGCATTTCGGTTGATAGGCCTGGATGGCGCGGCAGTAGTCGTCCATGCGCGCGGGCGACATCTCGAAGGCGTTGAGCACCAGCTGGTTGAACAGGCGGTCGCGCAGCTGCTTGATGCGGTCAGTCTTGTCGAGCTCCACCGGCGCGCCCCAGAGATAGACCTCGCGCTCGCCCGGCTCTACCCCCCACCAGCGCCGCGCCCGCATGCGGCCGGCGGCATCCGAGGCCTGGCGGCGACGTCCGAAATGAAAGATGAGCGGCTGGCCGCTGGAGCCGCCGGTGTTGTACTTGTAGGCCCCGCCCGGCACCCCGCGCCAGACCATCTCCCCGCCGTGGGTCTGGGCGTCGCGCTTGTCCATGGTCGGCAGCCGGCGCAGGTCATCGAGCGTGAGCGGCTTGCCGAGGTCGAGCCCGGCAGCGCGGATGCGCCGTGCATGCCAGGGGCAGTGGGCCTCGGCGACTTGCAGCAGGCGGCGCAGTTTCTCCATCTGCAGCCGCTCGACGCCCGCCCGGTCCAGCCACTGGGTCTTCTCCAGCTCGGCCAGATAGGCAAAGGTGGGGCGCTGAAGCAGCCGCTCGTGTAAGGGATAGGCAACACGCCCGGCAAACCAGGCTGGCGGACTCATGTCGGCAGCTCCGCACTGCTGGCTGGGCCTGCCTCTTCGGTGACCAGATCCCCGAAAATTTCGATCAGGTGCTCCACCCGCCCGGACCAATCATTGGCCCGCGCGTAGGCTCGGATCGCCTCGCGGTCCCAGGCCTTGGTCAAGGCATGGTCCAAAGCCGCGCACAAGGCGGCCTGGTCGCCAAAGGGCACGATGCGTCCGAGCTGCTCGTCGCGGACGACTTCCCGGTTGCCGCCCACATCGGTGGCCACCACCGGCAGCCCCACGGCCATGGCCTCGAGGATGACATTGGCCCAACCCTCGTTGCGGGTGGCGAGCACGAAGACATCCGCCGCCGACAGCGGCCACTTGAGGTCCTCGGGCGGGAATGCCCCCAGGAAGTGCACCCGTTCGGTGAGCTCGAGGCGCGCCACCTGGGCGCACAGCTCGGCGGAGATGTCCCCCTCGGGGCCGGCGCCGCCGACGATGAGGTAGTGCAGTTCCGGGTGCCGTGACATGAGCCCGGGCAGACAGCCGATGACGCGGTGGAAGCCCTTGCGTTCCACGAGTGCGCCCACGGTGACCAGACACTTCGCCTCGGCGGGGAGCTTGAAGCGGCTGCGCGCGAGCTGACGGTCCACGGGCTGGAACTTGTCCGTATCCACGCCGTTGCCCACCACGACCGCCTTGTCGGCCGGCAGCCCGAGCAACACGGCCAGCCGGCGCAATGAGTCGGACACGGCAATCACCTTGTCGGTGCAGCGGAACACCTCCTGCAGCTTGGGCCGCAGGGCCGGATTGCGGCTGTGCGGCACCTCGGTGCCGCGCAGGGTGACCGTAACCGGCAGCCCCAGCCAGCGGCCAAGGCGTATGGCGGCGTGGCCGTCCGGGTAGGCAAAATGGGCGTCGATGAGGTTGAAACCCTCCCGCCTCAGGCGGCGCAGGGTGAGGTAGCTGCCCAGGGCCATGAACAGGCTGTCCAGGCGGCGCAGAACACCCGGCAAGGACAGGAAACGAGGGAACAGCACCGTGATGCCGTCCTGCACCTCGCTGCGGGCGGGCATGGGCCGGTAGTGGGGGCGGACGAGGCGGATCAGGGCTTGCCCGGGAAACCAGGGCTTGGGCGAGACCACCACCATGGGCAGCCGTCTGCCCACCCGGAACATGCGCTCGCGTATGAACAGCCCCGCGTTGGGCTGGGCGGCGTTGGGAAACAGGTTGGAATAGACCACGATGCGGGGTTCGGGCATGAGGCGGCTCGGGCTGTCTCAGGCTGGCCGCCGGAACACTCCGGTCTGACCCATGCACTGCTCGGGCGGCGTCGGGTGTGACGGCCCATAGGGGATGCACAGTCTTTGCGTGCGGTAAGACACCGGGTAGCGAGTGTTATCTGTGTCCATTTGAACCTGCCCTGGGTGGCGGCCGAGAGTGTAGCAAAACCCATGCCTGGAGCGCGGCCACTCGTGCGCGGGTCATGTCGGCCACGCGCCGGTGGGTAGGGGCAGCGAATCGGTCTTGACCCCGGGTATCACGTGGGCATTATCGTCACCCCTGTTGAAATCTTTACAGCCTGGCGGGGTAGGGGGTCGCGCAACGCCCGCGATAGATTTATGGACAGGACGAAACGGGCCTTAGACGTGGAGCGTTGCGCGGCACATCCCATTTCCATAGACCCGACCACTCTTGTCCAAAACAGCTTATGACGACGGGCCATCCGGAGGAGTGGGGTTGGTGAGCGCTCAAGCACACCACCACCCGACCGAAGGAGGCCCATCGTGAATGCATCATGCAGCATGTTCAGCCAGATACTCAAGTTGATTGCGCGCATCTGTGTAGAGAGCAAATAATCTGTCCGGACT
>JBBIKZ010000141.1:0-5605 GCA_037445185.1 Hydrogenophilales bacterium | reverse complement strand
CGCCGGAGGCGTCCAGTTCGTTGATGCCGTCACCCACCACCAGGACATAGCGGGCCGCCGGACTCTCGGCCAGCGCGCCGAGGATGGCGTCCTCGAAATAGGACACGTTGGCGAAATAGAGCGAGCCGTCGAAGCGCAGGGCGACGATGGTCTCCGACTCGGGCAGGTTGTGCACGCGGGCATCGCGCAGGGTGCCGTCGGCATGTCGGCTGAGCCTTGCCACGCGCGGGCGCATGCGGCGCAGCAGGAACAGCACGATGGCCACCGCGGCGCCCACCAGGATGCCGTAATCGAGGTTGGGGGCGAAGACGAGGGTGGCGAGAAAGGTCACGCCGGCCGCCACGCCGTCGTGCCTGTGCGCCTGCCAGGCATGCTTCATGGCGGCGAAGTTGAACAGGCTCAGCACCGCCAGCATGATGATGCCGGCCAGCACGGCCTGGGGCAGGTGGTAGAGCAGCGTGGTCAGCACCACCGCCACCAGCACGTTGGGCCAGCGCGGCAGATGCCTTTTCATCAAGAGCATGAGCGCGATCGCGCCGACACCCATCAGGAGGGTGGGCACGTGCGTCTCCGGCAGCTGGGCGAGCACCCCGAGGATGCCCTTGAAGAAGACATCACTCTTGGGCATGGACATACCCAGCAGCTTGTACAGTTGCGACAGGCCGATGATGATGGCCGCCACGTTGGTGAAGCCAACCACCGCCGGATGCGAGAGGAAGTTGACCACCACCCCCAGCCGCAGCACGTCCAGGCCGAGCTGGATGGCACCGACGATGAGGGCGAGCAGCACGGCATAGGCGACCTATTCGGCGCTGCCCGCCGTGGCGAGCGGTTGCAGGGCGGAAGCGGTGAGCAGGGCGACGATGGCCACGGGCCCGGTGGCCAGTTGGTTCGACGACCCCCACAGGGCCGCCACCGCCACCGGCAGGAAGGCCGCATACAGGCCGTAATATGCCGGCATGCCCGCCAGCTGGGCGTAGGCCATGGATTGCGGTATCAGCACCAGGGCGACGGTCACCCCGGCGATCAGGTCCGCCTTCAGGGTGGCCGTCCGCAGGGGGAACCAGCGCAGGAAGGGGAACAGGGTTTTCAGGACGGCACCCGCACTGGCCTCCGGCATCACTGGGTCACGTTACGGTAAGGCCCTGCCCCCTGGAAGCACGGGGCAGAGCAGGTCGTCCGCCGCCTCCTCGCCTAGCCGTTCGTAGATGGCGGCGAGGGCCTGGTTCTCGGTGGCGAAGATGTTGTGCTGGCCGACCAGGTCGATCAGACCCGTGCTGCGCATCACGTCCAGGACCTGCTTTTTCAGGCCCGAGAAGACCAGCTCCACCCCGCTTTCGCGCAGCCGCTCCACCAGGTGATGTACCACCGCCTCGCCGGAGGCATCGAGCTGATTGATGCCATCGCCGACGATGAGGACGAACTTCGCCTGCGGGTGCGAGGCCAAGGCCTCCAACACCGCGTCCTCGAAAAAGGAGACGTTGGCGAAATAGAGCGAGCCATCGAAGCGCATGGCCATGACGTGCTTGCTGGTGGCCAGATGCGGGTGCACCTTGAGGTCGCGCAGCGTGCCGTCCGAATAGCGGCCGAGCAGGGCCACCCGCGGCATCATGGTGCGCAGCAGGAAGAGCACGATGGCGAGCCCCGCGCCGACCATGATGCCGACGTCCAGATGCGGGGCGAAGGCCAGGGTGGCGAAAAAGGTGACGACGGCGGCGGCGCCGTCGTGCCGGTGCGCCTGCCAGGCGTGTTTGATGGCCTGCACGTTGACCAGCCCGACCACCGCCATGATGATGATCGCGGCCAGCACCGCCTGCGGCAGGTGGTAAAGCAGCGGGGTGAGCAGGAGCAGGGTCACCAGCACGATCAGCGCCGTGAACACGGAGGACATCCCGGTCACCGCGCCGGCGTTCAGGTTCACCGCCGAGCGGGAGAAGGATCCGGATACCGGGAAGGACTGCGACAGACTACCCACCACGTTGGCCAGGCCCTGACCGATGAGTTCCTGGTTCGGGTCCAGGCGCTGCTTGGTCTTGGCGGCCATGGCCTTGGCGATGGAGATGGCCTCCATGAACCCCACGAGAGAAATGACGAAGGCTGTCGAGAGCAGGGCGCGGGCCTTGTCCAGATCGAATTGCGGCAGGGACAGGCTGGGCAGGCCCTCGGGGATGGCGCCCACCACCTCGCCGCCCCCCACCAGCTTGAACTGGCCTTTGGCCACCTTGCGGATACGGTAGGTGGCATCCTCCAGCTTGACACCGGCCGGGGCGCGTCCGGCGATGTAGACGGCAACCGTCTCACCCTTGTGGCCGGCCTCGCGCACCACCGGAATCTGCCGCAGTTGCTGCACAAGCTCGTTGAGCTTCTCCTCGGCCTGTTTGGCCGCCAGACGGGCAAGGCCCACCTCCGCCTCCAGGCGCAGCAGCTCGGCCGAGTCCGCCGCGCGCTTTTGCGCCGCACTGAGTGCGTCCTGTTTGGCGGCCAGCGACTGGGCCAGCGCATCGACACGCCGCCCCCCTTCGTCCACCGCCAACACCAGGGCACGGAGTTGCGGGTCGCGCACCTGCTCCAGCCGGCCATCGGCGTTCTTCTCGAAGCCGATCGCCCAGGACACCACGGTGGTGATGACCACGGCGATCAGCACCCCGGGCCACTTGGGCCGGTATTTCCGGATCGCCCACATGATCAGGATGGCGCCCAGCCCCATCAGCAAGGTGGGGAAGTGGGTGTCGCCCAGCTGTTTGAACACCCCCCACATGTCCAGCATGAAATGCTCGCTGCGCCCCATGGGCACGCCGAAGAGCTTGCTCACCTGGGACAGCGCGATGATGATGGCCGCGGCGTTGGTGAAGCCGACGATGACGGGGTGGGAGAGGAAGTTGACCACCACCCCCAGCTTGAATACCCCGAGCAGGCATTGCACGATCCCCACCAGCAGGGCGAGCAGGATGGCCAGGGCGATGAAGTCGGGTGAGCCGGGGGCGGCGAAGACCGACAGCGAGGAGGCCGTCAGCAGCGAGACCACCGCCACCGGGCCGGTGCCCAGCTGATGCGAGGAACCCCACATGGCCGCCACCGCCACCGGCAGGAAGGCGGCGTAGAGGCCATAGTACGCCGGCATGCCGGCGAGCTGGGCATAGGCCATGGACTGGGGGATGAGCACCAGCGCGACCGTGAGCCCGGCGATGAAATCCAGCTTGAGGGTCTCGGCCTTGAGGGGGAACCAGCGCAAAAAGGGGAAAACGCGCAGCAGCAGGGGGTGCATGGAGGTGTTCGGTGCGTAATGGGTCGTTATTTCTGGGCTGACGCCGCGGACTGTAACGGACAAGGGTAGCAGAACGCCCCCGTCCTGTCGATTGCCACGCGCTTACACCTCACCACCCCCGCCGCCCAGTGACTCGGCTACCCTGCTGCCGCCACACCATGCCGAGCCCCTCGGATACTCGACACATACACCGACTTGACGCGATGCAGAAGATTTAATATATTAGTATCTGAAATGTACATATTCGTGACATCGGTATGTGCGTTTCATGTCGTCGAATCCCGTATCGAACGCTTGAGCCATCTGGCGCCCGATAGGGATTGTTGGTCGCCAGGGCGCGACTGACATCCTCCTCCTCTCTTTGCCCCGGCACTACCGGGGCTTTTCTTTTGTCATCCTGCCAGGCGGGTTGGGGCACAATGGCGTCATGCCGCCGCACCCTTTCCAGCAGGCCGCGGCCGAACTGCTCCGTTGGGAGGCCGGCCGTGTGCCCGATCTGAGCGCCTGCACCGTGCTGCTGCCGCATCTGCACGCGGCCGCGCCCCTCCTGGCCGCGCTGCGCAGCCTGGTGGACCGGCCGGTCTTCCTGCCGCCGCGGCTGCACACCCTGCACACGCTCGTCGCCGAGGTCCCCGCCCCCGGTCCCGTCGAACACGACTGCCAGCGTCTGGCCGAAGTCCACGACGTCCTCCTGCAGGCCGGCGTGTGCCGGACGCAAGCCCTGTGGGCGGTGGCCCGCGAGCTGCTCGACCTGATCGACGAGCTTTCGGCCGAAGGCCTGCAGCCCGGGGAGGCGCCGCAGGGTTTGCTCGCCCAGGTGAAGGCGGCCTACGGCAGCCGCAGCAACCGGCTGCTGGAGGCGGAATCCAGACTGGTGCTGGAGCTGTGGCGGGCCATGCAACAGGGACGCGTGAACGATCCCGTGCGTGACCGGGCGCTGCGTCTGGCGCAAGCCGCCTGTGGCGCCGCAGGCCCCCTCTACACCCTGGGCCTCACGCGCCTGAGCCGCCTGGATGAGGGTTTCCTGGCGCAGTGGGCGATGCGGCACCCGGTGCGCGCGCTGCCCTGGCTGCCCGCCCTGCCCGAACGCCGTGCCCTGCTGGAGGCGGCCTGGCCGTCCGATAGCGGGGTGCCCATGCCGGAGCGGGCGGCGGCCTTGCGCCAGCGCTGCCCGGCGAGCCCGCTCGCGCCCCATGTTCGCCTGCTCGCGGCACCGGATCTGGAAGCGCAGGCGCTGGCCGCCGCGACCGAGGTGCGAAACTGGGTGGCACAAGGGCAGGAGCGCATCGCCATCGTCGCCCTGGACCGGATGGCAGCCCGGCGGCTGCGCGCCCTGCTAGAGCGTGACCGTATCCTGATCGAGGACGAGACCGGCTGGAGCCTGGCGACCGCTGCCGTGGCCCATGTCCTGGACCGGCTGTTCGCCCTCGTGCAGGACGATTGCTATCACCGTGACCTGCTCGATCTGCTCAAGTCACCCTTCGTCTACCCCGATCTGGCCCCGGCTGCCCGTCTCGAGGCGGTGGCCGAATTGGAGCGGGCGATCAGCCGGGAGGGGGTGGTCTCGGGCTGTCATCGGTTCGCGTCACTGGCCGGGCAGGCCGCTCGCGCCGCCCTGCCCATGCTCGCCCGACTCGACGCGGCACGCGCGCGCCTGTCAGGACCAGCACGAACCCTGGCCGACTGGCAGCAGGCCCTGCTGGCAGCGCTGACCGACCTGGGCGCCGACCAGGCCTTCGCCGCCGACGTGGCCGGGCGGCAACTGTGGACGCTGCTGCAGGCATTGGGCACCCAGGCCTCGGCACACCATACGCGATACGCCTTCGGCACCTGGCGCGAGTGGCTCGCGCTGCAACTCGATCAGGGCAGCTTCCGCGACGACAGCATCGCCAGCCCCATCCGCCTCGTCTCGCCCAGCGGCGCCCGACTGCGCGATTTCGATGCCGCCATCCTACTGGGGACCGACGCCGCGCATCTGCCGCCCGCCAGCGGAGGCGGCGTGTTCAACGACCGCGTCCGTACGGAACTGGGACTGCCGGGAACCGCCCAACGGCATGCCGAGCTGCGCCAGGCGATGGTCGACATCCTGTCCCACATCCCCCGCGTCCTGGCGATCTGGCAGGCGCGCATGGAGGACGAACCCAATCCGGTCAGCCCCTGGCTGGAGGTGCTGGACGGCTTCCATCGCCTGGCCTGGGGCGTCTCGCTCAAGCTGGACGCCGCGCCGTCCGGTGGGGCGGAAACCCTGCGTGAGGGGTCGACATCGAACCCCCCGGCCCTACGGGCCACCCCCAGCCCCCTTGACAAAGGGGGTGGCGGCGAAGCCGCCGGGGGATTCGC
>JBBIKZ010000140.1:0-5715 GCA_037445185.1 Hydrogenophilales bacterium | reverse complement strand
CCGCCATCACCTCATCGACCGGCGCCCGCCGCTGCGACACCTGTGTAAGAAGCCTATCCACCAGCCCCTCCAGACCAGCCTCCTCGTAGCGGGCGATAGAGCGCCGAAACGTCCGCTTAACCCACCCCCAACCGCCTCGCCGCATCCTCCTGCGTCAGCCGCCCTGACTGCCAACATCTATGCGCTTCTTCAAACCTCATCGCCCCTATCCTGTAGCAACTCTGTCCGTCTCATCAGGCACCTCCTTCCGCACCTAATGAAACCGGACAAATCTCGTGCCACGAGTCCGGACAGATTATTTGCTCTCTACAGTCAACCTCCTGCGCCTGACAGCTGCTCTGTATAATCGAGACGATCTTTCCGGTATGAACCACCTGCGAGGGGGAGACGAGCATGGCTTCAGTCAACAAGGTGATCCTGGTGGGCAACCTGGGGCGCGACCCCGAGGTGCGCTACATGCCCAGCGGCGACGCCATCGCCAATCTGTCCGTGGCCACCACGGAGACGTGGAAGGACAAAAACGGTGAGAAACAGGAGGCGACCGAGTGGCATCGCGTCGTTTTTTTCGGCAAACAGGCGGAGATCTGCGGCCAATACCTGAAGAAGGGCAGCCAGATCTATGTCGAGGGCAGCCTGCGCACGCGCAAGTGGCAGGACAAGGACGGCCAGGACCGCTACACCACCGAGATCCGCGGCGAGCGCATGCAGATGCTGGGCAGCCGCGCCGGCGGCGGCACGGCGGACTATGGCGATACGCGCGAGGAATCGGGGCGTGTGCCCGAGGCCGGCGGCGGGATGAAACAGGGCGGTGGCTTCGGCGATCTGGACGACGACATTCCGTTCTGAGCTGGCATGGCCGGGCTGATCTCCCGCCTGCTCGACCACGCGCGAGCCCCGGCTGCGCCCGAATCCGAGCGGGTGCGGGAGGCGATCGAGCGCGCAGTGCAAAGGGTGGAGCCCAGGCTGCGCCAGGGTCGCGATTATCCCCGTCGCTACCGAAGAGCGGTCGCACGCGCGCTCGAATACGTGCAGGACTTGGCACGGTCCATTCCGGGTCCGGTGGAGATGAGCCCGGAACTGTATGGCCGCGACCCCTTCGTCCACGCCCTGTTCGGCAGTGCCGAGCAGATGCAGCACGCCCTGTGCATGAGCCATGCCATGCACGAGTATGCCCGCCGGCCGGGCGGGCCGGGGGAGGATGTCTATGCCCTGATGGGCATGCGCCGGCACGAGAAGACGGCCTTCGGCATGGAGGCGAGCGGGGAGGTCATCCGCCGCGAGGTCGCCCAGCGCGTGGTCTCGTTCACCGATCACACCCTGAGCGGCCCGGCGCCCACGGAGGACGAGGCCAGAGCGCTCCTGAGCTGGAATCTGTACGACAGTCTGCTGGCGCGGCTGGCGGAACGTCTGGCGGCGCGACGGGGTGCGAGGCAGGCGCTGCAGGAGGAGAAGGACTACCTCGTCGCCCAGTTGCGCACCGCCGACGCCGACCGGCGGCCGGCCCTCGAGCGGCGGCTCGATGCGCTGCTCGCCGACCTGGCCCAGGCCCAGGCCGCGCTGGACTTGCGCCACGCGGCGGCGGATTTCGACGACATCCTGCTCAACCCGGAGCGCCATCTCCGCCTGGAACAGGTGACCCTGCGGCTCGATGGCATGGGGGTGCTGCGCGCCGACGACGGCGCGGCGAACACCCACGCGCTCACCTTCACCGACCTGTTCGGGCGCGACCGACGGCGCTGGACGGTGGTGATGGTGCGCTGTCACCCCCGCCCGGAACTCATCGACATGGCCGACCGCCTGCGTGAGGCGAGCCGCTGGTTGCAGATCTGACAGGCTGGGTATGCCTCTGCTGCGCGACGATTCCTCCCTGGTCTCCGAGCCATGATGACGCCAGACCCGGTCGCGGCCGGCACCCTGTTCCAGGCCCTGGTGGGGGCGGTGCGTCGCTTCGGTCGCCGCACGCCCGGCCAGTGGGAAGACCCCGTGCCGGGCAGCTACAGCTATGGCGACCTGCTCAAGATGACCCTGGCCCTCGGCCGCCTGGCCGCCCGGTTGACAGGGCCTGGCGAGCACGTGGGGGTGCTGATGCCCAATGTGGCCGCCACAGCCGCCCTGATCATTGGCCTATCCAGCCAGCGTCGTGTGCCCTGCATGCTCAACTACACCGCCGGCAGTGAAGGCATGCAGAACGCCTGTCGCGTGGCCGGGGTACGCACGTTCATCACCAGCCGCGCCTTCCTGGAGAAGGCCCAGCTCACGACCCAGGCCGAGGCGCTGCGCGATGTGCGGATTTACCATCTGGAGGACCTGCGCCGTCGGTTCGGCCTTGCCGACAAGCTCTGGCTCCTGGGCTATGCCCTGTGGTTCCCGAAGCGCGTCGTCCCGCTGGCCGATCCGGAGGAACCGGCGGTGGTATTGTTTACCTCCGGCACGGAAGGGCGCCCCAAGGGGGTGGTCCTCTCGCACCGGGCGCTGCTCGCCAACGTGGCGCAGATCCTGCGCATCTTCCCGTTCGGCCCCAAGGACCGTATTTTCAACTGCCTGCCCATGTTCCACAGCTTCGGCCTCACTGCCGGCACGCTGCTGCCCCTGGTGAGCGGGGCCCGCCTGGTGCTCTATACCTCCCCCCTGCACTACAAGGCGATCCCCCAGCTCATCCGCGAGAAGGGCTGCAACACCCTGTTCTCGACCAACACCTTTCTGCATCACTATGCCCGCCATGCCAGCCCGGAGGACTTCAAGCGTCTCCGCTACGTGGTGGCGGGGGCGGAGAAGCTGGCCGAGCCGGTACGCGAGGTCTGGCGCGAGCGTTTCGGCATCGACATCCTGGAGGGCTATGGGCTGACCGAACTGGCGCCGGTGGTGGCGGTGAATCTGCCCGACAGCAACCGTCCCGGCACCGTCGGCCGGCTGCTGCCGGACATCGAGGCGCGCGTGCTGCCGGTGGAGGGGATCGCCGCAGGTGGGGCGCTGCACCTGCGCGGCCCCAACCTCATGTCCGGCTATTACCGCCCCGAGGCGCCCGGCGTGCTCGACCCGCCCCGCTCCGCGGCCGGTGCCGGCTGGCACGACACCGGCGATGTGGCACAGATCGATGCCGATGGCTTTGTGCGCATCCTGGGCAGACTCAAGCGTTTTGCCAAGGTGGCTGGCGAGCTGGTCTGTCTGGACCTGGCCGAGGCCATCGCCCGCGCCGTGTCCCCTGAGGCCCAGCATGCCACGCTCGCCGTGCCGGAGCTGGGTCGCGGTGAGGCCATCGTGCTCTACACCACCGACGCCGGCCTCACACGCGAGCAACTGGCCGCCGCCGCGCGCCGGCTCGGCCAGCCCGAGATCGTGCTGCCGCGCCGCGTCATCTACCGCGACAGTCTGCCCCTCCTGGGCACGGGCAAGGTGGATTACCAACGCCTGAGCCGGGAGGCGCACAGCCTGTGCGACGCCTGACTCCGCTTTTATTACTCGCTTTCAGCAGCCTGAATGGCGTCGCCGAAGGCCTCACGGAGGAGATCTTCCTGGCCGAGCTGCCGCAGGTCCTCACCGCCTCGCGCATCGCCACCTCACCCCCGGACGCCGCTGCGCCGGTCACCGTCATCGACCGGCGAACGCTACGCGCCGCGGGCCTGACCGAGATCCACGACGTGCTGCGCCTGGTGCCGGGCTATCTGGTGGCGGATTGGCCCAAGGGCTCGCCGGTGGTGGTCAATCACGGCCTCGGCGACGGCTATCCCAACCGCCTGCTGGTGTTGGTGGACGGCCAGTCGGTCGTCAATCCCGCCACGGGTGCCGTCGACTGGCAGGAACTCCCCCTGCGCCTGGAGGATGTCGAGCGCATCGAGGTCGTGCGCGGCCCCAATCAGGCCAGTTACGGCGCTGGCGCCTTCCAAGGCGTGGTCCACATCATCACCCGCGAGCCGGGAGATGACCCGGGTGCCGGGCTGAGTCTGGCCAGGGGCCGCGACGGTTATGCCGACCAATACGCCCGCATCGGCCGCAGCTCGGCACGCTTCGATTGGCGCCTGAGCCTGTCCAGCCGCGCGGCGACCAATTTTCGTGATCTGGGGCTCACCAGTCACGCCTTCCATGAGGACATCGAACGCCAGACCCTCAACGGGCAGTTGGTCTTCAGGCCCGTCATGGACGAGGAATGGCTGCTCGGCATCGGGTACGTGCGCGGCGAGGATTGGGTGGGCAGTTCGCTCGATCCGGACGAGGAGCCCTATCGGGCGCGCAGGCAGCAGCAGCTCAGTCTACGTCTGGCCTGGCACAAGCACTACGCCCCCGGCTCGCAGCTCTCCCTCAAGTATGGCCGCTTCGAGCGCAGCAAGCGGGAGCTCGCCACCCTGAGCGGGGCGGGCACCAGCAGCCCGGTGCAGGACGACCTCGACGCCACGCGCGATGCCCTGGAGCTGCAGCAGATCCATGCCTGGTCCGACACGCTCAAGGCAGTCTGGGGCGTGGGCGTGCGGCAGGATCGCGCCGAATCCGGGCGTCAGCTCTATGGCCTCGGCACGGTCAAGGCCACGCCCTGGCAGGTCTTCGCCAATGTCGACTGGCGCATCACACCGGCCTGGCTCGCGCACGCCGGCCTCACCCTGGAGCGGCATCCCCATGGCGACGTCCTCCTCTCGCCGCGCCTGGCCCTCAACTGGTCCTTCGCACCCGAGCAGTCGGTGCGCATGAGCGTGGGCCAGGGCTATCGTGCCCCGACGCTGGCGGAAAACAACGCGCGCGAGGTGATACGCTACCTGGGCAACCTCCCCCCGCTCTACGGTAAGATCGTCGACATCGGCACCTGGGCCGTGCAGGAGCTGGAGCCGGAGCGCACGCGCTTCGCGGAGATCGGCTACGTTGCGCGCTACCCCCAGCATGGGCTGGCGGTCGATGCCCGGCTCTTCGTCGAGCGGCACGAACGCTACATCGACGACAGGTCCTGCACGGTAGGAGGGGACTGTCCCTTCCCCATTCCGGCGGATTATCTGCGCCCCCCCGCTCTGGGTCCCGACACTGCGGACTATTTCTACAACACCGGCTGCATCCGCACCGTGGGCGGCGACCTGACGCTAAGCTGGCACCACCCCAGTCTGGGCCGGGTCCTCTTCTCTCATGCCATCACGCGCATTCGTGCCGGCTTTGGCACCGACCGCGACACCGAACGGACCGCCCCGCGACATGCGTCGAGCCTGCTCTGGACGCTACCCCTGCCTGCCGGGCTGCAGGCGAACCTCGCTTATTACCGGGTGGGCGACATGATGTGGCTCAATGATGGGGATGTGCAGCCGTCCTACGCGCGCATGGACGTGAAGCTGGCCAAACGCCTGGGGGGGCGTGGCAGCGAGGACGAGCTGGCGCTGACCCTGCAGAACGTGAGCGGGGCGCATGTCGAATTTCGCCGTGAGCACACCGTCCAGCGTCAGGCCTTCGTGACGCTCAGGCTCGCCTGGTGAGGCTCGCACTGGGAACCACCGAGGGATGCGCGGTCTGGCCGCGATGGCCCGACGCTTCGCCCTTAGGTTGGCCATCAGGCCGACGACCGTCATACGCGACCACGCCCTCGGCCGACCAGTATGGCCCTGATGCGGCAAAGACGGTGACCCGATGGTCGAAGCGGGTTGAAATCCGCTGGATTACCTAAATATCGGAAATCGTTGATATAATTGCAGCAATGTTTCGTTTTCCGGAGGTCATCATGCCGATCTACGCCTACAAGTGTTCCGA
>JBBIKZ010000139.1:0-5753 GCA_037445185.1 Hydrogenophilales bacterium | reverse complement strand
AGGCGGCGCAAGTCGATGCGGTGATCGATCCCCGGCTGCCGGTCTCGCAGGGCATGAAGACCTCGGACATGGTCAAGGCGATGACCGGGCTGCTCAGTCTGGGCAAGAGCGACTTTGATGCCATCGAACCCTTCCGCACGGACCGCTTCTTCAAAGAAGCGCTTGGGCTGTCGAAAGTGCCCAGCAGCGCCTGGATGCGCCAGCGGCTCGATGCCAAGGCCAGCGAGTTGCGGGAGATGACCGACGAACTGTCGGTGCGTCTGCCAGAACGCACCGAAGCCCCGATCACCCCGCACCAGGGATTCGTGCGCTTCGAGATCGACACCTTCGTCATGGACAACAGCGACACGAAGAAAGAAGACGTCAGCCGCACCTACCAGGGCGTCGATGGCTACTGTCCGATTGCCGGCTATCTGGGCAATGAAGGCTGGAACATCGGGCTGGAGTTGCGCGCCGGCAGTTGGCATTGCGCCCACGAGACCGAGTACTTCTACGAGCGGGCATTTCCTCGGGTGAGATGTCTGGTCAAGCCGGCGCAAGCCGTTCTGATGGTGGAAGACAGCGGCTTTGACAGTGCGCGAGTGCTGTTTGCCAAGGCAGAAGAACGCGACGCATGGGCGAGCGAAGGGCGGAGACTGGACTTCCTCTGCAAGTGGAATCCGCGCAAGCAGGACAAGGCGGCTTGGGTGGCCCAGGCCGAGGCCGCAAGTGTTCCGCATCGAAATACCCCGTTCCGCGCAGGCGGAAGGTCGGGGCTTGTGCTGGAGCAGGAAAATGAGGTAACGCCGCCCCGCCCACGCCGACTTTCGGGGTCCCAAGGCAAGGCGCCGCCCCGAAAAAGACCCTCGGCAGTCACATGAACCGGGCCGTCCGGCGGAAAATCATGCCAGATCGCTCACATGAGAGGTTTTGACTTTGATGAACACGGATTCAGGATCCAGGGCCTCGGCCTTGTCGTCGAGCGGCCGCGCCCCGCTGCCATAGACCTCCATCTCCGGCAACAGCGCCATGAGCCTGGACATGAAGGTGTGGCGCCTGTGATGCAGGGTGTGGCGCATGCGTTTGGGCGAGAACACCATCGACAGCCCCCGGTCTTTGGCGCTCGTGTCCATGGCCGCGATGGTGTGAAAAGGGCGGATGCTGCGGCTGCCCACGCCGTAGAACCAGTGCAGTGCCGGCTGGGCGAAGATGCGGTCGGGGTGCGGCAGGGCCCAGGCCGGCTGGCTCGTCAATACCGTGCCAAACTGCCTCGTGTAGGCGCGGCCGTAGCTCTTGATCGACGGCGGTTCGGTCGTCACCAGCAGGGTATGGAAGGGCGCACAGCGCAGCCGCTCCACGGCCAGGTGGCGCTTCTGCCCCGGCAGTGGCGGGATGTCGTCATAGACCACCAGCCAGTCGTAAGCCGCATCCTCGCGTTCGAAGCTGAAGCAGCAGCCGCCCCAGACACACCGACCATCCGGACATTGATGCCGCCATATCTCGGCCGGGAAACGGCTGAGGAGTTTCACCCGGATGCAGGGCGCATGCTCCGGCTGGATGCTCAGCGTCTGGGTGAGTGCCGGCGCAGCCTCATTCATGCCAGTAATCCGCGATCCACGCCGCGGGCCGGATATGTTTGTACACCCGCTTGTACCAACGCTTCACCGGCCAGCGCCCGGCCACGGCATCGTGTGGATTGGGGTCACCGGGAAAGGCGACGATGCGCGTTCCGGCAGGCAGTTGGGGGCTGCGCCAAAACCGCTGCGGCCAGGGCGGCACGCAATGGGTCTTGAACAGCACGCACCACGTATCCGGCCAGAAGGTCATCTCCCCGACGGTGCGCGAGATGTAGGTCTGCTCGATGCGATAGCGTTGCAGGAGCGTGGGGAATTCAGGGACCAGACGCTCATAGATATGCGGGAAGGCACCGATGCGCAGGCGGAACACCGAGGTGTTGCCGATGCCCCGGCCGGGCTGCGTCCAGTTTTGCATCACCACGAAACGGCGGTCGGGGGCGAAGGCAAAAAAATCGTCGAGGGCTCCGGTGATCACCACATCCAGGTCGAGGAACAGCCAGTCACCGGTCATGCCGGGCAGCTCAGGCGCCCACAGAGCGATCTTACGCCAGCCGGTCCGGTTGTAGGGCGGGGGCAGGTCGACGCTGGGGCAGGGCAGACATTCGACCTCGGGGCGCACCCCCTGCGGGTCATCGGTGAGACAGACGAAACGCAGCGGGCCCGTCAGGTTGCGGCGCACCATGGCGTAGAGGATGTTGACATAAGTGGCGGCATAGAGCGTCCCCCACTTCATGCAGACGACCTGTTTCATCTCATCCCACCCCGTGCACCGCGCCGGTTCCCTTTCCAGCCGCCGTCTCCGCGCCACGCTCCAGGCGCAACACGGTATTGCTGCGGGTCGTCTCGAGGCGGCGGTATCCCAATCCTTGCATGTGGGCGATGATATCCACAGACCACAAGGCGCGATGGCAATGCTCGATGACGACGAGCCGGGGCCAGAGGGTGCTGGCTGTCGTCGCGAAAAAAGGGGGCAAGGCCTCGGCCTCCGCCCCCTCGATGTCGATCTTGAGCCCGTCGATACGGGCAATGCCGTGCTTTTGCAGGATGTCCGCTAGCGGCAGCGACTCCAGCCACAGTTTTTGCCCATTTTCCACCGATATCACGGTGCTGGCCGCACCCAATCCGCCCGCCCCATAGCTCAGCATGACGCGCCCGCGCCGGCCCACACACACCGCCTCGATGATCACCCTGTCTTCGAGTGCATTGGCGTGTACATTGAAACGCAGTCGCGCCAAGGCAGCGGGGTTCGGTTCGATCGCCAGCACCCGAGCCTGGCCATGGCTGGCGAGACTAAGGGGGTAATGACCGGTGTTCGCACCGATATCGACGAACACCGCCCCTGGGTGGGAACAGGCTTGCAGCAGATAATCGACCTCACGCCCGTCATAACGCTTGGACGAACCCAGGAGCTTGGCATCCGTGACATTGTTCGAGATGTCCAGGCGATAGCGACCCCCCCGGACCTCGACATCGACGCAGGGCCCGTAGCGCCTCTGCCAGGTGTGGACGATCCATTTCGTCAGGCGTCCCCGGGCAACGCCGGCCCGCACCAGCATGCGCAGCAAGGACGCGGAGGCTGGTGGCGCGTAATGGCCCCAAGGTCGGACGGTGTCGAAGGGGTCGGTCTCGATTGGCATGGCGTAAAATCGGCGTCCTGGTCAGTGAGCTGCAGATTTTCCTCGTCAAAGCTGTGAGTGTGGCGGTCCCGAGCCGTCAGCGCGCGTTTTTCACGCCAACTCCAGCGCGGCCTGCAATGCCGCGCGTACCTGTGCAGTAGCAAAATACTCCTGGTAGGTCTCACCAGCCCGCACGCTCGCCCGGCACAGCGCCTCACGGTCCGCAGCCAGTGCGCGCAGCGTGTCGGCCAGGGCTTGGGCGTCACCCGCCGGCACCCAAAACAACCCCGCTGCCCTGTCCTGACGCAGCGCCGGGGGATAGGCCGCGGAACCTTGCGTCACCACCGCGCGCGCGCAGGCCAGCGCCTGATAGACCTTGTTGGGGATGACCCGCGCCGCCTTGGGGGTGGTGCCGAAGATGCCCAATACGACATCGGCGGCGCAGATCCTCGCCGGCAGCTCGGCAAAGGGCAGCCACGGCTCGAATCGCAGTCGGCCGAGGCCCCGGGCCTGCCGCGCGCAACGGGGGCGCAAGGCGCCGTCACCCACCAGCGTCCAATCGATCGCGGCGCCGGCACAAAGCCGCGCCGCCTCGACGATCGTCTCCGGCCCCTGCAGGGGGATGAAGCTGCCGTAGAAGAGCACGCGCAGCGCCGGTGCCTTGTGCGGCGGTGGCGGACAGGGCCTGAACAGGGCCTCTTCGGCACCCACCGGCACCACGGCCAGCCGATCTGCCGGGATGGCAAAGGTTTCGCGGAAGAAATCGGCATGGCTGGCGGTATCCGCCAGCACGACATCGGCGGCGCGCAATAGCCGCCCTTCCCACGCCCTGAGCCGCCGCGCCCGCAGGCTGTCGGGGCTGAGTTTGCCCCGCTCGAAGACCTGTTTGTCATAGGCGCTGATAAGCGGATCCGCAAGCAGGGGGACGCGATGACGCTTTGCCCAGCGGCGGGCGGCGGCGAGATCGCGCTGGCGGAAACACGGCACCCATACCAGGTCCGGTCTGGGCAGCTGGCGCAAGCCGGCCTCCAGGTCGCCCAGGACGCTCACGTACGGACGGAAATCCAGGATCAGCCAGCCCAACTCGGCGAGCAGGGCGCGCAGGATGCGGTTGCGTGCATACCCCGGATCGAACCTGCCCCACCACAGGACCCGGCGCATCACGCAGGCCTCGGTTGCGCCGTACGCCAGCCGCTGCAATACAGGGCCAGGAGCAGCCACAGCAGCAGTGCCCACTGCGAGCCGTAAAAGGAGGCATGGCTGTTGAACGGGAACAGCCAGGCCAGGGCGGCCAGGCCGAAGGGGGCCATGCGCAGGCGGGATGTCGGGGTAGCCTGCTGCCAGGAGCGCCCCCATAGGACATAAAAGGCGATCAGTCCGGCCAGGCCGACGAGACCGGTCTCGCTCAGGACCTGGATGACGATCTGGTGGGCGTAGAAGGCGCCCACCTCGCTGCCGGCCACGATGAAAGGATCGCCCTCGCCGGCGTAGTGCGGGTAGCCATAACGAAAGCCGGCCACCCCCACCCCCGTGATGGGCTGATCGGCGATCATCCTGCCGGCCACCTGCCATATGGTCAAACGGTAGGCGGTGGCCTCGTCCATCTGTTGCCAGTCGCCACTGAATAGCTTGGCGGTGGTCTTCATGCGCTGTTGCAGGTCGGGAGAGAGGGCAACGACCGCAACTACCCCGGCGATCGCGACGGTCATTGCCATTGCGATCGCCTGGATTCCAGGCCGATGGCGACGCAGCCATGCCAAACCCAGGACGCCCAGGACCACTGCATAACTCACCCAGCCGCCACGGCTGCCGGCCAGGAGGACGATGACCCCGGTGATGACGGCAGCGAGCAGGAACCAGACCGGCCGGCGGCGCAACGGGTAGAGCAGCAGGGGGGCGAGGGTAGGCAGGGCCACGCCGAAATCGAGATGGCGCTCGCCATAGACGGCGTTGAGCCGCTGCGGCACGTAGGCGTGGCCGAAGAGATCGACGCCAACGATGGCCTGGATTATGGCATCGACCAGCCAGAAGGCCAGCATGAGACCGGCCAGGCGAAGCAACAGCCTGCAGCGATGCGGCGGGCGCAGGGCGTGCACGACGAACACCCCGGCAAGATAGAAGCGCGGAAACAGCAGGACATCCTTCGCGCTGTGCGCCAGCTGGACCGCCGTTGGCAACGCCAGCAGCATGGGCAGCCAGATTAGCAGGAACAGGCGGGCAAAGAGCCGCTGACCGGGGTCCTCGAACAGATCGCCCCGTGCCCGGTAGAGCAACACCCCACCGGCGATGGCCAGGATGAGAACGGGCAGTTCGCTCATGCGCCCGACCGGCAGCAGGATGAAGACCAGAAAGACGAGCCAGACGGCGGCGCCATCGCGCCAGTCCCTGTACGACAGCAAGGGTGCGAGGAGATCGATCGGCCTGGTCATGCGATGGACGGGTTGTAATGCATGGCTAGGAAGCCAACCGCAGGTAGGTCTCTAGTGTCGCTTGCAGCATATCCTGCAAAGTGGGTAGGGGGCTCGAGGTAGGGACGCGCATGCCGCCAGCGATGGCCCGGCATCGGTGCACGAGCGCCTCC